>CAUURR010000025.1:0-16857 GCA_963547555.1 uncultured Treponema sp. | reverse complement strand
GTTACCTATATGCCGCCGCGGAACACAAAGCAGCAGCTTTTGCGCGTACGCCGCTTATGCGAAAAATACGGCTTTATGGAAATATCGGGCGTAGATATAAACAGTTCGCGTCAGGAGTTTTCCTGTCCCGAACTTTTGGATGAAGATTTTGCAAGCCTTACCGATGCTACATGGGCTCTTGTTGCTCACGAAGCGCTTTCGTCCTATAAGACAAAATACGGTTTGTTTTCGCCGGAGAATCCTCTTTGCAAAACCGCATTAAACAGCAGGTTAAGCATTTACGCCGATTTGGGAAAAAAACTGCTTCCCGCAGGAACAATGACCGTTGAAGAAGCGGCACAACAGATAAAAACACAAAGCGCGGCACATCATGTGTAAGCCGTCATGCAATACATAAAAATCGAATTATATCAGGAGGATATATGAATAATGCTTCATTTACGGCTCCCCTTATCCGGGGGGCTGCCATACAAAGAGCGGGAAAACCGTGGACTGTCCGCTTTCTCGGTAAAGAAGCCCCGTCTTCTCAAAGTGCCGTCCGTATCGTTATTGATACCGACGATGAAAAGACCGCAGCCGAAATTGTACATAAAGCCTTTGATACGGTAAAAAAGGACGGTAAAAATGCGGTTCCCGCCATTGTTGAAGCGGTATATAAAGGCGAAAACGCCTTTTTTATTACCGCCCCCGATATGTCTTCACTTAAAGCGGCTGAAAGCGGAACTGCCGCATCATGGCCGATTGACAATGCCGTACCTGCAAAGACCGCAAACGCCGTTTGCCCTTCCTGCCGTGCCGAAGTTGTAAAAAACAAAGTCGCCCTCGTTACCGGAGGCGCCCAAGGTTTCGGCGAAGAAATCGTACGCGGTTTAATAAATCAAGGTGCCGTTGTCTGTATAGCCGACTTGAATATTGAAGGGGCCAAAAAACTCGCCTCGACTTTAAACACTGAACAGGGTAAAGAAGTCGCCTTTGCCGTAAAAGTAAACGTTGCCGACGAAGAATCGGTTCGGGAAATGGTTGAAACGATTGCCCTTACAGCAGGCGGCTTGGATCTGTGCGTAAGCAATGCCGGAGTATTGCGCGCTTCAAGCATTTTGGAACAGGACATCGCGTCTTTCCGTTTTGTAACCGACATAAATTACACGGCATTTGCAATCGTTTCAAAACACTGCGCCAATCTTATGAAGCGCCAAAATGCCGCCTGCCCCTCGTGGACAAGCGATATTATTCAAATCAACTCGAAATCGGGATTGGAAGGCTCGAATAAAAACGGCGCATACGCAGGCGGAAAATTCGGCAGTATCGGTTTGGTCGAAAGTTTTGCCCTCGAATTGGTCAGCTACGGTATAAAGGTAAACGCCGTATGCCCCGGAAACTTTTTTGACGGTCCGCTGTGGTCTGATCCCGAAAAAGGCTTATTTGTACAGTACTTAAAAACGGGTAAGGTTCCCGGCGCAAAAACCGTTCAGGATGTAAAAGCCTTTTACGAAGCAAAGGTTCCGATGAACAGAGGCTGCTCCGGTCCCGACGTTTTAAAAGCCGTTCTCTACCTTGTAGAGCAGGTATATGAAACAGGCCAGGCCCTGCCCGTTACCGGCGGCCAGGTAATGCTGCACTAATACTAAAAGGAGCGGCCGCAAGGCGCGGCACAAATGGTACCGCACCTTGCTTCCAAAGTTTGCCTTGCGGCAAACTTCCGACATTTATTGCACTTCCTCGCTGTGCTGCGGAAGTGCCGAAAAAATATTTTTCGGGGTTTGAAAATCCCTCAAAATATTTTTATAGGAGAAGTTATGAACTATGCTGTTGCCGTTATAGACATCGGCATGACAAACAAAAAGGTTGCCGTATACGACGAAAACCTTCACCAGCTTGATGCGGTGTATAAAAATTTTGAACCGTTGAAAGTAAAAGATCCGACAGAAGGCGTCGAGGTTGACGCTCACGATCTGGCGGGTATGGAAGACTGGTTTTGTGAGCAGCTTCGGGCCTTTGCTCAAAAATACCCGATAAAGGCGTTGTCGGTAACGACCCACGGAGCAACTTTCGTATGTATTGACGGCAAGGGAAAGGTGTGCGCTCCCTGCGTGTTTTACACTCATGAGCCGGGAGAAAGTTTCCAAAAGGATTTTTACACGCTGTGCGGCACAAAGGAAGAATTGCAAAAAACAACGTATACGCCTCCGTTCGGTTCTCTTATAAATCCGGCAAAGGGCATTATGTATATGCAAAAACATTTTCCCAGCGATTTTGCAAAGACAAAGACAATCCTTAACTTTCCTCAATATTGGGGATATGTCTTTACGGGTATTCCCGGAATAGAGCCTACCTATTGCGGCTGCCACAGCTATTTGTGGAACCATAAAAAAAGCGACTGGTCGCCCGTTGCCGATACATTGAACATACGTTCAATGCTCCCCGTCAACTACAAAAACACCTGCGAAACCCTGGGTACCGTAAACGAAAAGACTGCCAAACGCACCGGCTTGGATAAGTCGGTTATCGTTACGATGGGTATCCACGATTCAAACGCTTCTCTTTTACCCTACCTTGCCAAAAGCGATACGGGCGACTTCGTACTCAATTCGACGGGGACTTGGTGCGTCTGTATGCACCCGCAGGACAGCCTTGAGTTTAACGATGAAGACATCGGTAAAATCGTCTTTTTTAACCAGTCGGCATTTCGGCAGCCTGTAAAAACCTCAATCTTTTTGGGAGGGATGGAATTCGATACCTACATCAGCTTGTATAAAAAAGTAAATAAAACCGACGTCTTTCCCTCGTTCGGGTTTGATGAAACACAAGCGGTATTGAATGAAAAAGATACCTTTCTTATGCCCGAAATGGTTGCAGGTTCGGGACAGTTTACCGGTTCAAAGCCGGGCATTTGGGAAAAAGGGAAATTCTATTCCCTTGAAGCTATGCAAAACGGTTCCGAACTTCCCGAAATCGTGCGGAACGAAAAGCGCTTTTTTGCCCTTTTGGACTTATCGCTTGTAATACAAACCGAAACGGCCTTACGCCGTGCAGGATTGAAAAAGGGAACAAAAGTATTTACCGAAGGCGGGTTTCGCAAAAACAAATTGTACAATGCCCTTTTGGCCGCCGCTATGAGCGAAAACCGTTTTTTCTTGACAAGTATAGCGGAAGCTACGGCCTGCGGAGCGGCAATGACGGCGATTATGGCCTTGAGCGGTAAGCAAATTGCCGAATTGGGAGAAGCTGCGGATATAAGTTATCAGGCGGTTGACAAAGCTCCCGTCAGCGGGTATGAAGAGTATAAAAAGGCATGGGAAAAGCTCATTTAACCGCAGGTCCCGGAAGTTTTTTATAGGAGTTATGATAAAAAGCAATGTCTAAAATATTGCCATTGCTTTTTATCCATGGTTTGCCTTTCGGCAAACTGGCAATATTTATTACACTTCCTCGCTCTGCTGCGGAAGTGCTGAAAAAAGTCTTTTCGAAAACTGAAGTTTTCTCAAAGACTTTTTATAGGAGTATGTATGAAAACAAAAGCTGTACGTTTATACGGTGTAAATGATTTGCGGTTGGAAGAATTCGAACTTCCGCCGATTAAAGACGATGAAATTCTTGCAAAAGTGGTATCGGACTCGGTATGTATGTCAAGCCATAAACTGGCTATGCAGGGAGATGCTCACAAGCGTGTACGCGCAAAACTTTCGGAAAACCCGGTTATTATCGGACACGAGTTTTGCGGCACACTCGTAGAAGTGGGAAAAAAATGGCAGCACCAATTTAAAGCCGGACAAAAGTTCGCCATCCAGCCCGCATTGAATAAGGACGGAACCCTGTGGGCACCCGGTTATTCCTACGCCCATATCGGAGGAGATGCAACCTACATCATCATTCCTGCCGAAGTTATGGAACTCGGCTGCCTTTTGGAATACAAGGCCGATAACTATTTTATGGGTTCTCTTTCCGAGCCGGTATCCTGCGTTGTAGGCGCCTTCCACGCCCAATACCACACAACCGCGGGAAGCTACGAGCACCGCATGGGTATCGTCGAAGGAGGCTCCCTTGCCCTTCTTGCGGGAGTAGGCCCCATGGGATTGACGGCAATCGACTATGCAATTCACAATCCGCGCAAACCCGGCTTTATGGTCGTAACCGACATCGACGATGCGCGCTTAAAGCGGGCGGAAAGCTTACTGCCCCCCTCGGAAGCGGCAAAGTACGGCATCAAACTCGTATACGTGAATACGCGCGATATAGCAAATCCCGTTGAAGCATTAAAAGAATTGAACGGCGGAAAACTCTTCGACGACGTATTCGTATTCGCACCTGTCAAGCCCGTTGTGGAACTGGGAGACGCCCTGTGCGGAAAAGACGGTTGTTTGAACTTTTTTGCCGGCCCCACCGACCCGACTTTTAGTGCAATGTACAACTTTTACAACGTACACTACGAAGCCCACCACGTAGTCGGAACTTCAGGCGGCAATACCGATGATATCAAAGAATCATTGGAGATGATGGCGGAAGGCAAGCTGAATCCCGTAGCCATGGTTACCCATGTAGGCGGCTTGGATCAGGTTGGCGATACGGTTATCAATTTGGATAAAATCCCCGGCGGCAAAAAGCTGATTTATACACACAAAAAGCTGCCCCTTACCGCCTTAACCGATTTTGAAGAAAAGGGTAAAACCTATCCCCTGTTTGCCGAACTTGCAAAACTCGTCAAAAACAACAATATGCTGTGGTCAAAAGAAGCCGAAGACTATCTTTTAGAGTACGCTCCGGATTTATAATAACGGATAATACCGATTTTTAAAATCGACGGGCCGGCCGAAAAGCAAGCGACTTTTTAGCCGGCTTTTTTAATAACCGATAAGGATTCGGTTTAAAACGGAGGCAAAGATGGATAAACCGACAGTTGTCATTACCGGCGGTTCAAGCGGTATAGGAAAGGCTCTTGCAAAAGAATTCGCCCGTAAAGGCGCAAACGTTATCATAGGCGCACGCAAAAAAGAGATTTTGGAAAAAACGCAAAGAGAATTATCCGCCCTGTATACCGCAGGCAATACGGTACACTCATATGAACTTGACGTATCAAACGAAAAATCGATTGCCGGCTTTATTCAAAACTGCGTCAAAGACAATCGTACAATAGACATCCTCATTAACTGTGCAGGTATTGCCGTATGTAAGGAAATTGAAAACACCCTGCCTGAAGAATATAAGGACACCGCGGCAATCAATTATCTGGGTACTGTTTTAACGGTTCGCCATGCCCTGCCCTACATTAAAAAAAATGCACATTCCCGCATTGTAAATATATCTTCCATGGCGGGAATTATGGGCGTATACGGTTACAGCGCATATACCCCGTCAAAATACGCGGTCGTGGGCTTCAGCGAAGTTTTGCGCGCGGAATTGATTCCCTATAAGATAGGAGTTTCTCTTGTACTGCCTGCCGACACGGACACGCCCCAGCTTGTAAATGAAAACCGCACCAAACCGGTCATTACAAAAAAGATTTCAGGAACGATAAAACCGATGACTGCCGAAAAGGCGGCTCAAGCAATAATACGGGGTATTGAGCACGGCCGCTTTTTAATTATCCCCGGTTTTGAATCGAAACTCGTGTATACGCTAAACCGGCTCTTTCCCGGCCTTATGTACGCATACTCAAAATTTATCATAAAACGGCATATAAAAAAGCACACAGAATAGCAAAATCGGCACCCCGCTTAAGGTGATTGCGTTTGAGGTGTCCGCCGCCTGTCTCTATTGTTTCTTTTTCTTTATATTGCGGGTATTGAATGTACCCGTTTCTATTTTCGCCGCAATTAAAACATCATCCAAAATCCAAGGATTCTCATAGGTGCTTATAACCTCTTTCAGTTTTACCCAATTAAAAAGACTTATGCGCTCATAATTTTTTTGACCGTCAACCTGCACGGCGGTAACAAGACGGTATAAAATAAAGGCCGTAAAACCTCCGGCCTTATCGGAAACAGTGTCGTAAGGATACACACAGCCTAAAGGACAAGTGTCGGCTTCTCCCGTGTAAAACAAAAAGGGAGTTACGCGGTTTTTAGGTACAACCATACGCACCTCGCCCTGTCCTGCGCTTAAAGTTATTTTTTGTACCTCTCCTTTTTCATCAATAAAAAGAAGATAAGCAGCCTCCGGATCAGGCACTTTCAAAACAATCTTTTCATGCGTACCGAAAAACGGGAAAGCTGTCTGCGAACAGGAGCTTACACACAGAAGTACGCCCCAAAAGAAAGGCGCGGCGCAAACGGTTTTACGGAATAAAATAAAAGTTCTCATACCTTATATATAGGTGTTGATGACAAAAAAAACAGACTTTTTGCATAAAAAAAGAGCAAAAAATTAAAAATTTACACAAAATTCGAGTAAGCGGGGTAAAACGTTAATACTGCATTAAATAACGGTCAATTTCCCACTGACTGACGCGCGTATTGTATTCACGGCATTCAAGTTTTTTTGCCTTTATGTATTTTTCACATACATGCGGCCCCAGTACATTTAAAACAAAGGCGTCTTTTTCGAGTTCGGCTAAAGCTTTTTCAAGGGAATCGGGTAAGCTTTCGACGCGGGACTGTTCGCGTTCCGCCTTTGTCATTTTATAGACATTTCCGTTTACCGCTTCGGGAGGCTCAAGATTGTTTTTAACTCCTTCAAGGCCTGCAGCCAAAATAACCGCAAGAGCAAGATAGGGATTGGCCGAAGGGTCCGGAGAACGCAGTTCGATACGGGTTGAATTTCCGCGTGAAGACGGAATACGGATAAGAGGGCTTCTGTTTTGAGCCGACCATGCGATGTGAACGGGAGCTTCCTGACCGGGAACCAAACGCTTATAAGAGTTTACCAGCGGATTGAGTATAGCGGTCATTCCTTTGATATGTTTCATAATGCCCGCTATAAAGCTGTACGCTTCACGGCTTAAACCGTTGACGTCGCCGGGATTGCAAAAAATATTCGTTCCGTTTTTAGACATTGAAAGATTTATGTGCATACCGCTTCCCGCAGCGCCGAACACGGGTTTGGGCATAAATGTTGCATGAAGTCCGTATTTATGCGCTATCGTTTTTACCGCAAGTTTAAAAGTCATCACGCGGTCGGCCGTTTCAAGGGCATCGCCGTATTTAAAGTCGATTTCGTGCTGACCGGGCGCGCATTCATGATGGGAAGCTTCAATTTCAAAGCCCATTTCTTCCAGATTCAATATAATATCGCGTCTGACGTTTTCCCCGGGATCTATGGGACCCAAATCAAAATAGCCCGCATCGTCAAAGGTTTTTAAAGTCGGCTTTCCTTTCGAGTTTGTACGGAACAAAAAAAACTCGCATTCGGGACCGACATTAAAGGTGTAACCCAGAGAAGCGGCTTCATCGAGTACTTTACGCAATACCCGGCGCGGACAGCCTTCAAAGGGTTCGCCCTTTGTCGTATATACATCGCAAATCAGACGCGCAACACCGTCGGCAGCGGGACGCCACGGAAAATGCGTATAGCTGTTCACATCGGGATAAAGATACATATCCGATTCTTCAATGCGGACAAAGCCTTCAATCGAAGAACCGTCGAACATACACTGATTGTTCAGCGCTTTTTCCAATTGACTTACGGTAATCGCCACGTTTTTAAGAGAGCCGAGAATATCGGTAAACTGTAAACGTATAAAACGGATTCCCTGTTCGTTTGCCTTTTTTATAATATCCTGTGCGGTAAATTGTGCCACGGTTTTCCCCTTAGGCCGAGAACGGACTGCTCGGCACCTCTAAAATCCGATTGCATTTTAAAGATGTTGTATTATACCAAAATGAAAAAGGGCTTGCAAGCGAGGTGCGCTTCCCCGATTATGTACGATTTACCTCTTTTTATGCCGATATATATGATATGAGCGACTTAACTTTGTTTTCGATTTTACACCGTGTTATCTCCGATTATCGTGTCATCGCGGCCTTTGCTGCGGTTTTGATATATTTGAATTTTGTATTTTATGTAGCACGGTATAAAAAAAGAAAGGGCAGCGGCGCGGGGAAACGTCTTGTAAAAATAAAGACCGCCGCTCCTGCACCGGCACCTACACCTGCCCCCGTACCCGAAGCTGCGGAAACCGGAAGCGGACGGGACTAGGGCGTTCCCAAACCCGATCTGGGCCAATAGCCCCCCAAACCCCCACCCCCGCCGCAGCGGGGTGCCGAGAAACGGCGGGTTTTCCCCCCCCCCCCGCACGAATAAAAACCTTTTTTTTATCTACGCGCCCGCTTTTTACAAGTTCATACAGCATATCCGAAACGTTTTGCTCATCATAAATATGCACGCCGAAAGTTTGCGCACACATACGGTTTTTGTAAAAAGAAAATGCCGAAAGTGCTTCTTTTAAGCGGTATCTTTTACGATTTTTATGTAAAAAGCGCATAAAACTTTCGGCATCTTCCGCCGTATGTTGTGCCTCTTTTTCGCAGATGTCGCAGCCCGAACATACGCAGTTTTCCTCACCGAGGGCTTTTAACAGCACCTCTCTGCGGCAAGACAAAGCCTCCCCAAAATCGGAAAGTACCGCATACCGCTCGCCTTTTTCGGTGCTTTGTTTATCCGAGCGCTCCTTGTCCTGAAGCGACCACAACAAAACCGCACGAGCCGGTTCCCCGTCGCGTCCTCCGCGCCCCGCTTCCTGCACATAGGCTTCGGCGGTAGAAGGCGCATCGTAATGAATAACGGTACGGATATCCTTTTTATCCACCCCCATGCCGAATGCACAAGTCGATACAAGAATCGCATCTTTTTTAGGATAAAACCACTGTTCGGTTTCCGCCTTTTCTTCGCGCGTCAAACCGGCATGATAAAAGCGCACGGTATCCCGCTCGCCTTTTCGATATAAAAAATCCCGCAAGATAAGGGCAAGTTCTTTGGTGCGGCTCCGGCTTGCGCAAAACACAATAGCGGGGCGTTTTTCGCGCATAATACATTCAATAAGAGCGGGTATTTTTGACGCGCAACGGTGCACCGAATAATGTATGTTCGGCCTGTCGGTTTCACCGCGTACAATGTGAACGTCATGTGCAAATAAAACTTCGGCAACCCGATTTAAAACCGTATCCGAGGCGGTTGCCGTAAAAGCCGTTACCGTTTTACAGCCCAATTCTTTTATAATCTTTCCCAGCTCCAAATACGCGGGGCGGAAACTGTCGCCCCATTCACACACACAGTGAGCCTCGTCTATCGCAATGTGAGCTATCCTGCAGAGCGTCAAATGTTTCAGCAGGGATTGATTTTGCAGCACTTCCGGGTTTGCAAGAATAAAGCGGGCGCCTTTTGCTATGCGCTCAAAACATTCTTTCCGTTCATCCTCGCTTTGACCGCCGCGGAACACAACCGTATCAAGTTTTGCTTCATCGAGGCGGCGTTTTTGGTCGTTCATAAGGGCAAGCAGGGGATAGATAATCAGCGTCGGCCCATTCAAAAGCAGGGCGGGAATCATAAAACACAGGGACTTTCCCGCTCCCGTCGGTAAAAGCACGATTTGATTGCCGCGCTCCCCTTCTTCGGCAGCTTCAAGGATATTCGCAATCACCATGCGCTGCCATGGATACAGATACGCTATACCGAAAAATTTCCGCGCCGTTTCCGCATCGGCCACATCCTCTTTGCACGCCGCTTCCGCAGTTTCGTCAATATCCGCTTTGCAGACTCGGACTTCATCGCATATATCGTTTGTAGTATTCATACATAGTATTATAGGCGCATACCGGCACAAAAAAAGCGGAAACAGCACAAAAAATTCTATATATTACATATGTTTTTTAATATATTTCAAACTTAACCTTGCGTTCATAAAAAAATCCGATTATAATATTTAATATCGAATTTTGCCCTTTAGTAACAAAAGTAAACCCAAAAGGAGATTTTTATGCAGTTTGGATACACATTTTCGACAGACAATCAATACGAAACGGCAAAAACACAACAATTCGGAACATATCGTTTAAATGCGGTTATCATGCTTACCGCATTATTTATTACGTTTTTTTTGACGGCTTGTTCCGGTTCAAAATCCGCTGCAAAAAATCCGGCCTCGAATACGGGTGCCGTCACAACACCTCAAAAAAAGGACAGTCCGAGTACCGCAATAACCGTGGAGCTTTCGGTAGCCTTCGGAGCAGGCTATGTCGGTCTGCCGCCCGATAATAAAATAACCGTTGCAAAAGGAAGCAACTGGGCCGGCGTAAAAAGCTCGGTGATAAAAGCTCTTACCTTTGAACCCGGCTATGAAGCCGCCTCATGGATGCTGGTAAGCGGACAGGAAGCAAAATCGATTGAAGATTCTTATACATTCAACGGAGGCAAAACGGGAACTGAAGCCGTACGGTTCAGCGTGTATAAAACACCGCTTTCTCCGCCGCCGGCACCCGCAGCGGGAAGCAAAACCGTAAAACTTTCTTTCGGATGTACGCCGAACAGCGGTGCCGTCACTCCCGGATATGAAACACTAACCGTAGAAAAAGGTACGGCATGGAAAGATATAAAATCCTATGCGGAAAGTATCTGTACGCCGAAGCTGTACCGGGAAATTGAAAAATGGCAGGCGGGAGCAGCCGATATATCCGATACGTATCGTTTTACCGAAAACTGCAGCCTTACCGCCGTTCTCAAAGATAACAGAGTTTTTTTACAATTTTTTATACATCCGTCCGGTTCAAATACCGAACATCTTAAAATCGGAATCGATCAGTTGGCGGTAAAAAACGGAAGTACGTGGGGCAAAGTAAAAGATAAAGTCCTGACAAACATCAAACCGATAGAAGGATATGAAAATTACGGTTTCGATAAAATCAGCTTGGGCAGTGCGGACGGAAAAGTAATTACCGATGATTTTATTTTTAAAACGGGCGATGCCGAACAGTATAAGCTGTACATTCACGAAAAAAAGACCAAACACATTCTTACGATTGAATACGATAGCGGTATTGCCGGTGCCGATCCCGAAGTTATCTATGCGGATATTAATGCGCGATGGGGCTCGGTAAAAAATACCGCAACCAAAGCCCTCACATTTAAAGAGGGGTACGGTCTTAAAGAATGGCAGCACGGTTTTTCTACAACGGTTCTTACCGACGATTATAAAATCACCGATAATCATCCGATACGTGCCGTTTCAAAATCGGCTATTGTTACGGTTAAAATTGAAGAAAATCCCGCTTCCTACACGGTTGCAAAGCCTAAAGAAGTTGCCATACCTGTGGAATCCCGATGGTCGGCCGTAGAAGCGCAGGTACAAAAACTGATAAACTTAAAAGACTCCTCCGTATACGGCATATACGGCTGGCAGTATACGGGCGGCAAAGAACCAAAATCGCTTGCAGGTTCGTACCGTATCACGGACGAAACGTTTACCGTCCGCCCTATTATACGTCCGAAATACGTGAACATCAGCCTAAAAGCGGATACACACATCGATATAGGAAGTCCGGCGGTATTAAAATCGGTGCCCAACGGGACGCGCTGGAAGGATATAAAAGCGCAAGCCGATGCAAAACTCACGATCCATGAACACTACGGTTTTAAAGAATGGCGTATAAGCGATGCAAAAGGAGACGCATTGCCCGACGATTATGAGTTTATTCAAAATACGGATATCTATGCAAAAACCAAAGGCGTTTCACCCTACATCAAGGGCAATGTCTACTGTTTCGGCGACAACGATTTTGAAATGAAAAATATACCTGCGGTAAAAAACGGCACTATAGGAAGTGTCGGCGAAATATACAATCGCGTGCATGAGGTAAATCTTTCGGCCTATCAAATAAGTGCTGTGGAAGTAACCGAGGGATGGTACAATCTGCTCATGAAAAATAATCGCGAAGCTGAGGGTAAACTTCCCAAAACGGGCATGACATGGTATGAAGCCGTCGTTTTTTGTAATGAACTTACCAAAATGTTTCCGTCTTTAGGGGAAAGTGAATGTATATATACGTATAACAAAGAAATATACAACAGCAATCATGCCGCCGCACAAAATCCCCCCGTTATGAATATAAAGAAAAAGGGGTTCCGCCTGCCCACCGAAGCCGAATGGGAATGGGCTGCTCAGGGCGGAAGTGCGCGAACCGTTTGGGCGGGAACAAGCGAGCCGAATAAACTCAAAGATTATGCATGGTATGACGTCAACTCATCGGGGCGAATACACCGGACAGCTGAAACCTTTCCCAATGCACTCGGTTTATACGATATGTCCGGGAATGTCGGAGAATGGTGCTGGAACTGGGACGATAACAATCTGATAGACGGAGCCACCGATCCTGTAGGCCCCTATTCGGGAGAAAAGCGGGTGTACCGCGGCGGAACCTATGAATATAATTCGGACTCCTGCAAGTGCTCTTTTACATATATAAGAGCGCCCCACAGCGAAGCTTACAATATCGGCTTCCGCATTGTCCGCCGCCCGTAAAGCAATTATTCGGCGCGTATTGTCGTATTTTTTACGACAACGTCGTGCGATGAGCCTTCGGCGATTGACGCTTGAGATACGAGGGTAATGCGCGCCTTTTGCTGCAATTCTTCAATACTTAAAGCGCCGCAGTTGCACATTGTATGGCGGATTTTACTCATACTCACGCCTACGTTGTCGTGCAGGCTTCCCGCATAAGGAACGTAGGAATCGACGCCTTCTTCAAACGAAAGTTTGGCACTGCCTCCGAGGTCGTAGCGCTGCCAGTTGCGCGCGCGATTTGAACCTTCGCCCCAATACTCTTTCACGTAGTTGCCGTTTATAATCAGTTTATTCGTCGGGCTTTCGTCAAAGCGGGCAAAATAGCGTCCGAGCATGACAAAGTCGGCACCCATCGCCAAAGCGAGCGTCATGTGATAATCGTGGACAATGCCGCCGTCCGAGCAAATCGGAATATAAACACCCGTTTTTTTATAATATTCGTCGCGGGCATTCGCCACTTCTATAACGGCGGTTGCCTGACCGCGGCCTATACCCTTTTGCTCGCGCGTTATACAGATTGACCCGCCTCCGATACCGACTTTTACAAAGTCCGCACCCGCTTCGGCTAAAAACAAAAAGCCTTCTTTATCGACGACGTTTCCGGCACCCACACGCACCGATTCTCCGAATTCGGCATGAATATCGTGCAGGGCGCGGCTTTGCCATTCGGTAAAACCTTCAGACGAATCGATACAAAGCACATCGGCACCGGCCCGTATCAGGGCGGGAACCCGTTCCATATAGTCACGCGTATTTATACCCGCACCGACAACGTAACGGCGGCGGCTGTCAAGCAGTTCCAGCGGGTGCTCTTCGTGGCTTGCATAATCTTTACGAAACACCATTGAAGTAAGACAGCCGTTGGGCGCAACGACGGGAAGACAATTCAGTTTATGCTTCCAAATCAAATCGTTCGCTTCGCTTAAAGATATGCCCTCTTTGCCCGTTACCAAATCGGCTAAGGGCGTCATATAGTCTCGGATAAGGGCTCCCGGCGGCGTGTGCGAAATACGGAAATCGCGGCCGGTTAAAATACCGACAAGGCGGCCTTCCGCGGTTCCGTCTTCGGTAACGGCGATAGTCGAATGTCCCGTGCGGGCGGTCAACTCAAGGGCTTCCTGCAAAGTTTGGTCGGGACGGAGGTTCGAATCGGAAGATACAAAACCCGCCTTATGCCCCTTAACCTTCGCGACCATCCGTGCCTGATTTTCGATACTTTGAGAGCCGAAAATAAACGAAATGCCGCCTTCTTTTGCCAAGGCGATTGCCATCCTGTCGTCGGAAACCGATTGCATAACCGCGGAAACGAGCGGAATATTCATGTGTAAAGAAGGCTCTTCACCCTTGCGGAATTTTACCACGGGGGTACGTAAACTCACTTTTGCGGGAACACAGTCGGCGGAAGAATAGCCGGGAATCAAAAGATATTCGGAAAATGTATGTGATGTATGTTCGTAAAAATATGCCATAGATAATTATAAAGACCTTACCGATTATTGTCAACATCTAAAAAAAATGTTATACTATATATGTAGGAAACTGTGTAACTTGATTGCGGAACAAAGAGTAAAACGGAGACAACAAAGAGATGAAGCATACAACTGAATCAATTCTGCCGGCAGTGCTGCTTTGCGCGTTGCTGACAATCGGCTGCCCGCAACACGGCAAACTTTCAAGTGCAAAAAATCAGGGTACAAATCCTTCCGTCCCGCAAAACCGGTACGAACTTACCGAAGCGGACGTGCTTGAGGCATTCGGCTTAACAAAGGGCAAGCAATCTCCGTTTGAGGCCGCCGATAAAATTGCTTCGGGAAACTCAACACTTTCTTCAATTGTGTTTACGCAAAAAGATGTTACCGCGTATGACGACGAAGCGGGAACGTTTACCGTAAAAGTAAAAGGCACGAAAAACGGTAAAGAATTTGAAAAAGAAATGATGGTCAGCGGATTTTCCAATCCGTATAATGCTCAACCGTGGACTATAAATAGTGCCGATAACAAGGGTGAATTAAAACTCGATGAGGGCATTGAACACAATTATTCAATCGAAAAATATGCGGAAAAAGCGAACGAAAATATTGCAGGCTTTTTTAAAGCGCCGCTTGGTTTTTCTCTTACGAACGGAACATCCGTTACGCTCGGCGATTTTCCCCAATATAAGCTGACCGCAGCCCTTGCAAAAGAAGGAACCGATAAAGTTAAAATCGTACCTGTGTATACGGTAAAAAATCATAAAAAAGATGTCGGCGGAGCGGATACGGTAACGACAAAGGAATATACGAATTTTACTCATTTATCGGAACTGCTGACAAGGGGTTATTTTACCGAAAAAGATGTATTTGAGTATCTGGTAAGCAAAACGGACGACAGTGTTATAAAAGTGTATCCTAATGAATTCGCTTCGTCTTTTTATGCGCTTGCAAAGCAGACAGGAGGCTCACCTGACAATCTGTTTGATGACAGTCGCCTTGCACCTTATAAAGAACTGTATCAAACTAAAGATGCCGGTGAATATATGCAGCTTGATATTACGTGCGGTATAAGCAATCCCAAAACCGGCGGCATTAACGCCGACGATTATGAAGGTAAATTGACCGTAAAGTTTTGCATTGCAACACAGGAGCAATTGGCAAACCAAGGAGAAATTACGGCGATAAAAACGATAACACGCTTAGGTTATGCAAAAATAACAAATGCAGAGGAATTAAAAAATCAGCTTTTTTTTAGTATGTCATCAAAACCGAATCCGTCAGCTGAAGCTATAAAAAATTGGAAAAGGAAACAGTTTGACCGCGTTCCTTTGCTGCGTATAGGCGATGACGGGGCTGTTGTGCTTGCCTCCAATCCGCTTCCCGACGGCCCCGATAAACCGTTTTGTTTATGCGTAAACGGCGAGGCAACACTTTCAAACTACTTGGGGTGCGCAACATACGGTGCGTCAAAAACGAGAAACAATAAAGTTATTTTTATTGAAAATATACAGCTGCAAAAAACATTCGGTGAAACCGATCTTCAAGTGAAAGTTCAGTTAATGGGTTCCGGTTCCGTATTGACGCTGACAATGAACCCCGGAACAGCATATAGATAAAATTACCCGTCCGTCTGCACAAAGGCGGAGGCTTATTATAAGGGAGTTTTGTGTAGAAATTATGGAGGCATGATAAATTATGAAAAAAATACTGTTAATTACAACGGCTGTTATAACGCTTGCAGCCTTTTTTGCAAGTTGCAACAACCCTGCAGGAAACAGCTCCGTGCCGTCTTCCCAAAAACCTTCACAGTCCGCACCCCCGCAAGGCGGCGGCAGCTCAACACCCGCACAAATAACGATAACGGTTGCAGGAGATGGGAATGTCGAGCTTAAAACAACTATTAGTTCATTCAAAATCGATAAAAACAAAACATGGGCTGAGGCAAAAGATAAAGCGGAAGAACTTATCAAATATAAGGCCGGTTATGAAAACCATACGTGGAGATTGACCGATGCTTCCGGTACGGAGATTTCACCGACACATAAGTTTGAAACGGACACAACCGTCTACGCCGAATCACAGCCGATTACGGTTCCGAAAATAACGATAACGGTTAAGGGGGATTCGAATGTTATCCATAAAGAAACGGATCATACATTTAAAATAAACAAGGGTGAAACATGGGCTGATGCAAAAGCCCGTGCAGCCGCTAAAATCAAATATACCGAAGGCTATGAAAATGCCGGATGGAAACTGACCAATGCTTCCGGTGCGGAGATTTTAGATGCTCATCAGTTTAATGCGGATACAACCGTATACGCCGTGTCGAAAAAGATAGAGATAACGATAACTATTGCAGGGGACGGACATATCAATATAGTAACGGCTGGTGATGCGAACAAATTAAAAAGAGATTACGGAGTTGCATGGTCGGAAATAAATATCACAGCCAATAATCTGTTAAGAGGAGCCGATGAAAATTATACCTTTTCTGCATGGAAACTGAACAGTGGCGGAACCGGTAGCGATATACAGCCTACGCATAAATTTACCGCCGACACTACCGTGTATGCTATCTCAAAACGGACACATGTTGTGCTGACCATCCGTGGCGATTCCAATATTATTGCGCCGAATCCCGATACGCATAGAGTTGCCTACGATTCAAAATGGGAAACCAACAAAGCCACAGTTGAAGCTTCGCTCAGTTATAAACCAGGTTATAAACTGAAAGGCTGGAAACGCAACAGTTCCGGCGGACACGATTTAAAAGATACATACAAGTTTCAGAACGATACGGTGATATATGCCCTTTCCAAACCCAATAAGGTAAAGATAACCGTAACAGGCGATGAACATGTTCAGATTATATCTGCTCCGAATAACGAATTCCTTGCC
>CAUURR010000024.1:0-16881 GCA_963547555.1 uncultured Treponema sp. | reverse complement strand
GCATTTTTACGTTTTTGAATCAAATCGCGGCCTATTTGAATACCGGCTCCGTAGTTATCGGAAAGAATAACACTGAGTGCCAGCTCTTCATTATATATTGTGGTATCTACAACAATAAAGGGAACATTCCTTTTATTGCATTCAATCAGAGCCGGAGTGATGGATTTCCAATCAACAGGGTTAATAAAAATCAACTGACAGCCCATATCAAGCATATCGATAATCTGGCTGTTTTGCTTTGTTTGACTTTGTGCAGGATCTCTTGTAACCAATATATCTCCGTTCGACTCTACGATTTCTTCAATTGCAGAATTCAGTACTTCAAAATATTGATTATCCATTGTCATATAGGTTGCACCGAATATATCGGGAATATGCGTTTTATTACGCAAAACGCTTTGTTTAGTAAGAAGAACTAAAAGAGTACCGATTATAATCACTACAGAAACACTTATTAAACCACTAAAAGAAAACTGCACTCTTTTTTTCATGTCTTACCCTTCCGCAAGATTTTTAAGCCAATGTTCTTTTTTAAGCCATAAAGCGGCAATAAAGGCTTTTACAAAATCGGTTGTTTTTATAAGGCCGTACATTGCAACGGGGCCGAGCGGCGTAAAATAAGTCAGCACATACATTCCCGGCAATACCAGCAAAAGATTCGTCGTTACGTCGGTAACAACACCCATCATAGTATCTCCGCCGGTACGCGATACGGCAAATTGTCCGTTTAAATATGACCACAGGGGCATATAGGCGGCTGTCATAAAAACCATATTGCGTGTAACCGCTTGAGAAGCGGCACTTAAATGCGTAAACACGAAAGGAATCAAAAAAGTGGTAAAACAGCCGAACAGCGTCATAAAAACACCGAAAATAAAGGAGCCGCTTAACAGCCGGTCTTTTTGCATGCGCGCTTTTTCCAGCTCTCCCGCCCCCAGCGTACTTCCTATAATGACGTTTATCGAGGTGTGAATACCGCCGAAGCAGATAAAAAACAGATTTGCAATTGTAAAACCGGCCGACATACCCGACACGATTTCGGCTCCGCCCCTGCTGTTATAGAGGGCGGAAACAACGGATTCGGTTAAAATCCAGCTCATATCGGACAGTAAAATCATGCCCGATTTTGATAAAATCGACAAAAAAAGTTCCATACGGATTTTAAGAATATCCCGAAAGCGCGAATAAAAGTCGGGCTGTTTTATCCGAAGATAAACTATAAAAATCAGAGCTTCGCATGAACGGGCAATCACCGTCGCATAAGCGGCACCGGCGGCTTCCAAACGGGGAGCCCCCAAGTTGCCGTAAATAAAAACCCAGTTAAAAAAGGTATTGATAAGAGTTGCGGCGGCGGAAAACAAAAGAGGCGGACGTACAAGTCCTATTTCACGCAGCGAAGTTCCGGCCGCCATCGAAAGCGCCATCGGAACCCAGGTAAAAGCGGAAACTTTCATATACTCCGCCGCTGTTTGAACGATTTCCGTACTTTGCCTGTTTCCGTGTACCATGACAGCTAAAACGGGCTTAGGATTTACATAGCAAAACACCGTATATAAAACGGAGAAAAATACCGTAACGATAATTTTAAAACGGAAAGCCTGCTTCATCCCTTCAGGATCTTTTGCCCCGTTATACTGTGATATAAAAATTCCGCCTGAAACGCAAAGAGCGGTCAAAAAAACAATAAACACAAAATTGATTTGCCCGCCGATATTTACGCCGGACATCTTTACATCACCCAGTCCTGCAACCATAAAATTATCTATAAGAGAAACAAGACTTTGAATCAAACTTTGCGCCATAACGGGCAACGCAAGCGTAAGCGCTTTTTTGTAAAAAGACGGAGAACCGAAAAGTTCCCGTTTGTGAAATACAGAACCCTTCATTATTTTTCCTTATGCGTTGCCTTCCAAATAGATGCCGTACAAAAAAATCCGCGACTTGCCGTATGCGGCTTGCGGTACACCGAGGCATCCGCTCATTTCTTTTAAGCGGGTAAAGCCGCCTTTGTCGTAGAATTTGTAATTGCAATCGGTATCGGTCGCGAGTACAAAACTTTTTAAATCCCGCTTATCGGCCCATTGGAAAAACCGCATTACAAGGCTTTTTGCAAGGCCGCGTCTCTGCAGTTTTTCGTCTACAAATAGGCACAGAATTTCGGCGTCGTACATCACACCTTTAAAAAGTTTTTTTTGTACCGCCCGATATTCGCGAAAAGCTTTTCGGACGGGGGCCCGCTTGCCGTAAAAGCCGAAAAGCCACAACACAAAAATGCGTAAATAAAAGAAAAAAATCAACAGCTTTTTTTGTACCGCCCTGCACAACCCCGGCAATCCGGCGCTTTTAATTTCGGCAAATAAAAATGCCGCACAGGTATCTTTGTCATCTCCGTCTTCCCTTACCGCCGTATCGGTGTAATCGCTGTGCAGGCGAAACCAATCGACAACAAAGGCATTCAGTACATCGGTATTTTTTGTCTCCGGAAAATACATATCAAACCGCCATGTAGGTGCGATGATACGGGCACAATTTTTTTTATCGGAATACCTGTAAGGGCGGAAGATATAACTCATAAGCTTATCATATATCTTTACAATAAAAAACTCCAGCGGTATACTTACACACATGATAAAAAATCTTTTATTCGATATGGACAATACCCTTTACTCATCAAAAAATCCGATAGAAAAAAATATGCATAAACGTATGATAACTTTCATCGCCCGCTTTTTGAATAAAACCGAAGCCGAAACGGCTGAACAGCGCAGACAAAAACTCCCCCTCTACGGTACGACCCTTGAATGGATAATGACGGAATACGAATTTTCCGACACCGAGGCTTACTTCCGTTTTATACATCCGGACGAAGAAATCGATGAAGTTGAATTCGACCCCGATTTACGCCCCTTGCTGAAAGATTTAAGTACCGTCTATCATTTAAGCGTACTGACAAATGCTCCGGCAATTCACTACGAACGCATACTCAAGCATTTACGTATTTTCGATTTATTCGACGGCATCTACGGTATAGAAGAAAACAAACTGCACGGAAAACCCGAGGCATCGTCATACTTAAACGCGGTACGGGACAAGGGTTTTACCGTCGAAAACACCCTCTTTTTAGACGACCTTCCCAAATACATAAAAGGCTACACGGCACTCGGAGGCAAAGCGGTTCTCATCGATCACGAAGGCCGGTTTTCAAACTTACCGCTGACCGAAGAGGCTCCTTTTGCCCGGCTGCAATCCGTATATGAATTGCCGGCCTTATTGGACAACATAAACTCATATCACACAGGTACGCTCTGATGTTTTTTTCGATGATTTTTTATACGGATAAAAAAGGACGCGGCGTATGGACAGTCAACCCTCTGTTCAGAGCACTTATGTTCATTATTTTTTTATTGAGTTCGGCAGCCTTTCTTTTCCCCTCACAAAGCGAAAGCCGCGGCGGTGCGACAATCAGCTTTATTATTCCCGCATTTTTTGTGCTGACTTCTTTTCTCGGAACCCTGTACCGCGACTGCTGCATTTTCGAGCCCGATTCACGGACGCTTATCTTAAAAACAGGTCTTATCTTTTTATCAAAACGGCGTCTTATTCCCTTTGACGACATCGGTTCGGTGCGTTTTATTACGGTCTGTCAAGGCAAAAATCCGATTGAATTTCAGTGCGCCCTCTATTCAAAAGAAGACCGGCTGCTCGCCGATATTGAACACGTTAAAAAAAATGCACAAACCGCCCTTGAGCAACGGGCAAAAAAAGCCGCCGAGCTTATCGGCTGTCCGCTTGAATACATAAAGCTGTAAATACGATGCACGCATTTGATGCACGCTTCATTGACAACCTGTTCTTTGCAGTATACTATAAGATACTATGAATACTTCAACGGAAACAAATTCCATTTCATCTTCCGAAAAAATCGGAAAAAAAAACATATCGCCTGCCGAAATATTTAAAACAGTTTCCCTTATTGTGTTTGCGGAACTTATGTTGTTGCCGTTCGGCATGAGCAGGATGGATCTGTTTAATGCGGAACAAACGGCAGTCCTTTTTTATCCCTTTACCGTACTGCAATCGGGAACTATAGAAAAAGGACTTAACTTTCTTTATATAAATTGTTTTGCACTTTTTCTTATACCCGTTGCGTGCATTGTAATTTTTATATCTTTTTTTCAAAAAAAAATAAATCGAAAAATAACATACCTCTGTACGCTTATACCTATAACATTATATATTTCCGCCGCAATAGCCGGAATGATTATTCATGCAAATACCGCACGCTGGTTTTATACTTTGGATATTCGCGTGTATCTGGCTTTTTTTACCGCCGTGTTGTTTCACTTTTTTTTAATAGCACACGGTATTATGTCAATAAAAATGCAAAACACCGCTTATGTGCAATATGAACAACTGTTAAAAGAAGAAAAGCAAAAAGAACGGGCTTTACAAAAAAAGACTGCGGAAAAAATAAAAAAACAAAAGAACGCCGAAACCGGCATAAAAGAAAATTCCGTAAAACCGACAGAAGCCTCGTTAAAAAAAGCTAAACAAACATTAAAAAAACAACCTAAAAAAACATACATAAAAATCAAAATTACAATCGTAATTCTTTTTACCATACTTGTGATTTTGACGACCTTTATTTATACCGATTTGAAAAACTATCATAACCTGCTTACTCAAACGGTAAACAATACCGGCAGTAATCAGGCCGAACAGGTTGCCGCAATATACGTTTTTTCGGACGGACTTCATGCAAAGATAAGCGCCTTTTTTGAAGGAATAAAAAAAACAAACGATTCTTCTCCGTTCCCGTTTCAGCGGGTCGACATTATTACAACAAGCAGTAAAACGCCGATTTTCATTGAAAACACGGACATTTTTACGGAGTTTCCCTTATTCGATGTCTTTTCCTATACGACTGCAGCCGGTCAAGTACACAAAATTCCCCCGGAAGAAAAGATTATTTCTGCCGGAAATGCGGCCATTTATATAGACCGTTTTAAAAATGAAAATTCCGGAAGCATCAGTGTTTACCGGCCGGAAAAGGGAACATATCTATACATTCATCCGATAACATTTTCCCGAAAAGACGGCCAGAGGCTGGCGGGATTTTCGATCGTTACTTATTCAAAAGAAATCCTTGACAGACCCTACTTTCAGGCAAGAGTTTTTATCTTTGCGATTTCGGCAATTTTTTTCTATGCATCGATAATCATTACGCTCTTCCTTGCCGATTTTATCGCAAACCCGATTATTTTTCTGTGCGGAAACATCAGAAGAACCGCCAATATCCTTGAAGAAATGCTTTCCGGAAACGCGCAAATAAATGCCGATACACTTGTCTTTGAAGAAAATGTCAACTCCCGTGACGAAATAAAAACGCTTTCGATAGAAATAGAAAGTATCGTTTCGCTTGTCCGCGGTATGCTCCCCTATGTTTCATTCCATACCGTGCAAAATGCGGAAAAACAAATAGGCAGAACAAGCACGACACGGGATTTGTGTTTTTTATTCACCGATATACGCGGTTTTACAAGCCTGTGCGAAACGCTGTCCCCGAAAGAAGTTATACATCTTTTAAATCACTATCTCGATATAGAAACAAAAATTATTTTCGATAACGGCGGAGATGTTGATAAATATGTCGGCGACGAAATAATGGCGGTTTTTTCCGGCCCGAGAAAAGAAATAAATGCGTGCAAAGCAGCCATGGAAATACGAAAAGCAATGCAGCATGAAAAACAACTTGCTTTAAAAGAAGGAGATACCGCCATTTCAATCGGTATCGGTATCAATTCGGGACCTGTCGTATTCGGCTCGGTCGGTTCGGAAACAAGAAAAGACTTTACCTCTATCGGAGACACGGTAAATCTTGCCGCTCGTCTTGAAAGCGCAAATAAAGAATACGGCTCAAAATCGATTATCTCGCAAAACGTCTACGAAAAATTAAACGACCGTTTTGTATGCCGCGAACTTGATTTTATCACGGTAAAAGGTAAAACCGAACCCGTCCGCATCTTTGAAATTTTACAAATAAAAGAGCAGGCCTCGGAAAAAGCACATGAATTGAAACGTCTTTTTGAAACGGGGCTTGCTTATTACCGAAAAAGAAAATGGACAGAAGCGGAAGAATATTTTTCGCAAGCAGCCGAAAATTTCAATGACATACCGTCAAAAGTCTTTCTAAAAAGAGTAAAACGATATAGGGAAAATCCCCCGAAAGCCGACTGGCAGGGTGTTTTTATAATGAGCGTAAAATAAGCCACACCCCATCTCTATACAGGGGGTATTGTAATCATATTCGGTAGAGAATACAGACACCCGCTTGTACACAAATGCCTGCTTGCGGTAAAATTAAGGCGATAAAATCGGGAATGAGCTGAAAGCGCGGCAACTGTCCGCCTTTTTGACATTCCGTCTTACGGGGTTATTATGAAAAATGCCTATGTCCAACGGGTTTGGGAAAGCGTACAAGCAAAAAACGCATCCGAACCCGAGTTTTTACAAGCGGTTCACGAAGTGTTGGAAACGCTTGAAATCGTTGCCGAAAAAATGCCGGAACTCGAAAAATATGCGATTTTGGAACGCTGCGTAGAGCCCGAACGTACCGTTATATTCCGCGTTCCGTGGACGGATGATGCGGGCAAAGTTCACGTGAACCGCGGCTACCGCATACAGTTTAACGGTGCCATCGGCCCTTACAAGGGCGGCATACGCTTTCACCCTTCGGTAAACTTGAGTATTTTAAAGTTTTTGGGCTTTGAACAGGTATTTAAAAACAGCTTAACCACCCTGCCTATGGGAGGTGCAAAGGGAGGCGCCGACTTTGACCCGCACGGCAAAAGCGATGCTGAAGTTATGCGTTTTTGCCAGTCTTTTATGGCCGAATTATACCGTCACATAGGCCCTGACACCGACGTTCCCGCAGGCGATATCGGCGTAGGCGCTCGCGAAGTAGGCTATATGTTCGGATACTATAAGCGCTTAAAAAACGAATTTACAGGTGTTTTGACGGGCAAGGGACGCTCTTTCGGCGGCTCTTTAATACGCCCGGAAGCAACCGGTTACGGGCTCATATATTTTGCCGAAAACATGCTTGCAAAGAAAAACAAATCGCTAAAAGGATTGCGCTGCGCCGTATCGGGAAGCGGCAATGTGGCCCAATACGCCGTCCGAAAACTCATACAAAGCGGGGCAAAACCGCTTACGATGTCCGATTCTTCGGGTTTTATCTACGATCCCGACGGCATAGACGAAGAAAAATTCGCCTTTATACAGGAATTAAAAAACGTCCGCCGCGGCCGCATAAGCGAATACGTGCAAAAATATCCGTCCGCACAATACACTGCGGGAAAGCGTCCCTGGTCGGTTGCGGTCGACTGCGCCTTTCCCTGCGCAACGCAAAACGAATTAAACGCCGAAGAAGCGCAGGAACTGATTAAAAACGGGGTATTCTTGGTTGCCGAAGGCGCAAATATGCCCTGCACGCCCGAAGCGGTTGCCCTTTTTCAAAAAGCGGGTGTTTTATACGCGCCGGGCAAGGCGTCGAATGCCGGCGGCGTTGCCGTATCGGGACTTGAAATGAGCCAAAATTCCATGCGTTATTCGTGGACGGCCGAAGAAGTGGACGCCAAATTAAAGGCGATTATGAAAGACATTCACGACAGCGCATATCAGGCATCTGCACGCTTCGGTATGGAAGGAAACTACGCCGCAGGAGCGAACATTGCAGGCTTTTTTAAAGTCGCCGAAGCGATGATTGCCCAGGGAGTTGTTTGATTCGTGCGGAGGTTTTAACCCCGCCGTTTCTCGGCACCGTTCTGCGTCGGGGTTGTTGATTTTTAAGCATGATTTTCCATCCCGTTGCGTTTGCATAAATCCGTAACGGGACATTCGGCGCATTTCGGGCTTCGGGCGGTACAGATATAGCGCCCGTGCAGAATGAGCCAATGGTGGGCATGATTCATAAATTCGGCAGGAATGCATTTGAGTAAATCCTGTTCCACTTGAAGCGGCGTTGTCCCCTCCGACAAGCCCATCCTCGGCGATATGCGCAAAAGATGGGTATCAACGGGCATCGTCGGCTCCCCGTATACCACATTCAACACAACGTTTGCCGTTTTGCGCCCCACACCGGGAAGCCGCTCAAGGTCTTCGCGCTTTCTCGGCAATTTTCCGCCGTATTCATCGATGAGCATGCGGCACAGCCCCATAACGTGTTTTGCCTTTGAGCGGTACAAACCTATCGTTTTAATATACGAAATAAGCCCTTCTTCGCCCAAGGCAAGAATCTTTTCAGGCGTATCGGCAATCTTATACAGGGGGCCGGTCGCCTTGTTGACGCTTTTATCGGTTGCCTGGGCGGAAAGCACCACCGATACCAAGAGGGTAAAAGGATTCGGCGCTTCCAATTCGGTTGCAGGTTCGGGATTCAATTTTTGAAAGCGCGCGAATAACTCCCGTATTTCTTTAGGCGAAAGTTTGACAAAGGCTTGTTGTGCCGCCATCCTGATTTAAAACTCCGTTTACCGAATTCCGTTTTACTTTAACGCCTTTTTAAGCGCATCGGTTTTATCGGTTTTTTCCCAGCTGAACTCTTTGCGGCCGAAATGTCCGTATACGGCGGTTTGGCGGTATATGGGCTTTTTAAGGTCGAGCGTTTGTACAATACCTGCAGGAGAACAGTCAAATACTTCTTTTACCGCCTCGGTTAAAGCGGATTCATCGGCCTTTCCGGTACCGAATGTGTCGATCATAATCGACACGGGGAAGGGAACGCCGATTGCATAGGCAAGCTGAACTTCGCAGCGTTCGGCAAGTTTGGCTGCAACAATGTTTTTTGCAATATAGCGTGCCATATAAGCGGCCGAACGGTCTACCTTTGAAGGGTCTTTTCCGCTGAAAGCGCCGCCTCCGTGCCGCCCCATACCGCCGTAGGTATCGACGATGATTTTGCGCCCCGTAAGCCCCGTATCTCCCGTAGGTCCGCCGATAACAAAGCGTCCGGTCGGGTTTATAAAAAATTTCGTTTTTTTATCCAAAAGTCCCGTCGGTTCCAAAACCGGCCTGATGATTTCTTCGGTTATGCCTTCGCACAAAGCCTTGTATTTTACATCGGCACTGTGCTGATGCGATATAACAACGGTATCGATTCTAACAGGCTTGCGGCCTTCATACTCTATCGTAACCTGAGCCTTCGAATCGGGGCGCAGCCACGAAAGGGTTCCGTCCTTTCTCACTTTGGAGGCTTTACGCAAAAGCTTATGAGAATACATAAGCGGAGCGGGCATAAGCTCGGGCGTTTCGGAGCAGGCAAAACCGAACATCATACCCTGGTCTCCGGCCCCCTGCATTCCCTGAAAAGCCTTTAAGCCCTCGCCGCTGACCCCCTGACTGATGTCGGGTGATTGGGAATGAATCATATTCATAACCGCCATGGAATCGCAGTCCAAACCGCAAGAGGCGTCCGTATAACCGATTTCCCGCGTAATGCTCCGCGCAAGGTTCGCTACATCGACAAAGGTGCGCGTGGTGATCTCTCCGCCGACCAAAATCAAAGCGGTTGAAGCGAATGTTTCGCAAGCCACGCGGCTTTCAGGATCGTCTTTTAAACAGGCATCAAGTACCGCATCCGAAATTTGGTCGCAAAGCTTATCGGGATGGCCTTCTCCGACCGATTCCGACGTAAATAAATAACGCTTATTCATAAAAAACTCCTTTCACCGCCCGCAAGTTTTACCGCAGATAAAAATCATCCGTATAAGCATAAATTGCCTTGCAGGGGCTACACAAAAAAACATTTCACTTGTATACTAAATACAATACGGAGAGTGCTTTTATATCCGTAATACGGTACTATATTATAACTTATTTTTAAACAGTGCAAGCATAAAACGGAGGATTTATGGCATTAAAAAAAAGTTACGACAAAAGCGGTAAAAAGTGTACAGTTACTTTTTCTCTTTCGGCCGAAGCTGCAAAAGAAGCCGAAAAAGTGTGGCTGTGCGGGGACTTTAACAATTGGAGCTCGTCGGAAACCCCGATGAAAAAACTCAAAGACGGCTCTTTTTCGGTTAAAATCAGCCTTGAAAGCGGATGTGAATATCAGTTCCGTTATTTGATTGACGGAAAAACATGGGAAAACGATTGGGCTGCCGATAAGTATCTTCCCGCGCCCTTTTCCGATGCGGATAATTCGGTCGTCTGTTTGTAACACCCGCTGTTTTTAATTGATTTTAAAATCGGTATTCAGGACCGTAAGCGAACGGTCAAAAATTCCGGCTGTTCCTATATTTTTGCTGCTGTCTATGCATAAGCCGGGAATGTTTTGCTTTCGTAAAAAATCCAGCCCCTTTTCTCTGCCCATTATAAAAACAGCGGTTGCAAGAGCATCGGCTGTCATTGAAGAATCGTGAATAATCGTTACCGACATAAGTCCGTTATCGGCAGGTCGTCCGTCGGCAAAGTCTAAAAGGTGGTGGTAGCGCCGGCCGTCTTTTTCAAAAAAACGCTCGTACACGCCGGAAGTAACAACGGAACAGTCTTTTAGGCCGACGGCAAGTACGGGCGCTCCTGCAGAATCAAAGGGATTTTTTATTCCCACTTTCCACGCATTGCCGCCCGTTTTTTCACCGACGGCGTAGATGTTTCCGCCCAAATCGACAATCGCCCCTTTTATGCCAAAGCCGTGAATCATTCGGGCCATCTCATCGGCGGCGTAGCCTTTTGCAATACCGCCCAAATCGAGGGCGCTTCCTTTTTGAGTTAAAAACACGCTCGGTTTTACCGCAGCGCCGGAAGACGGCTTTTCCCCCTCGGTTAAAACAACCGAACGCCAATCACAGAGGGGAAGCACTCCGTCTATTTCTTCCCGGGAAGGAAGATGAGGAGAATCGCTTCCGATTTTCCACAGCTGCACCAATGCCCCGCCTGCAGGGTTAAAGGCACCGTCGGTTAAGGCCGCAAATTCAAAAGCGGCTTTTATTACTTCAAACGTGTCCTGATGAACTTCGACCGTTTCAATTCCCGCCGCCGCATTGATTCGGGCTATATCGGAAGAGGGAATATTGACGCTCATGTGTTCTTCTATTTCGCTCAGACGGTTAAACAGGGCGTCGTAGTATTTGGGTTTTCCTTTTTCAAAAAGCTGAAGGGTACATACCGTACCCAACACCGCCCGTGTTTGAGACGGAACAGGCGTACCCCCGCATGAAACAAAGGCAAAAGTAAAAATCAAAGATAAAAAAAGAATTGTATAAAACAAAGGAGCGGCTTTACATAAACGCCGATTTAATAATAATCCGTGCATACCCTTACTATACAGTTTTTTACGCTTTTATAAAAGGGTACCGAAAAATTGACAGAACCGAATATTACCAAGTACAATAGAGTATGACTTTATCGATAAAAACAGCTAAAATCATTGTAGAAGAAATAAGCGGCATTATCGGACGGCAAATCAATATGATGAATGCCGAAGGTACTATTATCGCAAGCACGGATCCGGCCCGTTTGGGAACATTCCATGCGGCGGCAAAAAGGCTTATCGATGAAAATCTGAACGAAATAACCGTTCACAGTGATACCGAATACAAAGGAGCTCTGCCGGGAACGAATATCGCGGTGCGCTTTAAGGATAAACCGGTTGCCGTCATCGGTGTTACCGGTCCCTATACCGAAGTGGTAAAATACGGTCAAATGCTTAAAAAAATGACCGAAATTCTAATACGCGATGAATACTATAAACAACAGAACGATACCGAAACCCGCATAAAAAATCGTTTTTTGAACGAGTGGCTGTACGGATCTCCGGATACAATCGACCGCCACTTGGAAATACAGGGGCAGTCGCTCGGTATCGATATAACCGTACCCAGAAGAATTGTTATCTTTGAACCCGTTTTTAAAGCCGGATATTCGGAAAAAAAGTCTTCACTGCCCCATACCGAAGGAGCGGCGGAAGACGAACTTAAGCCATCGGATATTCAGCGCCATATAGATAACACGTGGAAAACCGTCGCGACGATGGTACGGCATGAGTCCGATGCGGTTACGCTTATTTCCGGCAATGTCTTTATCTGCGCGCTAGGCAGCAAAAACGACAAGCAGCTTCTCGACTTTGTGCGATCCGTGTGTGCGGCCGTAGAATCCCGATATCCCGTCTTGCTGGCTGCAGGTTTGGATGCCAAAACCGATGATTACCGATTGATAAACAGCGCGCGCTTAAAAGCCGAAAAAGCTTTAAAAACCTGTTTGCGTTCTCCTTCAAAAGAACCGCGCCTCTACAATACCATCAATATGGAAATTTTCTCGAGCGAAATTCCCGATCCGGTCAAAAAAGAGTACATTACGCGTATTTTTAAATCATACAGCGAAGAAGAAATCCGCCGTTGTATAAGCATATTGGACGTTTTTTATCAGGAAGAGGGTTCCCTGACAAAAACGGCCGAAAAGCTTTTTATGCACAAAAACACCCTGCAATATCAGCTGAATAAACTCAAAAAGCAAAGCGGATACGATCCGCGTTCGATTCGATTTTCTTCGCTTTTTTACAACGCCGTACATTTTTACCGCGATTTGCAGCATTAAACCGTTTCCGACGCACAGACTTTGTTCCCGAGAACATAAAAACGGCACAAAATTTGTTCTCGAGAACATATAAAAATAGAAGAAACAGCCTTATACTGTAACCGTGCCGAATACAGTCAATATCCTCGGCACAAAGTCATTAAAAAAGTGAAAAATCCCTGTTTAATGACAAAAATTTGCTGCACAGGAGGTTTGTATGCAAGGTATAGCACTTATTATTACGTTTGTAATTGCTATCGTTTTGATGATTTTAGCTATCTCAAAGCTTAAAATCCATCCCTTTTTGTCCATTATGGGCATTTCCCTTCTATTGGCTTTTGCCGCCGGAATTCCCTTGGCAAAGATACCGTCCACAATCGGAGCCGGTTTCAGCGGTACTTTTTCGGGTATCGGTATCGTCATCATTTTGGGTGCCTTAATCGGTACAATTCTGGAAAAAACCGGAGCGGCTCTTAAACTGTCCGACATGGTTGTCAAACTTGTCGGCAAAAAGAACCCCGAATTGGCAGTCCTTATCATGGGATGGATCGTCTCGATTCCGGTATTTTGCGACAGCGGTTTTGTTATCTTAAACCCCATCCGTAAAGCCCTCGTACAGCGCACCAAAACCTCAAGCGTTGCCATGACTGTTGCCCTTTCCGCCGGTTTATACGTTTCTCACGTATTTATTCCGCCCACACCCGGGCCGATTGCCGCCGCAAATACCCTCGGTATAGGTAATAACCTCTTACTCGTCATCGGTATGGGTGCCCTTGTTTCAATCTTTCCCCTTATCGCAGGTTATTTTTTCTCAAAGTATATCGGAACAAAGGTTTCTTCTATCGAAGAAAGTTCAGACGGAACCGTAAAAACCTACGAAGAATTGGTTGCAAGTTACGGCAAGCTCCCCAACGGTTTCAGTGCCGTAGCGCCCATCATTGTTCCGATTTTATTGATGGCCCTTTCTTCAATCGCGTCCATGGCAAAGATGACCGGAACCGGTGCCGATGTTCTTAAATTTCTGGGAACCCCGATTATCGCTTTGGCAGTCGGCGTTTTGTTCGGTGCAAGTCTTTTTGCCCGCCAAAAAACAAAAGAAAGTTTCTATGAATTGACAAATGAAACCTTAAAGGTTGTCGGTCCGATTTTGTTTGTAACCGCAGCGGGCGGCGTTTTGGGAAAGGTTATTGCAACTTCAAGCCTCGTCGGCTATATTACCGAACACGCAACCGTTCTTAAAACGGTCGGTATTTTCTTCCCCTTCATCCTTGCCGCGATTTTAAAATCCGCCCAAGGGTCTTCGACCGTTGCAATTACGACAACCGCGGGCATTTTGGCTCCCCTTATGGCGCCCCTGGGTCTGGACAGCGTTAGTCTGTCTGCCCTAACCGTTATGGCAATCGGTGCCGGTGCTATGACCGTTTCCCACGCAAACGACAGCTACTTTTGGGTTGTTACAAACTTCGGCGGCTTAAAGGCTGAAGACGGTTATAAAACGCAAACCCTTATGACCTTGGTCATCGGTATTGCCGCTATAATCGGTATCTTTATTGTTTCTCTTTTTGTATAAACAGTGAGTTATCTTGGAGGACGATAAACTGTTCCGAAACCTGAATTTCAGAGCAGTCCTGTCCTCCACTCGCCCCGCATAACAGGTAAAGAAGGTATTCCGCTTTGAAAAAGATTTTGCTTATTCCCGATTCATTTAAGGGAACGATGAGTTCCGCCCGCATTTGCACTCTGATGAAAGAGGCGGTTGAAGATATTTTCCCCGGCTGCGAAACGCTCGGCATTCCCGTTGCCGACGGAGGAGAAGGCAGCGTCGATGCTTTTTTGGAAGCGGTCGGCGGTGAAAAAATTTTCGCAACCGTAAAAAATCCCTTTTTTGAAGATATGGAAGCCTTTTACGGAATCCTTAACTCAAAAACCGGCAGCACCGAAAAAACGGCGGTTGTGGAAATGGCCGCATGTGCAGGTCTTCCGCTTGCAATGGAAAGATTAAATCCGCTCATTACAACCACCTATGGTGCAGGTCAACTGATTGCCGCCGCCGTGCAAAAGGGTTGTAAAAACATCATCATCGGTTTGGGCGGAAGTGCAACAAACGATGCAGGATGCGGAGCGGCAGCCGCCCTGGGCGTAGAGTTTTTCGGCAAAGACGGAAAAAGCTTTATACCAGCAGGCGGAATCCTTAAAGATATAGAGCATATCGATATTTCAAAAGCCGGAGAGTTTCTTAAAGGCTGCACCCTTACGGCAATGTGCGATATAGACAATCCCTTATACGGAACAAACGGTGCCGCCTATATTTTCGGGCCGCAAAAAGGAGCCGATGAAAAAACCGTACAAGAACTGGATGCGGGCTTACGGCACCTTGCAGAAATTGTACAAAAAGACCTCGGTATTGATAAGGCCGACTATCCGGGTGCGGGAGCCGCAGGAGGCATGGGCTACGGTATGCTCTGCTTTTTGGGTGCCGAATTAAAACCGGGTATAGAAACGGTTTTGGATGCAACCGATTTTGATCGCAAACTCAAGGGGGCGAACTTCGTTTTTACGGGCGAAGGAAAAATAGACAGCCAAAGTTTACACGGCAAAGTCGTTGTCGGTGTTGCACGGCGTGCAAAAAAAGCCGGCACTCCGGTTATCGCGGTAGTGGGCGATGCGGAAGCGAATCTTGATGCCGTCTATGATACGGGCGTTGCCGCAGTATTCAGCATAAACCGCCTTGCAGTTCCTTTCAGCGAAGCGAAAAAAACCGCCGAAGCCGATTTATCCGCCGTCATGCGCGATATTTTACGCCTTATCCGCGCCGCCGTGTAAGGGTGTATCCCCCAAACCGAAGTTTTTGGACAGAGCCGAAGCTGCAGCTGTATCACCGCTGAGTATCCGCTACATCGGCATGCAAAGTTCCGCCCTTTTCCTTTTATGTTTTATCGTGTATAATCCTTATAAAACCGACGGAGAACAAGGATGAGCAACACCGATAATATACACAGACATTTACCGAAAAAGGCGCTTTTTAATGCCGACGGAGATATAGAAGTCGTCAAAAGACGCATGATAGGCGGCAACACCACCAATTTGAACGATTTTAACAACATTAAATACACGTGGACAAGCGATTGGTACCGTCAGGCAATGAACAACTTTTGGATTCCCGAAGAAATCAATTTGCAAAACGACGTACAGGAATACCGCCGCCTCTCTGCCGAAGAGCGCACGGGTTACGACAAAACACTCTCTTTTTTAGTCTTTTTGGACAGTATTCAAACGGCAAATCTTCCGGCAATAGGCGAATACATTACCGCAAACGAAGTCAATCTCTGCCTTGCAATTCAAACCTATCAGGAAGCCATACATTCGCAAAGTTACGGCTATATGCTTGACACGATTTGCAATCCGGCGGAACGCAGCGAAATCCTGTATCAGTGGAAAAACGACGAGCATCTGCTTGCGCGCAACAGTTTTATCGGCGGCTTGTACAACGATTTTCAAAAAAATCAAAGTCCGTATACCCTTGTGCGTACCGCCGTTGCAAATTACATTTTGGAAGGCATTTATTTTTATTCGGGCTTTATGTTTTTTTACAATTTGGGACGCAACGGCAAAATGAGCGGCTCCGTTCAGGAAATCCGCTACATCAACCGCGATGAAAATACTCACTTGTGGCTGTTCCGCTCGATTTTACAGGAACTGCAAAAAGAAGAGCCGGAATTGTTCACCCCCGATTTGGTTGATGAATACCGCGCAATGATTAAAGAAGGCGCCGAGCAGGAAATCAAGTGGGGACACTACGTTATAGGCGACAAGATTCCCGGCCTGAACAAAACGATGATAAGCGATTATATAAAATACCTGGCGAACCTGCGCTGCACAAACTTGAAGTTCGCCCCGATATACGAAGGACATGAAGAAGAACCGAGTGCAACCGCATGGGTAAGCCGCTACAGTAACGCCAACCTTATCAAAACCGACTTTTTTGAAGCAAAGTCTACCGCTTACGCAAAGTCCACAGCCTTAGTCGATGACTTGTAAGAAGGAAATATAAGCGGTAAAAAGAGAAGAGGTTTATATGTTTGTATCCGTCAAATCGCGTCTTGACGTTATACCCGATTTTTTAAAAATTGTTGCAAGATGCCTTTTGACGGTTACAATCGAAATACAAAGCTCATCGGCAATTTGGGCATTTGTTAAACCCTTTGATGCAAGCCGGGCGACTTCGATTTCTCTGGGGCTTAAAAGTTCCGCATTAGGAAGATGCCTACAGTCTTTTTGTTCTTTTTCTTTGTTTACTTCCGGTTTTTC
>CAUURR010000023.1:0-17298 GCA_963547555.1 uncultured Treponema sp. | reverse complement strand
ATTATAAAATTAATGAAAATTACGGAAGTATCGAAAACTTGCCGTTTGAGATTCAAAACAAATATATGCTGAAAGAAGCGGCAATAAAAGAATATTTAAAAAGCAAAAACATACAATGTGAATCAAGCGTCGTGCCGTAAAGTGCTAACGTTATACATTGCCGGAATTAAAATATACCGACTTGAAAATATATTAAAGGTATATTATACTTCACACTGTATTTGAGGAGAGAAAAGATGAAAAAAGCAGTATCCGTTTTTTTAGTTTTAGCTATACTACTACCCATGGTATCAAGCTGTGTGACAAAAACAAAGGTTACGTTTAATACCGATGTCACCGGAGCAGATGTGTATGTTGACGGCGAGTACATTGGAAAAACACCTGCGACTAAAAAATTGAGTAATGCGGTATGGGAAGACCCCGAAATTGTTATAAAAAAAGAAGGTTACCGGGATATGCGCACCAGTGTAAAAAAAGAAGTAAAGGCCGTAAATCTTATTTTTGGCGTTATATTATGGTGGCCGTCCTTTTTATGGGTTCATGGTCCTAAGGCGCAACAACATTATGTTCTGAGTTCCGAGCACTAAGATTGATAGCATAAAAGTTAAGACTGCTATTGCTAAATGTGGCATCAAATAAAAATATAAGCGTCCGGTGCTTACTGTAGACCTCAAAACCGTACTAGTCCGACTTTGTTTTCAAAACCGCTAAAAAGGCGCTTTGCGGCAGTTCCACATCGCCGACCATTTTCATGCGCTTTTTACCTTCTTTTTGCTTTTCGAGGAGTTTGCGCTTACGCGTAACATCGCCGCCGTAGCATTTTGCAAGCACGTCTTTACGCAATGCGTTGACCGTTTCGCGCGCGATAATTTGTCCGCCTATGGCACCCTGTATTGCAATCTTAAACTGACGGCGGCTTATTTCTTCTTTGAGCTGACCGCAGACGCTGCGCGCACGTTCTATCGCATTGCCTCTGAAAACAAGCAGCGAAAGCGCGTCCACCTTATTGCCGTTAATTAAAATATCAACCTTAACCAAATCGGTGTCGCGGTAGCCGATAACTTCATAATCGAAGGAAGCATAGCCGCGGCTGTAGCTTTTTAAGCGGTCGTAAAAATCGAACAAAACTTCGGCAAGGGGCATTTCGTAGATAATTTCAACCCGCTTTTCGTCCAGATACTGCATATTGGTTTGCGCTCCGCGCTTTTCCGTACATAGGGCCATAATCGAGCCTAAAAACTCGGCAGGAGTAATAATCGACGCTTTTATGTACGGCTCCTTTGCCCAACGGATAAGCCCCTGATCGGGATAGTCGGCGGGATTATCGACAAAAAGTTCGGAGCCGTTTGTCATACCGACTTGATAGCGTACCGAGGGGGCGGTAAAGATAACCGATTGGTCAAAATCGCGTTCCAAACGCTCCTGCACCACTTCCAAATGCAAAAGGCCCAAAAAGCCGCAGCGGAAACCGTGTCCCAAAGCCAGGGATGCGTCCTTTTCGTAGGTTAAACTTGCGTCATTCAGCTTAAGCTTTTCCATACTGTCGCGCAGTTCTTCGTAATCGTTTGTGTCCACAGGATATATCGACGAAAAAACAACCGGCTTTACTTCTTTAAAACCGGGCAGCACTTCATCGGCGGGGTCGTCGGCAAGGGTTACCGTATCTCCGACGCGCACGTCCGAAACGGTTTTTATACCGGCAATTATATAACCGACATCGCCCTCGTTCAATTCGCGCGTTTCTTCCAGCTTGATTTTAAACACGCCCGTCGTTTCGATTTTATACTCGGAACCGGACGACATAAAGCGTATCGTTTGCCCGGGTTTGATTTTTCCGCCGAACATACGGATATGAACGACAACTCCGCGGTAGGGGTCGTAGCGGCAGTCGAACACGAGGGCGCGCGTTTTTCCGCTTGTATCGTGCGAGGGAGGAGGAATGCGCTGCACAATGGCTTCAAACAAATCATCGATCCCCTTGCCCGTTTTAGCCGAAACCAAAACGGCGTGTTCGGGATCCAAGCCCAAGTCGTGTTCTATTTGGCGCTTTACCGACGGAATGTCGGCGGCGGGAAGATCGATTTTATTTATAACCGGAACGATCTCAAGGTCGTGTTCCAGAGCCAAGTACATATTCGATAAGGTTTGCGATTCGACACCCTGAGCCGCGTCAACCAGCAAAAGGGCACCCTCGCAGGATGCGATTGCACGCGATACTTCATACGAAAAATCCACGTGGCCGGGCGTATCGACGAAATTCAATTCGTAAGTTTTTCCGTCCTGCGCGGTATAGGGAATCGTTACCGCTTGGCTTTTAATCGTAATACCGCGTTCGCGTTCGATGTCCATGTTGTCGAGTATTTGATTTTGAAATTGACGCGCATCGATAATATTGGCCTTTTGTATAAGCCTGTCCGAAAGGGTCGATTTACCGTGATCTATATGCGCAACAATGCAAAAATTGCGTTTTTGTTCCAAATTTGTCATCGGCTTATTTTATTAGAAAAAATAAAGACTGTCCAGAGGCGCACCGACGGCAAGATTGACGTCCAAATAACCGCTTTTCCGCTTTTTTGTATAGAGTTCCGCATAAACCGCGCCGTCGTCTTCAAAAAGTTTTGTGCGGATTATTTCAACCGGATCGTTTTGCGAAAAACCGCTTTCGTCGGCAATGCCGCCTTTTACAATCGACTGTACCGTAAATTTCCGCTTATTACCGACCGAGGACGGTACCATCTCCATACCGAAAAGAGGATAAAACATACGATATTCGGCTTCACGCTCGTAAATCTCTTTTCCGGGATATTCGTTTCTGACATCGAGATGAACAAGGACTTTACCCGATGTTTCCGCAGGCATTTTATTGTCCGCTGCCGCTTTGCCCTCCTCTGATTCCGCACGTTCCGCTTTTACAGGGCGGCGGTATTGTATGAGAGCAAGAGATTCGCTTTTGCATGAAATAAGCAGGGCCTGTAAGTCTTCCAAAGAGCCGACATTTTTTCCGTTTACGGCACATACAATATCGCCGGGCAAAAGCCCCGCACGGGAGGCGGAACTTCCGGGCATAACATAGAGTATTTCAACGCCCGCGCCCGTTTTATCCGCAGGTTTGTTTTTAAAGGTGCGCCCGTAAGCACCTATCCATGAGTGGCGAACTTCGCCGCCCGAATATAACAGTTCCAAAACCGTTTTGAGGTACTCGACGGGAATCGCAAAGTTTAAGCCCTCAAAGGCGGGAAGACCTGCAAACACAATCCCCTGCACTTCTCCCTTTTCGTTGACAAGGGGTCCTCCGGAATTGCCGGAATTGACGGCGGCATCTATTTGCATAACCGAAACCGTAGACAAAAGGTTCCGGTCAAATGAAGAAACGATGCCGGAGGTAATCGTGCTTTCCAAACCGGCGGGAGAACCGATTGCGTATATGCGCTCTCCCACATCAAGATTTTCCGACGAGCCGAATCTGAATACGGCAGGAGGTTTGATTTCGGTTTTTAACAAAGCCAAGTCGAGGGTTTTGTCCCAGCCAATAACCTTTGCGGGAATACGAGTGTCGGAATCCGACGCTTTTTTTATATAGAGCTTACCGTAGCCCTCGTACTTCGGGTCAACCAAATCGGCTATTACGTGATGATTTGTAACAATATAGCCGCGTTCATCGATAAAAAAGCCCGAGCCGATAACGCGTGCGGCATAGCCCATGCCCTTTTCAACCTTTACGCCCAAATCGACCCACACGGTAACGCTTCCTTGAATAAGATCGGCGAGGCTTTTTTTTCCGGTTTCAGAAGCCAAAACGGGAAGATTTTTAAAAGCCGTTTCGGCTTCAATGCGCGCCTTTGTAAAATCTTCCCTTTGTTCAAACACAAGACCGACGGCGACGTATGCGTTCTCCAGACTTTCGGCTAAGCGCAAGGCATCGGCATATTTTTTATCGGCATTTTTTTCGTATACAAACTTTTCGGTATGGGAAGCGCATTCATCGAACAGAGCCTGCGCTCGGCTTAAAAACGAGTCTTTAAGTTCAAAATCATCGGGCCGTGCCGTCATTTCCCGCACAAGAAGGGCAGACCTCCACAAAGAACGCAGAGGTTCGGCTTCGCGTGCTTTTTTTATATCTTCCGTTTCTTTAGCGAATATACGCTCATCGGTAAAGTCGGGAATGTCGTAATCGGCTTTGCGCGAAAGGCATGAACCGAACAACAGAAAAATGCAGACAAAAAAAAGAAATCCTGTACGGCGCATAACTATAGAAAACGGCACGAAAAACTCCTTGATTTGCATAATATGCTTATTCGTATAACACTTCGCCGAAATAGGTATCTTCTTTTTTTACGGCAAAAATTCTGATAAACCGATCTTCTTCTTTTACCCAAAGTAAATCGCTTACTGTAACTATAACACCCGAACCGCCCTTATGGTTAAGCATCCGTATCATCATTTCGGCATAAAAAGGTCCCGGACAGTCGCCTATCCAAAAAAACGGTGCAAAACGGTCTTTTATGACGGGAGTACCGTTTACGGAAACGGGGACGCTCTTTTCCAACACAACCGAAACTTTTTGACCGCTGAAAGGATGATCGTACTCTATAAGTTCTTCCGTTTCGCTTTTTTTTGTATAACGCAGGTTCCAGCCGCCGCTTTCCATACTTTTTTCGGCCAAAACAAAACCGCCGTCCCTTCCATATTCTTCCGTACGGACACCGCTTCCGCCTTCAAAAACCGTGGATTGTATGTACAAGCCCGATGCCATATTTTCACAGCCGAATAAACGCCGGCTTAATTCTTTTTCTTCACCGCTTTGTTCCGTTGCTTTTTCGACGGCGGCTTTTTCGGCATCATAACCGTAGAATTCGGTTATTTCATAACTGCCGTTTTTATCCCTATCCGTATTCCTAAAGCGGAGTATACCGTTTTCAAAATATCCGTAGGCATAAGGGGTTCCTCTTTCGGTATAGACTGCCGATTGAATCTGCCCATTTAAAACACTGAAACGCACCCGGCTGTCCGCATATTCGAAAACCGGCCGTTCAACGGTATGCGAGAGTTTGAACAAGTCCTGCAAAGGAAAATCCGGCGTATTTTCATTTATAACTGGAATATGTAAAAAAGCCTCCCCTTGAATCCCTGAAACGGAATCTTTAATAATATGAAAAGGAGTCCAAAAAAGACTTTTTTCGTGCAACCCGTATGTGCAGCTTTGATTACACGGTTCAGCCGACAGGGGAGCTGCCGCATAGCCGTATGCGTTTTTTCCGTTCTCATCGAGGCCGCATATAACCTGTCCTGCCGCCGGCCACATGTCGTACCAAATAAGAATGTTCTGCGCAAAAAGATTTAATTTTACGGGAGTGCCGTAATCGCATTCGGCTTCCCATTCTTTTTGTCCGTCTTGATTTTTATCGTATGTTATAACGGAAGGTCTGCCTCTGCGGTAGCGGACGCTCATATTCTGAATACCGTCTTTATCCGTATCAAAAGCGATTGTACCTTCAAATGTTTCATAAAACCGGCGCAAGCGGCTTTTTACTTCTTTTTCGCTAATAAGCGAAACAAAGTGTTTTAACGCAGTGTAGTCGATTGTGCCGTTCATAAAAGGCTGCATATAATCAAAGGCGGCATTTTCGCTTAAAAGACCGTACTGCAAAGCGTAAATTCCGTACTGCACGTCCGTCTTTCCGTATGCGTTCCAGGCTTTAAGCAAGCGTTTTGTGTCTTCGGCACGAGGGGCAAAAACGGAAGCTTTAAGCAAAATATCGGGATTCGCCGTTTCAAGCTCGCCGAGGCGGAAAAAAAACAGTTCGGCTAACTCCGAAAAATCGGCGTCAACAGAGCTGCCGATAATTTTATCTTCGGTATGCGTATGCGCAGGCAAGTTCGAATATTCGGCATCGAAAAACAAAAGCGCAAATGCCTCATCCTCGGGATACTGAAATGCAGCCCGTTTGATAATTGCACGGGCTTCAGCGATTTTTCCTAAAATATACAATGCACGGGCGCGATTGTACAAAGCATCCCGCGTATACAGGGCGGGCTTTTCATCCAGCAGTGCAAGAGCTTCGGAACTTTTTCCGGTTTTTAACCATAAGTCCGAAAGCAAAAGCCGCGCCGCATCGCGGTTATAATCGTACCACTGCGCATCCAACGAAGCTTGTACCAAAGGAAGAACCATATAAGGAGGAGCGCCGCGCGCCGATAAGCCCAGAGCTTGAATAAAATATAAGTCGGCAACCGACTTGTCATAAGTTAAGCCTAAAGCGGCCTGTGAAAAAGATGCATCGAAATTTTCTTCGACCAAAAGCTTTTTCGCCGTTTCTATATGGCGCACAGCGGTTTTGCGGTAATAGGCATCCGTTTGCGAAAACACAAAGACGGCGGTCATGCACAGATAAAACACCGCAGCAAAACGCACCGCATTAAAAGATTTTTCCCGCATAACCGCCTCCTATATTCAGTTTTCGGCTTTTTTTTGCCCGCGTAAATTGACGCGCGGCCCTTCCAAACCGCTTCCGGCTTCTTCTTCGTTTTCGGCCGCTTCTTTAAGCGGTTCAAAGCCGAGCAATTCACGCACTTCCGAATCGTCAAGCGTTTCTTTTTCAACCAGAGCTTGCGTAAGCTTATCCAACTGATCGCGGTGCTCGGTGAGAATTTTTGTAACCCGATCACGCGCTTCGGCTAAGATTTTTTCAACTGCACAGTCTATTTTTCGGGCGCTTTCTTCCGAGTAGCCTTTGCGCCGCTCGATTTCTTTTCCCATAAAAATAGGTTCATCTTCCTGACCGTACGCAACCGCGCCCACATCATCGGACATTCCCCATTCGCACACCATGCGGCGGGCAATATCGGTTGCCTGCTGTATATCGTTTTGCGTTCCCGTCGTTGTTTCGCCGTAGAAAATCGACTCTGCCGCATAACCGCCGAACATAATAACAAGCCTGTCTTTAAGTTTGCTTTCGGTATGGGAATAGGAATCTTCTTTGGGAAGGCCGACCGTAAGACCGAGTGCCCGCCCGCGCGGAATGATTGTTACCTTATGTAAAGGCGATGCGTGTTCCAAATAATAATACGGCAGGGCATGACCCGCTTCATGGCAGGCGGTCATCACACGCTCTTTTTCGGGCATAACCATGGATTCGCGGGCAACTCCCATGAGGATTTTATCGCGCGCCTGTTCCAATTCGGTAAAGGACACCTTGTCTTTATTTTTGCGCGCCGCAAACAAAGCCGCTTCGTTAATCATATTCGACAAGTCGGCTCCGCTCATACCCGAAGTGGCGCGCGCAAAGTGCTTAAAGTCAACATCATCGGTAATTTTTATCTTTTTTGCATGAACGAGCAAAATAGCTTCGCGCTCTTTAATATCAGGAAGCGTAACGTGTACTTGACGGTCGAAACGGCCGGGGCGCAAAAGGGCCGGATCCAACACGTCGGGGCGGTTGGTTGCCGCCAACACGATAACGCCGTCCTTGTTGTCGAAGCCGTCCATTTCCACCAGCATTTGATTTAAAGTTTGCTCGCGTTCATCATGACCGCCGCCGAAACCCGCACCGCGCGCACGTCCTACCGCATCAAGCTCGTCTATAAAGATGATAGCCGGAGCACGTTTTCTTCCCTGTTCGAATAAATCGCGCACGCGGCTTGCCCCTACACCGACAAACATTTCGACAAAATCGCTTCCCGAAATATGCAAAAACGAAACATCGGCTTCACCGGCAACTGCACGCGCCAAAAGAGTTTTACCCGTTCCGGGACTGCCGACCAAAAGTACGCCGCTGGGTATTTTTGCGCCGATTTCGCGGTATTTTTTGGGGTTCTTTAAAAAGTCGACAATTTCGGCCAACTCTTTTTTCGCTTCTTCCTGACCTGCAACATCGTTAAAAGTTACCTTTTTTTTGTTATTGTCAAAAAGGCGCGCCCTGCTTTTTCCGAACTGCATACCGCGGGTGTTTTGCATGGACATTTGCCGCATAATAAAAATTACAAAGAAAATCATTAAAAAAAGCGGCACATATTCAAACAATTCATTTAAAACACTCGGCTTGGACACTTTCCCGGTAACTTCTACATCGTTTTCCGCCAAAAACGACATAAGTTCGGGGGACGCATAAGGAATAACGGTTTGAAAACGCGACTGCATATCGGGGGCGGCGTTTACCGAGCCCATAGTTCCTACAATTATTTTTTGATCCTGAATTTGAACGGTTCTTATGTGCCCCTGCTCAACGGCGGCTAAAAAATCACTGTAAGATATAACCGGAAGCGCATTGTTTTCCCGATTTAAAAGCATAAAAAAAATCGAAAAAATTGCAATAAGCAGCAAAAATGAAAATCCGAAGCGTCCGCCTGAAGGATTTATATGCGGCATATTTTTACCGTTCTTGTTACCGTTTTTTTCGTCATTATGCAAAAAAGGCTGTTTCATCTGTTTCCTCATCAATTTTCCTTAACCCTAAAATAAAGCAAAACGGTATCGTCCTCATCCGGACAGGAATCCTTAACATACCATGTAGGATACCCCAAGGGCTTTCCCCATATACACACAGGTACACCGGAACAGGATTCAATCACCGGAACAAGTTCCCTGTGTGCAGGCACAATACCCCATTCGCTGCAAATTTTTTTTAAGCTTTTATGCTTTCCGTCAGCCGTTTTGATGCGGCCGGCCGTATAAAAGTTCCGTATAACAAAAGGCGGTTTAAAAGGCCCCGTATACACGTCCCCGTATTTATTTTCGGCACAGCCGCCGCTTTTCTGTACCTTTGCCCTCACTTCCACGGCACCGAAAGGAAGAGCATAAATGCCCGGCTTTTGTATTGTAAGAAAAAAACGCGATTGATTTTCGGCTGTTTTTTCCCTTTTTGGCCTTATTTCCCGCACACAGACAAAACGTTTTGTACTGTGCAGTTCAACACCGGCCCCGCACACTTTTTTTTGTCCTTCGGCAAAGGCTTTAAGCAGGGCATAAGGGATTCTTCCCTGCATACCGATTTTTTCCAAAGCCGCATACAATGCCCGTATACGGACGGGAAAACCCGCTGCAAAAAAAATTTCCGCTTCGGTTTGTACCGCACGCTGATGTTGTACGGTCGGTTCCCAGACAATCGATTCGGCAAGTTCTTCGATAAAAGCACCCGTTTCGCGCGCCTTTTGCGCACCCGATAAAAGAGCCGTATCCCAGCCGGGAAAACGCTCATTTAAAAGCGGCACAAGGTGTAATCTGAGATTGTTACGGTAATAGGCGGGATCGGCATTTGTACTGTCCTCCCGAAAGGGAACGGAAAAATCATCGGCATAGGCTTGTATTTCGGAACGCGGAATATCCAAAAGCGGGCGGCAAAATATACCGCGTTTGCGTGCAATTCCCGCCGCCGCCTGCCCCGAAATTCCCGCACAGGAGCCCTGCAAAAAACGCTGTAAAAGCGTTTCCAATTGGTCGTCGCGGTTATGCGCCAAAAGCACAAAATCGGCACCTCTTTGTGCCGCTTCTTTTTCCAAAAGAGCGTAACGCATAAAACGGGCAGCTTCTTCAATGCCGCCGTCCCTGTGCCGGGCAAGTTCATCGATTTTTCCTTTGGGAACGGTTTGTACGGAACACGGAATACCCAAAGCGGCACAACGTTCCTGCACAAAAGCCGCATCGCCTCCCGTTTCAAATTCTGGGCGGATATTGTGATTGACCGTTACAACGGACAGTAAAAAAGGCGGCGTTTCGCTTCCGCCGTCATGCCGCACCTTTTCGGACAGCTCTTTCAAAGCATAAAGCATAACCATCGAATCGATGCCGCCTGAAACCGCTAAAAGCAAAGACGGCGGATTTGACAAAAAACCGATACCGCATTTTTCCAAACCCGCCGCAATTTTTTGAGAAAAATCCCTCACAACTTAGCGCAGAGGGCGTACCGCAGCAATAACCTCATCGGCACCCGTAACTACGGTTATACCCGAACCGAGTTTTAAATCTTTAACCTTTAACTCGGCATTTAAGTTCAATTCGCTTACGTCGGCAACAATGCGCACGGGTAAATCTTTCGGCAAGCATTTTATTTCGATTGTTTTAATTCCCTTTTCCAAAGCACCGCCTTCGCGTACGCCAACGGGGTTTCCGCGTACCAAAACCGTCATCGTAACCGTCATCGGCTTGGCAGGATCGGGGGCATGAAAATCGACATGAAGATTTTTATCGGTGATAATATCGTATTCGGTTGACTTAATTAAAACCGGCACACCCTCTTTTCCGTCAACAACCAAAGACACCAAAGTGGTTGCGGTTGCGGTTTTCCACACCTTTGTAAATTCGCCCTCATCCACATCGAGCATAAAGGCTTCACCCTTTGAATTGTACATAACGGCGGGCAGTCTTCCCGACGCACGGATTTTTTTTGCCGCAGCCTTACCGGTCGCAGTACGCGAAGCAGCGTTGAGCACTAAATTTTCCATAGCTGAACTCCTTACTTGAGAAAATAAAATATACGGAAAAACACTGCAAAATGCGAAAGAGAATGTACCCCATCGTTCATCACGCCAGAGTTTTTCTTATAGCTGGACCGGCTGGATTCGAACCAGCGGAATACCGGTACCAAAAACCGGTGGCTTACCACTTGCCGACGGTCCAATGAAAAAAATGCCCTATGAAATCAAGGTGCGAAAAAAGACCTTATCGATTCAGTCAAAATCCGCCGATGCGCAAGCATTCTCAATATGTCCGGCTTCGTACTCCGCAAGAATTTTCTCTTGCAGTTCGTTACGAAAATCGAAACTTATCGGATGCGCCACATCCTTATAATCACCCGCTCCGGTTCTGCGGCTCGGCATTGCAATAAATAAACCGGACTTGCCTTCAACAATCTTAATATTGTGCACAACAAAACAACTGTCAAAAGTAACGGTAACGTATGCTTTTAACTTCCCTTCAACCGCCGCTTTGCGAATACGAATCTCGGTAATCTGCATAACCACTCCTCAGATGGTAGATACTCTCATGCACGGCACGACTATGCAAACGCTGTACAGGGCCTTACCAAAAAGGTTCTCCAAGCGCCGCATAATTGAGTATAAGCATTTTTAGCTTCCGCCTCGGAAGAAAAAACACCGTATACCATGGAACCCGCTCCCGTCATGTCTGCAAAAACGGCACCGCACGCTTTTACCGCGTCCAATGCCCGTCCTATAACAGGATAAGATTCCGTAAGCGGCTCCGTAAAACTGTTTACGAAAGCCCAGTTACACACCGGCCCTCGATAGATGTTTTCAAGATCCGCCTCAGGGGGAAACAACTTTGTCTGCGGACGGTTCATCCGTTCATCCAAAAGCGCATAAGCTTCTTTTGTAGAACTGTGAACATCGGGCTGCACCAAAACGAAGAAAATGTCCGTACGCGCTTCGATTTCCCTAATTAACTCGCCTCGTCCCGTCACCACGGCACATCCGTGCGACAGGAAAAAGGCAACATCGCTCCCGATTCGGCTTGCAGCATATAACCTCTGTTTTAGAGTCAGCTCCGTATGAAAGAGCTTATCCAAAAGCGTAAGAAAAGCCGCCGCATCCGAAGATCCGCCGCCCAAACCGGCACCCGCGGGGATACGTTTTGTCAACACAAGATGCACCCCTTCCGAAACGCCGGTAAGATTACAAAATTCCGTATACGCCGCCGTTAAAGTGTTGCGGGCAGGCAACTCCATACCGTTTACTTCCAAACGGCAGGTTCCGTTTTCCGCCGTTTTACGTACGGTTAATTCATCATATAAATCGACCGCTTGTAAAACACTTTCAATATTGTGGTATCCGTCTTTTCGCCCCGACTCCGCGGGAGAAAAAACCCGCAAATGCAAATTAAGCTTTGCAGGCGCACGAATACGCAAATTATTCGGCATAATCAAATTATACAGAAAATTATTTTTTTGTCAAACGGTTTGCAATAAAAAAATGTTTTTTTGCGTTTTTTGAAAAAAGAGGTTGACACAAATATAACTCTCATCTATGTTAGAGTAAAGACCTCAATTAAGGAAGTACTTAAATGCTCACTGACAGCGAGTTGCTGGATTATTCTTCAAGCGCGGGTTATGTTATCGAAAACGCCTACGATGACGACTTTGACGATGATTTCGATGACGACAACGATTTTGACGACTTTGATGACGACGAGTTCATGGACGATGATCTGGACGATTACGATGAGAGCGGCGATGACTTTGATTATGACGATGACTTTGACTACGATGACGACTTAGACGAATAACCGTTCCCCGCGGCATTTAATCTTCGGTTTTAACCGTTTTCAGGCTGAAACCGTTTAGAGGAGCTTTTCGCCTCCGTGCCACAATTTTTCCAAATCATAAAAACACCGAGCCTCATCGGTCATAAGATGGACTACTATGGAGCCCATATCGATAAGGTTCCAATCATCGCCTGAGGGAAGTTTTCTGTTCGGAACACGGATTTGTAAGCCGTTTTCTTTTGCATAGTCTTTTACCTGCCGGTATAAGCCCTTCCAATGAGCACTGCTGTTTACCGTAGTAATGACAAAATAATTCGTCCAGCTGCTTAACTGAGAAACGTCCAAAACGGCGGTATCGACACCTTTGTAGTCGGTTAAAATACCGGCAATTTCCAAAGCTTTTTCTTTTTCGGTTTTCATATTATCCTCTTGCATTAGTATCTTAAAAATCCGGATCCGGCTAAAGCGCAGGCTGTTTTCGGCTGCTCCCCTATTCCGAATCAGCGCACATAGCGGCCGTCAAAATCCTTACCCAAAACAATCGTAAAGTCCACAAGGGTATCGGCTTCGGATACGTCTTCTTCTTTTATTTCGGCGGTTTTTATATTTGTACAACGTATAAAATCGCCTATGTTTTTTGCAATTTCGGCATTGCCGATATGGTCTATAATGACGGTTTTTTCGTAATCGTTCGTATCCGCATTTGCCGCACTTAAAACATCATAGCCGGCACTTTGCATTAAAGCCGCCGTATTTTTCGCCAAGCCCTGTACCGTAGTTCCGTTTTGAACAGCCAAAACATAGATACGGCTGTGTACAACTTCGGTTTCGGACAAAAGGGCGGACACGGTTTGCTTTAACACGTCTTTAATAAGCTGCCCGTCGTAGTAGGGAAACAAAAGCGTTTGACCGTCAACTGCACGCAAAGAACCGGTAACCGCTTGCGGAAACAAACGCTCGGCATCTATCATCGAGATTTTTTCCAAAAGACTATATAAACCGTCATTGTCTATATTGGCACGTATACGCGAAGCATAGACGGGAAAAACCTTTTTTTTGAAAATATCGGAACGTCCCTTGTTTAACGCCGCCAAAAAGGCAACCACCGTATTTTGCAGACGGTCTTGACGGTCTGCGGCGGAAGCTTCTTTATTTTCGTACAAAAGATATGTTCGTATTTTATCTCCGTCAAGCGTAACCGAGCCCGACGGCAACAGATAAGGAACTCCGTCTATTCTGTCGTCAACCGGATAAGGCACAAAGACACGCAAACCGCCCAAAAAGTCGGTTAATTCCGAAAACTCCCGTAAGCCGATTTCCAGGGTAAAGGGAATAGTCATGCCGGTAAGCTTTTCTATTTCGGCTCGGTAAACATCAATACCCTTTTCTTTATAGACGGCATCTATACGGTCAACCCTGCCCAAGCTGGCATAGATTGCGCCCGTGTTTCCGAGTATATCTATAAGAGCGCCGCGGTGCGATACCGGATAATAAGCCATAAGCATCGTCGAAATCGCCTCGCCGTCGTTTTCGATCACAAAAAGCAGTTTGATAACCTGATCACTGCGCAGCACTTCGTCTACGGGATTCGTTTTAAGGGCAAAAATCAATAAAACAACGGACACAGCCAAAACGGCAATAATGAGCAAAAGAAAGATAATGTGTTTTGAAGAACCGAACTGCGGTTTGTACTTTGTCATTCCTTCTCCGATAAAAAGTCAGTTTGTAGTGATTGTATCAAATCGGCGGTTGCAGGCGCAATAGCTTTTTTTTGTTTTTTCAAATAATTTATGTTTTCCATAGCGATTTTCAAAAGCAGCTTATCCAAATCAAGTTTTATACATTCCTGAATATAGGATTCACCGCTGTGCGCCCTGCCGGGCTCTATTTTATCGGCAATATAAATAACCTTTGCCAAATCTCCCATTCCGGCACAGCCGAACGTATGGACACGCACGGCTTCCAAAATATCACCGTTGTGTATACCGAAATCTTTTTGCAGCTTTACCGCCGCCGCCCGTCCGTGCAAAAGGAATTTTTTTTGCGTTTCCAAAACGGATACGGGCTCTCCGTCAAGCGCCGCCAAAGAAAAGATTTCCTCGTTATCCATATCCTTACACATATCGTGCACGATGCCGGCAAAATAACCGCTTTGCGCATCCAAACCGTAACGGCGGCATAAGCGGACGGCGGTTTCGGCGGTACGCACCGAGTGTTCATAGCGCTTCGGATTTACGGCGGAAGCGGTATATTCACGCAGTTTTTCAATCAGGGCGGCATCTATCGGAAGGGAATCGGCTGCTTGTGCAGCGGGATTTTCCGTGCCCTCATTCAAAGCCATAGAGCTTCCTTTCTACAATATAATTATACACGCTTTCGGGAACAAGGCTTTTCCAGTCTTTTTTTTCGCTTATTATGCGCCGTATCGCAGCCGAAGAAACCGCATAAAATTCATTATGAAGTTTAAGATGAGACCACGGAAAAGTTTCGCCGGCATTATAAGATTCGCCGACGCTGCAAGAGTCGGCAGTACCGCCGCAGGCTGGGGGACGCCGGCCGAGCACAATATCGGTTTTTTCAGCTAAAAGATCGGGCTCTTTCCATTTTCCGAAATCGGCTGCAAGATCGCTTCCGATAATAAGCCCTATTTTTCCGTCCAATACACCTTTATAGCGGGCTTCCAAATCGTATACCGTATCGATTGTATAAGAAGGACCTGAACGCTTTAATTCACAGTCATCAATAAAAAACCGATTGTCGCCGTATTCATTTAAAGCATTTTTAAGCATTGCCAAACGATCGGCATCGGAAGCACCTGAAGCCAGATTTTTATGAGGCGGCTCGCGCGCGGGAATAAACAACACACGCTCGTAACCGTATTCGTCCGCGGCCTGTTTTGCCAAAAAAAGATGACCTTTATGAACGGGGTTAAAAGAGCCGCCCAAAACCGCAAGTTTCATTGCTCGGATCCCGGATACTGCACTTCTTCGTCGTCTACCGACGCACGGTTTGCAAGAAAATCGCTTTTTTTGTCCTGAACCGCCTGAAAGCTTTCACCGTATGCTAAAGCAATCAATTCCCGCTTTACTCTGTCCAGTCCCTCGCGCGTATGTACCGAAAGAGGAACGGTTATCATATCTTTGTATTGTGCCGCAATTTCAGCCGCGCGGTACGCCGCATCGCCGACATCGATTTTATTGCACAAAATGATACGCTTTTTTGCGGCCAATTCGGGAGAAAAGGCATTTAATTCGGCATTGAGTTTTTCGTAGGCTTGGGCATAGTTGTCGTCGGAACAATCGATAATAAAGGCAAGACCTGCAGTACGGGATATATGCTTTAAAAAGCGGATTCCCAAACCGGCTCCTTCGGAAGCGCCTTCTATAATACCGGGAATATCGGCAATAACGATATCCTGCTCATCGTCGATGCGTAAAACGCCCAAATTGGGAATCTTCGTTGTAAAAGGATAGGGCGCGATTTTCGGCCGCGCATTTGTAAAGTAATCGAGAAGCGATGATTTTCCCGCATTCGGAAAACCCACCAAGCCGATATCGGCCATAATGCTCAATTCGACGCGCAGTTTTTTTACGTCGCCCGGCTTTCCTTCGTGGGCGTAGCGCGGTGCCTGATTTACCGAACTTTTAAAATGAACGTTGCCCCAGCCGCCCTTTCCGCCGGTTAAGTACACAACAGTTTCCGTTTCATTCCCGCCCGTAAAATCACAGACAAGGACGCCGGTTTCGGCATCGGTTACTCTGGTTCCCGGCGGCAGGGGAATGATTACATCATTTCCGTCCGCACCGTGGCGGTTGCGTCCTTGACCGTCGCCGCCGTTTTGAGCTTTAAAAACCGGTTGTTTTCGTAAATGAGCAAGGGTTCTGAGATTGTGCTTTACGCAAAAAACAACGTCGCCTCCGCGGCCGCCGTCGCCGCCTGCAGGCCCCCCGTGCGGAACATACTTTTCACGCCGGAAAGCGATACAGCCGTTGCCGCCCTTACCGGAGCGGACTTCTATGAGAGCTTCGTCGGCAAATTGAATCACGTTTAAGCTTGAGCAGGGATTACCGAAGCCAGCTTTCTGCCCTTGCGTTCATGATAGGACACAACACCCGTTGCCGTTGCAAACAGAGTATCGTCTTTTCCGCGACCGACATTATCGCCCGGATGAATTTTTGTCCCGCGCTGGCGCACGAGTATGGATCCGGCGGGAACAAAAGTTCCGCCGGATGCTTTTACACCCAAATATTTCGGATTGGAATCGCGGCCGTTTTTAGCACCGCTTCCGCCTTTTTTACGTCCCATCTTATATACCTCCGCATTTTAATCATCGTGTATATCGGCGCGGTTTACACACACCGATATGTAAGACGGATAATCGGTTTGCAAAGACAAAAGCCCGCTTTGCAAAAAATCCGCCGTATAGCTTAAAATCTCCGAACCGCCGCCTTCTTTTTTTTCTACCGTAAACGAAAGCTGTCCGCGTCCGGGAATATCGGTTTTTAATTCAATTCCGCTTTGTGCGTGCAAAACATCCAGTGCCGTGCGTACCAATATACTGGCCGCCGCGCATACAATGTCCTGCCCCGCCGGTGCAAAGCCGGAATGTCCGCTGAGTGCACAGGAATACAAATCTCCGTTTTCAAAACGGGTAAGTACCGCCCGTATCACACGCTTATTCGGCAGCTCCTGCCGAAATACCGGTAATGCGGATTTTCGTGTAGTGCTGGCGGTGACCGATAGTCCGGTGATAGTCTTTTTTGCTTTTGTATTTAAACACAAGCACTTTTTTATCACGGAACGAATCTTCCACAACGGCGGAAACCTTTGCACCCTTTACATAGGGAGTTCCCACCTGCACGTTTTTACCGTCATTTACCATTATAACCGTATCTATATCGACGGTTTGTCCTTTTTCAACATCGAGCTTATCCACCGTAATAAGAGCGTCTTTTTCCGCCTTATACTGCTTACCCTTATACTCAACCAGTGCGTACATCTTCTACACCTCTATTACCTGTTTTATGTACGGCAGGGGGAAACTCCTGCCAAATCCGGCAAAAACGGGGACAGCCGGACGGGAA
>CAUURR010000022.1:0-17735 GCA_963547555.1 uncultured Treponema sp. | reverse complement strand
ATGTACGGATGGGCGTCATCGCCGGTACCGCTCTTAACTGCTCGATTGCGCGCTTTACAAAGTTCGACCGCAAGCATTATTTTTATCCCGACCTCGTAAAGGGCTATCAAATCACGCAAAACGATATTCCCCTGTGCAGCGCAGGTTACGTCGATATTCCCTACCGGCATTTAAGCGAGGATTTACAGCCGGGCGGTACAAATCACTACGGAAAAAACGCCGCAGGAGAAGCGAGCGACATAGACGGTCTGTATAAACGCGTGCGCATAGAGCGCATTCACTTGGAAGAAGACGTCGGAAAAAGCCTTCACTTGGAAGGCGCCCACAGCTATATCGACTATAACCGTTCGGGAACCCCGCTGATTGAAATCGTTACCAAGCCCGATATGAATTCTCCCGAAGAAGCCGCTCTTTTAATGCAAAGCATTCAGGAAATCCTGCGCTATGTGAATATCACAAAGGGTAATTTGGAAGACGGCAATATGCGCTGCGACGCGAACATCAACCTCGTTATAAACGAAGACGGAAAAGAGTTTCGCACGCCGATTTCCGAAATCAAAAACTTAAACTCTTTCCGCGCCATCAAGGATGCCTGCACCTACGAAATCGGTCGTCAGCTTGAAGAGTTCAAAACAAGCCGCAAAGAATTTGAAGTCGGTTATAAAAATACGATGGGCTGGGATGAAGCAAAAGGCGAAACGGTAATTCAACGCACAAAAAACTCGTTTATAGATTACCGCTTTGTCGTCGAACCCGATATAAAGCCGTTCAGTTTATCGGAGGAATTTATCTCGGCCGCCGCAAAAGAAGTCGGGGAGCTTCCCGAAGCAAAGCGCACAAGATTCAAAAAAGAATACGCTCTTTCTTCGTTTGACGCGGAAACCCTCACTTCAAGCCGAGCCCTTGCCCTCTGGTTTGAAAAGGCGGCGGAACTTTCCAAAGACGTGAAAAAAACCGCAAACTGGATTTTAGCCGAACTTTTAGCAGTATTAAACGAAAAAGAATTGTCCATAGACGAGATAAATATCACACCCGAACACATCGCGTCTTTAAGCAATGCCGTAACCGACAAAAGGATTACCGGCAAACAGGCTAAAGAAGTATTTTCCGCAATGATTGAAAGCGGCAAAATGCCCGAAGCAATCATTAAAGAAAAGGGCATGGAAGTTGTTTCCGACAGCGGCGAAATAGCCGTCTTTGTCGCAGAGGTTATAAAAGAAAATGCCCAAGCAGTTGCCGACTATAAGGGCGGAAAAACAAACGTGTTCGGCTGGCTTATGGGACAGATAATCAGAAAGTCGGGCGGAAAAGCGACACCCGCCGTTGCCGCATCCCTTTTAAAAGCCGAATTGGAAAAAAGCTGAGCGATGACGGAGCGGGAAGCGGCGCTACGGCGCTGTAACAATGAATTGATAAAGCGATACGGAGCGGTTGTCCGTGCACGCGGCCCCTATTTATACACACAAAAGGGTGTGCGTCTTACCGACCTTTACCTCGATGCGGGGCGCGCCGTTTTGGGACGGGGCTGCTCCGGCTCAAACGCTTTCCGCGTTTTAAAAAACACCCTTGAGCGCGGCGAAACCGGCTCTTTTCCGTCGGCATATAATACCCGATTCCAAAAAGCCGTACTTTCCCTTATCCCCGGCTACGATTACGCCGCCCGGTTTTCTACCGAAGACTCTTTACTGCGTGCTGCCGCCCTTTACACTTCAGAGCGGACAACCGGCACAAAGCAAGATTCAATCGGTACACAGGGGACAGTAGAAAGTTCGCACACCGGACTGCGCGTCAAACTCTGGCGTCCCTGGCAAACGGAAACCGCGGATTCGAATGACGGGAACAGTCCCTATGAAACGCTCGGCACGGAAACGCGGATTGCCGAAGGTATCCTTGCCTTTTATCCGCCCCTTGCCCTGCAGGAAGCGGGCCTTATAGCCGTATTTAAAGCGGGAAACAAACATTTTCCGCTTTCCGACCTTTGTTCCGGAGCCTTATTGAATGCCATTACGCGCTCAATCTACGATTTACAGCGTGAAATCCCCAAACGGGGCGAAAAAGAGTGGAGCCGTTTCGATGCGGTTTTAAGTCCCTACTTTGAAAGAGAGGGAGCTTATCTTATACCGAAGATTGGGGGAGCGCAATATGAGGACTTTGTAAATCACTGCCTCGATTGCCGTCTTTTGATTCCGCCCTCCCCCGCTCCCGCCTTGGTGCCTGTAGGAGTAAATGAGGGAGATTTTTCGCGCTTAAAGCAAACCCCTTTTAAATACTGTATAGATTTGTAACCGCAACATCATTGCGGTATAGGAGGTATGTATGCAGCCGGATATGCTTTTGCACTGTATAAAATTGATTTTGGGCGGGATTGCCGCTTTTTTAGCGATTCTGCTTTGGTCAAAAACAAGAGAAGCCCCGTGGGTTGCCGTTATAGCCGGAACCGTTACCGCCTATGCAGGCATTGTCTACAATGTATTGATTGTATTCGGTATTGCCGTAGAGAAGAGTTCGGTACCCGCCGTTGCAGGCATCAATATCATAACCCTTTTGTTTACGGTGATTCCTCAGCTGTTTTTTATCGCGGCCTTTATCATCGCCCTCATAACACGCAAACGGATATAATCAGCCCTTGCTGCCGCAGGTCTAAAATAAAAACTATACAAAAAGCGGACTGCACCAAAGGTATTATTTTCCGTCCGTCAAAAATGAAAACATGTTGCCTTACCGCAGTGATGAAAATTTTCGCTTATTCGTATAAAAAGCAGGCAATTTGGTGGTCTGTTCCGTTTGTGCCTTTTTGCAACAATTCAGGCTGGCAGTTTTTACAGCGTTCCATACGGTTCGGACAGCGGTCGTAAAAGTAGCAGCCGGGTCTCTGGCGATCGGGCGCGGGAACATCCCCTTTCAAAATAATGCGCTGGCGTTTTGCTTCAACTTCGGGGTCGGGAATCGGAGCCGCCGAAAGCAGGGCCTTGGTGTACGGGTGAAGAGGATTTGCATATAAATCCTTGTAATCGCTTATTTCTACAATCTTTCCCAAATACATAACCGCAATGCGGTCGGAAATATATTGAATAACCGCCAAATCGTGGGCGATAAACAGATAGGTTAAGCCCATTTCTTTTTGAACGTCTTTAAAAAGGTTCAAAATCTGTGCTTGAATCGATACGTCCAAAGCCGAAACCGGTTCGTCCGCAAGAATCAAGCTCGGATTTAAAGCCAAAGAACGCGCAATACCGATACGCTGTCTTTGCCCGCCCGAAAACTCATGCGGATAACGGTTTTTAAAAAAACGCGAAAGCCCGACCAACTCCATCAAGTGCTCAACGCGCTTGTCTATTTCGTCTTCGGAGATTTCGATAATGCCGCGCTGTTTGTATATGCGCAAAGGCTCGGCGATAATCGAAGCGGTGGTCATACGCGGATTCAAAGAAGCGTAAGGATCTTGAAACACCATTTGAATGTTTTTGCGCGCTTCCAAAAGCTCGCCCTTGTTCATTTTCGTTAAATCTTTACCGTTAAAGAGAACTTCGCCGGCAGTCGGCTTATACAGCTGAGCAACGGCGCGCGCAACGGTGGATTTTCCGCAGCCGGACTCCCCTACCAAACCGAGAGTTTCGCCCTTTTTTAACGTAAAGTTGATACCGTCAACCGCATATATATAATTCTTTTTTCCGCCGAACAAACCTTCGCTTCCGGCCGGAAAGTGCATTTTAAGATTTTTTACTTCAAGCAGATTTTGCATTATATTCTCCTATTAAATCCTAAGGAAAAGCTCTAAAAACTTCAGTTTTTAGAGGTTCCCATAAACCTATTCGGCCTTTTCATCGGCATAGAGCCAACAGGATGTACAATGTCCGTTTGCAAACTCTTTAAGCGGCGGATACTTTTTTTTGCATATATCGGACGCTTGGCTGCAACGCGGGAAAAAAGGACAACAGGGCGGAAGGTCTATAACGTTCGGCGGCTGCCCCGGTATCGAATAAAGACGCTCCGCATTTTCCTTATCCAAACGCGGAACGGACTGAATAAGACCGCGCGTATACGGATGTTTGGGCTCCTTAAAAATATCTTCGGTATTGCCCCGCTCGACAATACGGCCTGCATACATAACGCAAATGGTATCGCACATACCCGCAACCACACCCAGCGAGTGGGTGATCATAATCACCGCGGTTCCGAGCCTGCGCGAAAGGTCTTGCATAAGCTCAAGAATCTGCGCTTGTATCGTTACGTCAAGGGCGGAAGTCGGTTCGTCTGCAATAAGGATTTCGGGATTACACGAAAGCCCCATTGCAATCATAACGCGCTGTCTCATACCGCCTGAAAACTGGTGCGGATAACTATCGATACGTTTTTCGGGTGCGGGAATACCGGCCAATCTAAGCATTTCTATCGCTTTTTCTTTTGCGGCTTTTTTATCCAATTTTTGGTGAAGCATAATCGTTTCAACCATTTGGGTCGAAATGCGCAAAAAGGGATTCAAACTCGACATCGGGTCCTGAAATATCATCGATATTTTATTTCCCCGTATGTTTTGAATTTGTTTTTCGCTCAATTTAAGCAAGTCTTCGCCGTGAAAAAGCACTTCCCCGCCCATTATTTTTCCCGGCGGATTGGGAATTAAATTCATAATCGAAAGGTTGGTAACGCTTTTTCCGGAACCGGATTCGCCGACGATTCCCATCGTTTCGCCTTTGCGCAAATTAAAGGTTATACCGTCTACGGCTTTTACAACACCCTCGTCCGTATTAAAATAAGTACGCAGGTCTTTTACCTGTAAAATTACTTCATCCTGTATAGTTGTGTTTTCCATTCAGCGTACCTCAAACCTTGTTTTTACTTTGCGGATCGAAAGAATCGCGTAAACCGTCACCCAAAAAGTTCATCGCAAACAAAAAGACGGTCATGACGATTGCCGGAATCAAAAGCAGCCACGGATACAATTCCATACCCTTTACCCCGTCTGCAACCAAAGACCCCCACGACGCAAGCGGGGCGGAAACACCCAAGCCCAAAAAGGACAAAAAGCTTTCACTCATAATAAAAGACGGCATCGAAAGCGTGGAATAAACGATAATAATACCCAGCGTATTGGGCAGTAAGTGGCGGAATATAATACGGCCGGAACTTGCTCCCATAGAACGGGCAGCTTCAACGAATTCCGAATTTTTCAAACTGATGATTTGACCGCGCACCACACGAGCAATCGTAAGCCATGAAATAAGAGCAATCGCAACAAACAAAATAAAGACGTTGCGTCCCAAAATCGCCATCATAATAATAACAATGAGCATATAAGGAAGGCCGTACATAATATCGACAAAACGCATAAGGGCGTTATCTATCCAGCCGCCCGCATAGCCTGCAATCGCACCCAAAGTAACACCGATAAAGAGGGCCGTTACGGTTCCCAAAAGACCGATGGCAATCGAAATACGTCCGCCGTAAATCGTGCGGGAAAGTACGTCGCGACCCAAACTGTCCGTTCCGAGAATATAATGCCTTTGATGAATCGGATTGACTTTTACATCCTCTTCCATTGCGGCAAGTTCCGCACGTTCGGTTTCGTTATATTCGGTGCGCTTTTCTTTTGCCATAATTTTTGCAATATAGGCTTTTTTTTGCGCAATCATAATTTCACCGGCCGGTTTAAATGAGGGTTTTAAATAGATGTGATCCAGATATTGTTCTTCATAGGGATATATGGGCAATACGGGCGCTAAAAAAGAAACAACAATATACAGAATTACAACATATAAACCTATAAGCGCCATTTTATTTTTTTTCAGCCGTTTCCATGCGTCGTCCCACAAGGACACGGGTTTCATAACCTGATTAAATTCATTTACGGCCTGTTCCGCATTTTTTTTGCGTGCTTTAAATAACACCGTAAACCTCCTGCTATTTATATGAAATACGCGGATCGAGCAATCCGTATATAATATCAACAATCAAATTCATCACAACCAAAATGAGCGAATATACGATAACCGTTCCCATAATAAGGGTATAATCGCGGTTCAAAGCCGACTTTACGAAAAAGTTTCCCAAGCCGGGAACAAGAAAAATCTGCTCCACAACAACCGAACCGGTAACAATACCGGCAAAGGCGGGCCCCAAATAACTGACAACCGGCAGCATAGCACCTTTAAGAACGTGTTTTACAACAACAACCGACTGTTTCAATCCCTTTGCCCGCGCCGTACGGATATAGTCCGATCGCAATACTTCCAAAATACTTGCCCGGCTTAAACGCGCTATATAGGCAAAATAGGGGAAAGCAAGGGTAATCGTCGGCATAATAAGGGTTTTTAAGCCCGCCCGCCCGGTTATCCAGCCGGACGTGGGAAGCCATTTTAACTTCATAGCTAAAATAAGCATCAACACCGGTCCGACTACAAAAAGCGGAACCGATATACCGATAACGGCGGCGGACATTGCCGCATAATCGATTCTGGTATTGCGGTTTAACGCCGATACGATTCCTACGCTCACTCCCAATATAAGGGCGATGCAAAGCGAAACAACGCCGAGTATTAACGAATTCGGTAAACTGGTAAATATAAGTTCGTTGACGCTGTAATCCTTGTTTTTAAAAGAAGGTCCCAAATCTCCGCGCAAAACATCGCCCATATAGCGCAAATACTGTTTAAATAAGGGCTCGTCCATGTGATACTTTTTTAAGAGATTTTGCATTACCTCGGGCGTAACCTTTTTTTCGCGCGAAAAAGGGCCTCCCGGTGCAAGCCTGATTAAAAAAAAGCTGAGCGTCACAATCAAAAACATCGTCGGGATTAAACTTAAAACCCGGCGGAATATGAATTTTCCCATTTTTGCCTCGTTTGGTGTGTTTTCAGTTTGAATAAGCCGCCTCTTTAGGAAGAGGTTTATTCAAACCGGGGCCGATACGCAAAAGGTATGTAGTAAAAAGGGGCGGACGGGGCACCGTAGAGGTCAGGCTCATATGTAAGCACAGCTTACAGCCCGAAACTTCGGTTTCAGGCCGCCTCGTCCGCATTTACGGCTCAAAGCTGCCTAAAAATCGCTTGATTTTTCGGCAGCTCCAACCTGTTAACTTATTTTTTCTTTATACCGACCCAGGGGTGAATATCCAAAGTATTTGTATACCAGCCGTCCCATTTGTTAAGGTCAATCATATTCGGTGAAACATAGTAATAAAAAGGAATAACAGCCTGATCCCTTGTAATTACCATTTCTTCGGCCGCATTTAAAACAGCCATACGCTCGGGACCGGCAGACATTTTGGAAGCCTTATCGATTAAAGTATCGTATTCCTTATTATTGTAGCGGCCGTCATTGTTTCCGCCGGTCGAAAGGAAGAGTTCCAAAAAGTTCGACGGATCCTGATAGTCGGCTGCCCAACCGGCACGACCGATTTCAAAATCGTTTGCCTGGCGCTTATCGACGAAGGTTGCCCATTCCAGGTTGGCAAGTTCAATATCAATACCCAAATTGGATTTCCACTGCTGCTGCATAAACTCGGCAATTTTTTTGTGACCTTCATTGGTATTATAAATAACGGTCATCTTGGGGAAGCCCTTACCGTTCGGATATCCGGCTTCGGCAAGCAGTTTTTTTGCTGCGGCAACATCAAAGGCATTTCCTTTAGCGGTTGTATATCCTTCCATCGGGGGAACAAGGGCCGTTGCGGGAATCTGACCTGCACGGGTTACTTTTTCAACCAATTCATTGCGGTCAAAAGACATAGACAAAGCTTTGCGTACGCGTACATCGCTCAACACCTTATTGTTTACATTAAGATAGTAATAATAAGTTGTAGCGGCAGGAGCGGGTTGATAGTCATCGCGCAATTTGATTTCATCGAGCATTTCCGTCGGAGTGCTGGTTGCCCAATCGATTTCGCCGCTTTTGAATTTCTGATAAGCGGTAGTTTCGTTTTCAATCGGCAAAGCTATAATGCGGGAAAGGTGCACGTTTTCTTTGTTCCAGTATTTTTTGTTCGGAACAAGAGTAACCTTATCCTGAGGAACCCATTTTTCAAGGACAAAGGGACCGTTGCCTACAAAGTTTTTAGGCTTAATCCAGTTCGCACCGTATTTTTTCATGGCGTGCATCGGAAGCGGAGAGAATGAATAGTGAGACATCATGTCAACCGCATACGGAACCGGACCGACCAAAGTTACTTCAAAAGTTTTTTCATCAACGGCACGGATACCGACGGTTTCTTTACCGGCTTTTCCGGCATTGTATTCGGTTGCGCCTTTGATAACCATAGCGGGCATATATGCGTAGGTTGCCGCCGTTTCGGGGGATAAATAGTAAAGCCATGAATCTACAAAAGTCTGTGCGGTAATTTTTGTACCGTCGCTCCATGTGCAGTCGCGAAGCTTGAATGTAATCACATCCTGTGAATCATTGCGGCTCCAGCTTTCCGCCACACCGGGAACGGGACGGCTTGTTTTGGGATCGTACGTTACCAAACCTTCAAACAAAGCCATATACAAACGGTGTTCGGGAACACCTTCAATTTTAGACGGATCCAAGGACTGAGGTTCGGTACCGTTGTTGAAAATAAATTCATCACCTTTTCCGCCGGCAGCGCCTGAACAGCCGATTATACCGAAAGCAAGCACAAGCACAACAGCCGACAACGCTGTAAATGAAAACCTTTTTTTCATAGTATCCTCCTGAAAAAAACAATATTGCCATTTTACCCTACATTTGTTTCTATTTCAAGTAATATTCAGGTAATAAATGCATTTTTTTATCTTAAAAGCGGTATTTTTTGATAAAATTGTTTTTTTTAATTCCGCTTCACGTTAAAATCGTTCTATTCTATTGAAATCTCTTTCAGTCTCGGATATACTGTATTCCAGAAACTTTTTATGGAAGTTTATTCTATTTACAGGATTTTTATTGAAGCGCACAGCTGAAATAGTGCCGTCCGCTTCAATACCGAGTTTGCGTTGCAAACTCGTATATTATTGTGTTTTCTCAACTGATGTTTGCGAAAACACTGAAAAAACTTTTTCGGAAGTTGACACTTCCTACAAAAGCTTTTATAGGAGTATGTATGGCCGTATCGAAAAAAACATTGGGCGGCATTGTTTTGCAGCTGGCGCTCGCTCTTTTTTTACTTGTATCCGGTATTTTAACACTTCAGCTTGACGGAGGATTTTTCGGAAAACTCCAAGCCGGCGTAAACGGAAACGAAGTGGCATCCGCAGTACACGGATTTTTAAAAGGCGACCCCGCAAATATCGTTATCATTGCGGTAGGTATATGCGAACTCATAGCGGGTATCTTTTTATTGGCAAACTTTTTTGTCGATACCGGAAAGGTTACAAACACCTTTGTCTTCATTATAATCATCATGTGGATTGCGGTAATCGCCCTGATTGACGTAATGGGTAAAGGCGGACTTTTACACGGAGCTTTTAATTCCGCAGGCGCATTTTTATCATTCTTAAAAAGCCTGTCGGCACACTTACTTGTATTAGGCTCCTTATTTACCGTCTGGAAACGCTGATTCCCGGTAGGGCGTGTAAAAGTATTCGTCTTTTTAGGCGGATTAAAAGGGACTCATAAATTTTATGCAGTCCCAATCTTGGTCCATTAGCTCAGCAGGATAGAGCGGCTGCCTCCTAAGCAGCAGGTCGCACGTTCGACTCGTGTATGGGCCGTTTGCCGGAATTACTTGACAGACCGGCTCTTGTAGGTTAAATTTAATATATGTACGATGATTCATTCGACGACGATGACTTTGAAGAAGACTTTTATGCGGATATTCCCGATGAAGCCTTTTACTATGAAGAGTCTGCTCATAAATACGGATTTAAGCTCGGCTACAAAGAAGCTTCGGAAGGCATAGATTCCGAAAGTACGGTTGAAAATTTCAACTATCCGAAAGATGCGGATCCGGAAGCTGTCGAAATATTCAAAGATGCCTATTTTGAAGGCGTTGATAAATTCAACAGCGAATTTGATGACGAAGAAGAGGATGAGTGGAATTAGCTTTTCATTACGTGCAGTCTTTTCAGAGTTCAGCCGAAATTGTAGTAACAGCCTTTTTCGGTAAATCCGGCGAAACCGTCAGCCGTTGCGTTAATTTTTTCGACAGCGTCCCCGTAATGACACAAGAAAATTTTACGTTTTATATCATCGGGCAAGGTTTTTAATTCTTCGTACGATGCGTGCACACCGCCGGGAAAAAACTGGCAGTCATGAAAAATCCATTCAATATTCGGATAACAGCGGAATATAAAATCGAACAATTCGGAATCAAAACGGGTATCTCCGGTAAATAAAATACGATTGTCAACCAAAACACCGCAGGAATAAAAAGATTCTTTCCAGCTGTCCGTATTGTCGGGAATATGCTTTGTACGATAAAGCTTAATATCTATGCTGCCGCACTCGCTTTGATATAACGGCCGCGGCCGTGCCGAAAGCAACTTGGGCTTGACTTGGGTAAAATAGTCGTCAAAGGTTAAATATTCCCCGTTTGCATATTCTCCGTAGGACATACCGCCGCGCAGGGATTGATTCCACAAAATATTTTTATAATAGTCGGTAATAATCATCGTCGGCTTTTGTTTGGTTACATAACGTCCCATCAAGCCGACTTCTTCCAAACCGCCTATGTGATCCGCATGGGAATGAGTGATAAGCAGATTACGGACATTTGTAATACTCGAATTATATGTATAAAAAGCAAGGGGACACATGGTTCCACAGTCTACCAATAAATGATCTTTTCCCTTAATAATAAGCAAATTCGTTTGAAAATATTTTTTTGAAAACGCACTGCCCGTTCCCGTAAAAAAGAACTCCAAATCTCCATTATTTTCGAATCGAAGGGTTTGCGAAAAAGGTTTTATTTCCATATAACCATTATAACACACTTTCGCCGTTTTTTCACGTGTTTTTACGAAAAATTTTAAATAAAATGCTTATATATCAGCGTATTTCCAACACATCGGGGAGCTTATACACATCACGTACACTATCGACGAGAATACCGCCCATGCCCATTTCCAAAGGAACGGCCACATCTATATCATAGCGATCCCCTATACTTATACAGCTGTCAACCGAAACCGATGCCTGTTTTGCCGCAAGGTCAAAGATTTTTATATCGGGTTTGGATATGCCGCAGGTATCAAGACCTATAACGCCGCTGAAAAAAGGATCTGCGCCCAAGGCGGTCAGTGTTTTACGCCCCACCGAAACGGGATTGTTCGTAACGCAAACAAGTTTATAGGATTCGGCAAGGCGCGCAAGGGCGGTATTCAGTTTTTTATCGATTTTCAGATATGGGGCGGGATCGAGTAATTCTTTTCTCCATGCAATACTTTCGGCTATGGGAACCCCCATATCTTTTAAAACGTTGCCCAAAGACAAGCGTTTTCCGCCGTGAAGCTTTGCCCACTCTTCACGATAAGATTTTACCATTTTACGCGCTTTTTTTACGTCAAAACCGCGTGTTTCGGCAAAGCGGCGGATTTGACAGTCGGTCTGCTCTTTGATATATTTTGCATTTGTATAAAGGGTGCCGTCTATATCGAAAATAAGTGCCGCCGGTTTTTCCGGTATACGGTAAATAGTCATAACTGTCGCCTCCTTTCGTTACAAATTCGCATTAATCGCCGGGACGCCTGACAGCAGCAAGTTTCAGGCATTCCGATTTATTTTACCAGCTTTTCGATAATATTGCGGTTATCCAAAAGATTGCTTAACGACTGATTGTGATGGAGGCGCGCAATAATATTTGCAAACAACCCGCTTACATCGGTATTGATATACCATTCGCATTTTAAAAGCTCTTCGTGATACACCGCGTTTGTACCGATAATGCGGTAAAAATGCCCCTTGGCATAGGCCTCATTAAACAGCTCAATCGCATTGCCCGTAAAAAAGGGCAAACTGATTGCCGCAATAACCTTGGTTGCGCCCTGTTCTTTAAGAAACTCCATCGCTTTAAGGAGGGTTCCGCCGGTACCGAGCATATCGTCGGCTAAAAAGGCAACTTTGCCGTGAACGTCCCCGAGCAGTTTTATCGATTTTATATTCGTATCTTTTGCATTTTGCGTAACGATTGAATAATCGCGCTCTTTATAAATCATCGCAAGCGGTTTTTGTAAACCCGCCGAATAGAATTTATTGCGGTCAACAGCTCCGGTGTCGGGGGCAACGATAACGATATCCTCGGTGCCTCCGGTAAGGTCTACGAGTTTTGTAAGCTCGCGGATAATCTGATAACTTGCGTGCAGGTTTTCCAGATTTATGCGGGAAAAAGAATTCTCTATTTCGCGCGAATGTATATCAAGCGTAATAATGCGGTTTACGCCCATGTTTTCGTAAATATGACCGAGCAGGCTCGCCGTTAAGCCTTCTCTGCCCTTTTTTTTGTGCTGACGGCTGTACGGATACACGGGCACAACGAGGGTTATTTTAGCCGCCCCCGCCTGACGTACCGCATCGATTGTAACCAGCATGGACATAATGTGATCGTTTACCGAAAGCGTACATTGATTTTTACCGCCGTTTAAGCTTAAAACCTGATGATTTTCCACATCCTGAAAAATATACACGTCTTTTCCGCGTATACAGCTTTTTATTTCGGTTTTAAACTCTCCGTTCATAAAATAGGTAAATTCGGCATCGGTTTTAAAAACGGGAGAACGGTAAGCATCGACATTACCGCGCACACACAGGTCGGCTGTTTTTAAATCGTTAAAATAGTTTATATCTTTTATAAGTGCATCTTTTTCTTTCGAATAACGTTTTAAAATACCGTCAACTTTTAAATTAAATCGATGTTTATAAATGTGCCGTAAATGTGCAATCACGGCGTCCGCAAAAACCTGTCCGCCGGGACAGGCAATCACTGCAAGATTTGTCGGTTCGCAATAGGGCATAGCATCCTCTTATATATTGCCTTAGTTATATCACGCTTTTTGTTTTTTGTATAGTCAATACCGCTTTTATGTGGTACAATCCTATTATTGAATCACGCAGTATTTTTTTGAACATTTGTCCCTTGGATCACCGCTATTCGCTTTCGGAAGCAAAAGTTTTTGATGATTTATCTTCATTCATTTCCGAACAGGCAGCGATTATTTCCTGTGCAAAGGCCGAAACGGCCCTTATAAAGGCGCACCTTAAAATGCGCGGCACACTTGATACCGAAATCGAAAAAAAACTCGATACGGTCGCATGGACAATCGATCCGGCCCGCGTTTATGCCGAAGAAGAAAAAACAAAGCATAATATACGCGCCCTTGTAAACGTGCTAAAAACGATGGTTCCGCCCGAAACCGCGCCTTTGGTACACTTGGGTGCTACCAGCGTCGATATTTTGGATACAGCCCTTTCGGTGCGTATACGCGACTGCGTACAGCAGGTTATTCTCCCCGTATTGCGCGATTTGGAAAGACACCTGTGCAATATTGCGGAGCGCGATGCCGAAGTTCCGCAAACGGGGCGCACCCACGGCCAGCACGCGGTTCCCATCACTTTCGGCTTTGCAATCGCCGAATACGTAAGCCGTCTGGGAAAATCAATCATCGAAATAGAGCGTTTGTCGAAGGATTTACGCGGAAAACTTGCAGGCCCGGTCGGCGCATACAACGGCACGTCCATGCTGGTAAAAGACCCGGAAGAGCTTGAACGTTTATACTTGAACTATTTGGGACTCAAACCTTCCGAGCATTCAACCCAGCTTGTGGAACCCGAATATCTTTTGCGCCTTTTGCTTGAATGTAATGTCGCATTCGGCATTTTGGCAAACCTCGCCGACGATTTACGCAATTTACAGCGCAGCGAAATCGGCGAAGTATTTGAATATTTCAGTGCCGACCAGGTGGGCTCTTCCACTATGCCGCAAAAGCGCAATCCCTGGAACAGCGAACACGTCAAATCTCTATGGAAAGCTTTTGCACCGCGCGTTATGACATTTTTTATGGATCAGATTTCGGAACACCAGCGGGATTTAACAAACTCGGCAAGCCAGCGTTTTGTTGCCGACTATTTAACCGGCTTTACCCTCGCCGCCGAGCGAATGAAAAGCGTTGTTGCCGGCCTTAATGCCGACGCCGAAGGCATGATGCGCAACTTAAACGCGGCAGGCGGAAAAGTAAAAGGCGGCATCCTTGCAGAACCGGCTTATCTTTTACTTGCCGAAAGCGGTATTTCGGACGCCCACGAAGTTATACGCAAAATAACCCTCGATGCGGAACACTCCGGTATAAGTTTTTTTGAAGCTCTGCAAAAGCAAAAGGAAACCTTTGAGCGCATCACCGCCCGCTTGGAAATGCTCGGCATAAAAGACGCCGCATCTTTTTTTGAACGTCCGGAACGATACCGCGGTCTTGCAGCTGAAAAGGCGCGCTCATTGGCGGCAAAATACCGCAAAGTTGCCTCAGCCGATACCTAAAGCGCAACAAAATACCGTACCGGCTCGGCGAGTCCTGCGGTTTTCACCGCTAAGAGCGCAAAGAGAAACCGCGTACCGGATGATTGACAGCCTGCCGAAAATCTTTGCATTCCTTGCGAGTCCTGCGGTTTTCCCCGCTTTTATTTATACAGCCTTGTACCGGTTTTACCGTGCAGGGCTTCTTTTGCCTTTTCAAGCGAGGTGATAAGCGCTTCACTTCCCGGTGCGGAATGTTCCAAAAAGTCGACACAGGCTTCAATCTTGGGAAGCATTGAGCCGGGTGCAAAATGCCCTTCCCGTATACAGCGCTCGGCATCCTTGCAGCTTAAAGCATCAAGGGCTTTTTGTTCGGGGCTGTTAAAGTTAAGGCACACCTTTTCTACGGCGGTTAAAATAATCAACATATCCGCTTTCAGCTCCCGTGCAAGAAGGGCGGCCGACCTGTCTTTGTCGATAACGGCGGGAATACCGCTTAAAAACCCGTCCTTATTTTGAACAACGGGAATACCGCCTCCGCCTACGGTAATAACAAGGCTGCCCGTTTCGCTTAAGGCTTTAACCGTATCAAGTTCGATAATTTTTTTAGGAAGCGGAGAAGGTACTACCCGCCTCCAGCCCCTTCCCGCATCTTCGGCAAAAACAAAGCCCGTTTGAGCGGCTATTTGTTCCGCTTTTTCCTTAGTTACAAAGCTTCCGATAGGCTTCGAGGGTTTTGCAAAAGCACCGTCGTTCTCATCAACGAGTACCTGCGTTACAAGGCAGGCGCAGTTTCGGTTTATGCCGCGTTTTTTCAGTTCGTTTTGCACGGCTTGGCCAATGTGGTAGCCGATATAGCCCTGCGACATAGCTCCGCATTCGGGAAAAGGAATAACAGGCGTTTCCCCTCCCTTTTGATTTGAAAAATCGAAGGCGGTGTTTATCATACCGACCTGCGGCCCGTTTCCGTGGGCAATGACAATGCGGTGTCCTTCTTCTGCAAGAGAAGCTATTACCGAAGCCGTATGAGCGGTCAGCTTGAGTTGTTCTTCAGGCGTATTGCCCAATGCGTTTCCGCCCAAGGCTATGACCAGTGTTTTAGGTTCCATAAGATTATCCCGAATCTTTATTTTAAAGTCGCATACATAACGGCCTTTATCGTATGCATGCGGTTTTCCGCTTCATCAAATACAGTCGACTGCTGCGACTCGAATACTTCATCAGTAACTTCCATTTCGGAAATCCCGAATTTTTTTGCGATTTCGGCTCCGATCGCCGTATTCGTATCATGGAACGACGGAAGGCAGTGCATAAAAATCGCATCGGGTTTTGCCTTTGCCATCAAGGCTTTATTGACTTGATATTTTTTTAAAGCGGCAATGCGTTCTTCCCATACGCTGTCGGGCTCTCCCATTGATACCCAAATATCGGTATAGATAATATCGGCACCGGAAGCACCCTCGTCGATATCGGAGGTAAAACGCAGTACCGAGCCGGTTTTTGCGGCAATTTTTTCAGCTTCTTTAATAAGTTCGGCTTTCGGGTACAGGTGTGAAGGAGCGCAGGCGGTAAAGTTCAGCCCCATTTTTGCGCAGCCTATCATCATCGAATTGGCGACATTGTTGCGCGCGTCTCCCATAAAGGTAAAATTCAAGCCGCGCAAACGACCGAACTTTTCTTCGATAGTCAACAGAGCCGCAAGCACCTGAGTCGGATGAAAGTCGTCGGTTAAGCCGTTCCAAACGGGAACACCTGAATAATGCGCAATATCTTCAACAATTTTTTGCGAAAAGCCGCGGTATTCTATACCATCATACATACGGCCGAGAACGCGCGCGGTATCGGCAATGCTTTCTTTTTTCCCCATTTGGCTTGAACCCGGATCCAAAAAGGTAACCCCCAAGCCCAAATCCATAGCCCCTACTTCAAAGGCACAGCGGGTACGTGTGGACGTTTTTTCAAACAGCAATACTATGTTTTTTCCCGTCAAACAGCGGTGCGCTACTCCGGCCATTTTCATGCGTTTTAATTCCGCGGATAAATCGAGTAAATAGCGAATTTCATCCGAGGTAAAATCAAGCAGTTTTAAAAAATTTCTTCCGCGCAGATTCATAATAACTCCCATAAAAAATTAAAAAAGTGTCAATTTTCAGCCGAATGGATTGTAAAATTTCGGCTCTATTTTGTCAATGCGGCGGATTTTAATATCGGATTTTAAATAGACACCGTCGGTTCCATTCTTCTTTTTTTCCTATTCTCTTTTTTCCGAATTTATGGTAAACTTCTTTTTTATGAATACATTAACATCATCTCTTGAAAGTTTCTTTTTATCGGTAACGGGATTAAAAGCGGATCTCAGCGTTGCCGGTTTATGGAAAACGGTACAATTTCTTATAACACTTGCAGCCATCTATATTTTTTTCAAAATAATCAGCATTCTTGTAAAACGATTTCTTATTAATAAATCATCGCTGCAAACCCGGCATATCGTCAACAAAATTATTCATTACAGCGCCGTTACCGTTATTGTGGTAACGATTTTTAACCGGCTCGGCATCAATATCAGCGCCATATTGGGTGCAGCGGGAATTGCCGGTATCGCCATCGGTTTTGCAGCCCAAACCTCAGTTTCAAATGTCATTTCAGGCCTCTTTGTCATTACCGAACGCGCCTTTAAAATCGGCGATATTATCGAAATAGAGGGAACCATCGGCACAGTGCAGGCCATCAATTTATTGTCGGTTGTTTTAAAAACCTTCGACAGCCAATACGTGCGGGTTCCGAACGAAACCATCATTAAAGCAAATCTTATAAACTATTCGCACTTTCCCTTCCGCAGAGTAAAAACGGAATTGTCGGTTTCCTACGGAACGGACTTGCGCAAGGTTGAAAAAATTCTTTTAGATACCGCTCAAAAAAATCAGTTTTGTGTAGCTGATCCGGCACCTTCCATATTATGGTCGGCCTTTGCCGATTCGGGAATTACCTTTACCCTTCTTACATGGACAAAAATTGAAGACTTCGGCAACTTGCGCAATTCAATTTTTATAGAAGTCGATGAGCGGTTCAAAAAAGAAGGTATTGAAATTCCGTTCCCTCAAACGGATATACACATAAAAGATTATCCGCAGGATTTTACCGGAATAAAGCCCGCATCGTGATTTTCCGGTTTATTTTTACCCTACGCAGTTCCGGCACACTGCGGCATTCCGTTCCGCTTGAAACTACACACTTATAAAAAAAAGGCTGCACCGAAAGCAACCTGCTTTTGGAACAGCCTCGTTATGAGCCACACGTGATTCGAACACGTGACCCACGCCTTAAAAGGGCGTTGCTCTAC
>CAUURR010000021.1:0-18459 GCA_963547555.1 uncultured Treponema sp. | reverse complement strand
AGACTTGACTATATAGAAAAACACATATTATTATATAACAGGAGTTAGCCTTATGTTGGTAGAAACCGCTCATATGATGCCGATTACAAAATTGCAAAAAGAACTTACACAAACGGTCAGAAAAGTTTCCGAAGAAAATAAATCCGTTTATATTCTTAAAAACAATAATATGGAAGCCGTTATGATTCCGTTTAAAGAATATGAATATCTTTCGATACTTGCGGATGTTTTTGAGCGCATGGAAATTGCGGAACATATTGCAGCGAGAATAAAAAATTACAATGCGAAAAAAAATACGGATTGGGATTTAATCCGCAAAGATTGAAGCGGTATAGAGCAAGTTATGGAAGAAAAGCTATACCGTATTGAATTGATTCCGGCTGCGCAGGAAGATTACCGCAAACTTGACGGAAGGGTCAGAAAAGACGTTAACAAAAAAATAGATAAACTCAAAAAAAATCCGTTTGCAGGGGATGAGCTCGGCAATAAGAATAATATTAACTTAACCGGATTTTACAAACTATATGCGTGTAATAAAAGTATAAGAATTGTATATCGGTTAATTACACCTGAAAAAATCGAAATCGTGGAAATTTGGGGTATCGGTAAACGAGAAAAATCGGAGATATATAAAATCGTAGCTGACAGAGTGAAAAAGTAAACTATCTTACCGTGTACTGAATACAGATGAAGGTTTGCGCCGTATAAGGCGGGCTTGGGCTACCGAAATTTTATAGGTTTGAGCATCATCCGCCGTGTGCATAATGAGGAAGGCATCTCCCGATTGTTTTTCAAGTCCGGCCGGATAACCGTAGAGCGTTTTTTCGCCGTAAACCGCTTCTATGGGATCGGAACAGGCAAGGGCGGTTTCTATAATGCGGATTTTACCTAAAAAATCCATACCTGAAGCTTCATTTTTTTCGAGCCGCACCGAATTTTCACTCAGTTGAGCGGCATTCAATACGGTTTTGCGGCGAATGCGCAGCATTAAAGCTTCTTCCGATTCTTTGGATAAATTCTTTTTTTTAACTTCGGCTTCCATAGCCGCAATGTGCCGTTTTCGGAAATCCGCATCCGTTTCCGCAATTTGTGTTTCGGCAGTCTCGGCGGAACAACAGGAGGGTATGCCGCATAAAAAATCGAACGGGCTGTCTTCGCTTTGCCTGCTTTGTATAAGGGGACTAAGCGGTAAGCTTTCGGTTTCGGTATCAAATTTTTTTACCCGTCCTATAAATGAAAGACCGCTTTTTTTGATTACATCTGCGGCCTCTTCATCGGAAGAAAAATCAAGAAGATAGATACCGGGTGCAAGCGTAACTTTGATATATGCGGCAAGGAAGGGATTATTTTCTGTTTGCAGGCGCTTGTCCTCGGCTACCTGTAAAATATAACCTTTAAATAAACTTGCGGAAGCGTAAAAGGTATACCAATCATGTAAAGAAAAACGCAGGTTTTGCGGAACGGAATGAGACGATATTGTCTCCAACATATCGATAAAACGGTCGGGAGAAACGCCGCTTTCAAAGGCGCGTAAACAGGCTGAACGCGTAATACGGAAGCGGCTGACAGTCCCGCAAAACTCAATTTCCATGCACGCGGTTACATCGAAAAAAAGCGGAAGCGGAATTTCCCGTAAAAAGGTAACCGAAAATCCCGCATCTATACTGATTGCATTTTTCGATTCGGTTGTCTGATCGATTTTTTCGATCGAGGTATTTTCCGGCTGGGAGGAAACGGCAGTGTGAGTATCGGAAAACAGAACGGGATTGACCGCGAAAAGATTTTTTCCGGATACCGGAACAAGGATGCCGAAGCGGATAAAGGCTGACAAGAGGTTTTCCGCATTAAAGGATTCCTCCGTTCCGCCAAGAGCTTCCGACTCGGCATTGTGAACGGCATTTTCACGAAACAACCTTCTCAAGCGGCCTTCTTTAGCCGCAATTTTTTCTCCCGAAACGCAGTATCGTTTTTGTTCCTGCAATAAAAAAATCAAACGCAATATGTATGAGGGAGAAACGCAAAAAGAGGCGCCGCCTTTTTTTAAGATTGTAAATATATCAAGCACTAAAGATGCATTCTTTTGCAAAATATCGCGCCGGACAAGACCGCAAAATGCGGCGTTGCAGGCGGCGCAGATATAAGCATAACGGCTTAGCGGCGGCAATTCGGCAAAAGAACGGCGTTTTGCTTTATCCGGTTCCGCGGAAAAACCGTTTTGCTTAAAAAGCGACAAATTGACGAGGGTTTTATGCAGGGCGGATAAAAAATCGAGAGGAATTCCGGCAAAACGTTCTTCCAGCATTTCGGCCGCCTTTTTTTTAAAGCTTCCGTCGGTACGGCAGCAATCGGGATACTCGGCAATAAAGGCAAACCACGAAGCTAAGATCTGCGCCGACACAAGGGGCCCCGGATTTACGGGCGGCGGTTCCGTATTTTCTTCCCCCTCATACGAAGAAAATAAAAGGGATAAGGGTGCCCGTTTTTCCAAATCTTCCCGCAATAAAGGATTTATATCAAAATAAAAAGCCGGCGTTTCATCCGCGCCGTCATGATTTTTTTTTCGATATATAATCAGGCGCTCTTCCAAATTCAAAAAACCGTCATGTAAAAAAGCGAATGAAAAACGGGAACCGAAAAAAGCCGCCGCCTTTTCTTTTGTACAAAAGGGAATATACATAACCGCAGCGACGAGAATTAAGTCTTCCTGCGATAAAAGAGCGAATAAGATGCGGCGGTTTTCTTCTCTGTGTAAAAAAGCGGTAAGTGTTTCAATAAGCTTTTGCTTATTGTATGGTGTTTTAATTTCGCCCGCATATAATCTCATAAGATCGAAAAAACGGGTTTCATTCATATCGGTAAGAAAATCATACCATGCAGAGATATCTCCCGAATTCTTTTTCATACGGTACCCCTTGCGGTTTCGGCACCGTTAAGCTTTTCGGACAATTCGTTCGTATTATCACAATCCGGAATTTCTTCAATGCGGCGCACCAAACGATAAGAATAACCCTGTTCGGCAAGAAATTGTTGGCGGTTTGAGCCGTATTCTTCTTCCTGAGTGTCTGCGGTAATCAGTGTAATAAAGCGGGCAGTGCGGTTTTTCGGGCGTAAAATACGGCCGAGCCGCTGGGCTTCTTCCTGCCGGCTTCCGAAGGTTCCCGATATTTGAATTGCCATCGACGCATCCGGTAAATCAATGGCAAAATTTGCAACCTTGGAAACCGCCAAAACCCTCAGCTTACCTTGGCGAAAATCGTTGTAAATCATATCGCGCTCGCGGATAGGGGTTTTGCCGGTAATAATCGGTATGTTCAACAAACCCGCAATTTCAAATAATTGATTCAGATATTGACCGATAATCAGAATTCTGTCGTCGGAAAAACGTTTTACCAAATCAAGCACAAGGGACACTTTAAGCGGATTTTCTCCCGCAATGCGGTGCTTTTGCCGAACGGAGGCAACCGCATATTCAAGTTCTTTGCCCTTATCCAAGTCGACTCTGAATTCTATGCACTCTGCACCCGCAATCCAGCCGGATGTTTCAAGTTCTTTCCACGGAACATCGTAACGCTTCGGTCCGACGAGCGAAAAAACCAACCCCTCACATCCGTCTTCACGTACAAGGGTTGCCGTTAAACCTGCCCGCCGCACCGCCTGCAATTCCGCCGTTACACGGAATACGGGTGCAGGCAAAAGATGCACTTCGTCATAAATTATAAGCCCCCAGTTGCGTTCACGAAACAACTTAAAGTGAGGATAAGGCCCGTCTTTTTCAGGTCGACGAGTCAATACCTGATAAGTTGCGGCGGTTACCGGCCGTATTTCTTTTTTTTCTCCCGAATATTCACCGATTTTCTCGGCACTTAAATCGGTTTTATCTATTATTTCGTCTATCCATTGGTGAACGGAGGATATATTTGCGGTAACGATGAGGGTGTTTGTGCGCAATTTCGCCATCAAAAGAATTCCTATAATCGTCTTTCCCGAACCGCAGGGTAAAACGAGAGTGCCGAAGCCCGTTCCCGGACCGCAATCGCCTAAAAACGCTTCAGCCGCTTCTTTTTGGTAACGGCGGACGATAAAATCTTTTCCCGAAAGCGTTTTTTCGCGCATATGTATATCGAGGAACTCTCCTTCTTTAAGCGGAACTTCGTCTTTAACCGGCCAGCCCGTTTTTAAAAGTTCTTCCTTAATGGTTCCCCTGTCCGTAAGGCTTAAACGGAAACGGAGGTTTTCGCAGACGGGCGTTAAATATTTTGCAAGTTTTTTGTTCGCTTCAAGCTCGCGGAATACCGCAAGAGAATCGGTTTGTAAAATCAGACTGTCTTCGGCCGGCTTCGCTGCCCCCTGCACCGAGTCGGGGACAAGACGTATTTTTCCGAAGCGGGCGGCGGTTTCATAAATCCACGTGCTTACGGACTGGGGAATGTCGAACCGCGAGTATTTTTTTAAAACATCGACTGCATAGTCCGGAGTAAAACCCGCTCCTGCAGCATTCCATAAAGACAAGGAACTCAAGCGGTAGGTATGCAAATGCTCCGGCGAACGTTCCAATTCCGCAAAGGGGATTAAAGCACAGCGGCATTCGTCGGCAAGAGGAGCATGAACATCTAAAAGCAGGGTTTTGTCGCCCTGTACAATCAGCGGAGCCGAATTTTGCATAACGGTATATTTTAATCCGTTAAGCTGAATTCTTCAAGCCGTCCTATTTGTTTTATTTTATCGGTAAGGGCAAAAATATCCAATGAAGGCGGAACTTTTACGGAAAACGAAATACTTAAATGTTTTTGTCCCAATATGCGCGTTATGTCGGTCGTCATAATGATTAACCCGTTCGCATAAATCAACTTTGTTAAGGCATCAAGGTCGATTTTTTTATTTTCAAACACGAGATTTAAATGTTTCGCTCGCTCCGCAGGAAAATATTTTTCTTCAACCTTTTCAAGATAAATAAGCGATATTTCACAAACCAATAATGCCATAAGAGCCGGAAGGACAAAGCCCGATCCGATGGTCAATCCCATTGCGGCGGCAACCCAGATAATGGCAGAAGACGTTAAGCCTTTGATGTTTAATCCTTGACGCAAAATCGTTCCGGCACCTAAAAAACCTATACCGGAAACAACCTGCGCCGCAATACGCGAGGGGTCGCCGCGTACGCCGGTTTCCGACAAGCCCGAAGTATATATCGACAGCATCATAAGCAGTGTAGACGAAACGGAAATTAAAATCAGTGTGCGCATGCCTACAAATTGCTGGCGGATTTTACGCTCCAAGCCTAAAACGGCACCCGTAAAAAGACTGATTAAAATACGAACAAAACAGGCATACCAGGAAAGGTTGCGCCCGAAAAACATATCATATATATCGGAAAAACTCATATTTCATTATCGGTTAAAAAGATTCATAACCGCAGGGAATTTTGCTCCCGGATGCTGCCAGCGGACGGTTTTTTCGGCTTTTAACAAGGAAAGTTTTCCGCCGCTTTTTCCTTTTGCAGTGTTATCACACATTTCGGGCAGAGAAAACAGATATTCCGCGGTTTCTTCATCACCTTCCCGGCCGGGAGATGAAGCATATTCGATTAAGAGGAATTTTATCGGAAAGGCGTATCTTTCGGCGGCGGTATTTTCCGCAAAAGCCTTAAACGCTTCGGCTGCGGCGGAAACAAGGGGCGGAGCGGGATTCGTCGTTTCTTTTAAGCGGGCACCGAGCCGTGCATATTCGGCCTCTCCCGGATGCGGCTTATAAACAAAACAAAGGGTTCCGCCGCCGAGCTTTTTAAAGCGCGCGATAATTTCATGCGTTATATACATATACGAGGAAATAAGGCTGTCTATGCCTTGTGCAAGATCCCGGGTTTCTTCGGCAAAAGAGCTGCACGTTTTTGCATAAAGGGCGGTATCGAATATTAAAACGGCGTGGGTTAAAGCCGGTAATGAGGTTTGGGCTTCCAATATAAAGGAACGTGCGGATAAAGAAGACGAACGCTGCCATACAACGGCTTTTACGGGTTCTGCAGGAAGTTCATCCTTATTTTGTTCCGAAACCGAAACGACGACCGAAAAACCGTTTGCAAGAGCGGGATTGACAAAGGCTGCACTGTCGGGAAAGTCCTTCCCCGTAATAATAATTCCTTTTTCCATAAAAAAAGTATAACAAAGCTTTCAGCTTTTCTCAAGCCGTCAGTCCGTTTTTCAGCTGCGTAGAAACGCCTTCAGGCCGGCTTTCGACACTATGTTGACTGTCTTTGCCGCATAGGGTATGCTTTACGGTATGAAAATTTGGATAAAATATCTTATAGGCTGTACTCTCGGCATTTTAGCGGCCTTTTTTTTACCTTTTGAAAATCAAAGTTTTAAATCCGTTTTGCAGTTTTGTACTGAACTGACTCTGAGAATGGGACGATATTTTTTGCTCCCCGTCCTTTTTTTCAGTACCACTATTGCGATAACAAAACTTCGCGGTTCGGGCAAGCTTATCCGCACGGGACTTTTAACGGCTGCAGCCGCTTTGGCAATCAGTTTGATTACAACTTTTATCGGTGTTTTTTCCGCCCTTATTATAAAACTGCCCCGCATCCCCATTTCCGTTGAAAAACTTTCCGACCCGATTAATTTGGAACTGCCGGAACGGCTTTTATCCTTATTTCCTTTTAACGGCGCGGCGGGCCTTTTTGATGGAGATTTTTTATTGCCTGCCTTTATATTAGCCGGTTTTATCGGAGCCGCCTTTGCCTCGGATCAGATCAGGTCAAAGCCCGCTTTTTTGCTTTTTGACTCGCTTGCACGAATCAGCTTTGAAGTGCTGAGCTTTTTTACGGATTTAATCGCAATCGGCATGATTGCCGTTTCCTGTACCTGGGCCGTTTCGCTTTTCGATGTGCTTAAAACGGGAACTTTTACGGGTTTGATTATTTTACTTGCGGTTGATGCGATTATTATTATTGCAGGGCTTTTGCCCGTTCTTTTACGCTTTTTGTGCCGCGAAAACCATCCCTACAAGGTTCTTTTTGCAGGCATTGCACCGATTATAGCGGCTCTTTTTTCGGGCGATGTGAACTTCAGTCTTGCCTTAAACCTGCGCCATGCAAAAGACAGTTTGGGTGTTAAACGCAGAATCGGTGCGGTAAGTATGCCGCTTTTTTCGGTTTTTGCCCGAAGCGGCACGGCTCTCGTAATTGCCGTTTCTTTTATTGTGGTTTTGCGCTCATATTCGAGTTTAGGCGTATCTTTACGCGATCTTGTGTGGCTTATGGGAATGTCATTCGGTATTTCGTTTTGCCTGAGTGCCTTTCCTTCTGGCGGACCTTTTGTAGCCCTTACGCTTATGTGTACGCTTTACGGACGCGGTTTTGAAGCCGGTTATCTTTTGTTAAAACCCGCCGCCTTTATTATCTGTGCCTTTGCCGCCGCTATAGATACGGCGACTGCATTGTTTGCGACCTATTACATAGCCTCGCACGAAAAAATGATAATCCCCAAGGATTTGAAGCATTATATATAAGCCGATTTAGTCCGTCTCCAGCATGATTGTAAAGGGGCCGTCGTTTGTAAGAGAAACTTTCATGTCGGCTCCGAAAATGCCGTGCGCGACTTTTGCAAATCGTCCTTCACAAACCGAAAGAAAATGCTCATATAAACGGTTTGCATGGGCGGCTGCGGCGGCCTGTTCAAAGCCGGGTCTGTTGCCGCGGCGGCAGTCGGCATAAAGGGTAAACTGCGAAACGACAAGCAGTTCTCCATGCACGTCTTCTATTGAAAGATTGGTTTTGCCGTTTTCGTCTTCAAAAATACGCAGTTTACGGATTTTTTCCGCCGCTTTTTCGACCGTTTGCTCGGTGTCGGTATGAGTGATTCCTAAAAATACGAGAAAGCCGCGCTCAATCGACCCTGTACATGCTCCGTCAACCGAAACGGAAGCCGAAAGCACACGCTGAATTAAACACTTCATTTATACGATAACGCCTTTTGTAGACGGAATTGCATTTCCGCGCCGCTCATCGATACTTACGGCATCGCGGACAGCCCGTGCCGCGGCTTTAAACAATGCTTCCATTTTGTGATGGTCGCTTCTTCCGCGGATGGTATCGAGGTGCAGCGTACATTTTGCCGTACTTACAAAACCCTGCCAAAAATCTTCAAAACAGTCGGTTTGAAAAGACGATTCTTTGCCGTCCGCACCGGCCGATACGAGCGGGATGCCGGTTAAATCGGCATTACATACCAAAAAAGAGCGGCCTCCGAAATCGACCGCGGCTCGGCACAAAGTTTCGTCCATGGGGTAAAGGCAAAATCCGGCGCGATAAATACCTGCGCAGGAGCCGAGGGCTTGGGCAAAGACGGTGCCGAGAACAATCCCCGTATCTTCAATCAAGTGGTGCTGGTCGACTTCCAAATCTCCTTTAAGAGAGCCTGTAAGATCAAACAAACCGTGCTTGCAAAAAGCATGCAGCATGTGATTAAAAAATCCGATAGGGCAGTCGATATCGCAGTTTCCGCTGCCGTCGATATTCAAGTGAAGTTTTATATCGGTTTCCGCCGTTTTTCGTGCACATTCGGCTGTTCTCATAATTTTTCCTTTTAGGCAAGCACCTTTCTCAATTCATATTCCAAAATATCGGTTGCGCCCAATTCTTTTAAGCGCGGCAATAAGGCCGGCACTTCGCTTTGCTTAACCGCAATTTTTACGGCAAAACCCGCTGCATGTGTTCCGCCTGCACCGAGCATACCGCCGGATTTTTCATCGCCGGCCGAATAGAGGGGAGAAACGGTCGGGCTCCTCATGGAAGGAAGGCCTTTGACCAATTTATCGAAGTTTTCGGCGCTGACGTTCATTTCAAGCATAACCCGGCCGCGTGCGTTCAAAACCGCCTCAAAAAGCATTTTTAACTCCATAATCTTTCGCTTTTTTTCGGGGTTTGAAAGGGCGGCTTTTGAGGCAAAAAAGCGCGTGGAGCTTTCGGTAATCGTTTCGACAATCCGTAAACCGTTTTCCGCAAGAGTTCGGCCCGTTGCCGTGTTGTCGATAATCATATCCGCATCGTCGGGCGGAAAAACCTCGGTAGCTCCCGATGTATGTAAAACAACCGCTTGAATTTTTTTGCTTTCGAGCCACCTGCGCGCAATATATTCGTATTCGGTTGCCGCGACAATCCGCTTTGATTTTAAATCTTCATCGTTCAAATCCGAAGGAACGGCTGCAACAATGCGTACTTTGTCAAAGCCTAAATCCATAATTTCTTCGACATCTGCACCGCTTTCGTCAATCCAATCGCGGCCGGTAAAACCGCAGTCATGCGCTCCCATTTCCAGCAGCTTACCGATGTTTTGAGGCTTCATTACCTTTGCTTCCAAATCATCCTGATTGACAATCGGCCGATACGCCCGCTCGGGCAATTTTACCGAAATTCCCGCGCCGGCAAGAAGTTCAACGACGTTTTCGTAAATCCTGCCCTTAGGCAGCAAAATTTTCAGCTTGTCCATGGAATTATCATATAAAAAAAATCCGTATCTGTATAGAGTTCGGCGCAGCGCTCTGTGAAAATTTCGCTTTTTAGAAAATTCGGCTTTGTATAAAATTGTTAGTCATATCTGAGCTTGATTTTTTTGTATATTTAGTGTATGGTATATTTATAAAGTCAAAATGACAAAGTTTGATATTTTGTTTTTTTAGAGGTGAAAAAATGACGGAAACCGTTCCCAAAATGCTTAGAGAATCCGCGGCTAAATGGCCCGACATTCCGGTGCAGTATTTCAAAAACGAAAAAGGAACCTTTTCTTCCTTTACATATAAAGAAATGTTCCAGCGCACGCTGAATTTCGCGGCGGGACTTTTATCGCTCGGCATCAAGCGCGAAGAAAATGTGGGCCTGATTTCCGACAACCGCTTTGAATGGCTGCAAGCCTGTATGGGTATTATGGCAATAGGAGCGGCGGATGTTCCGCGCGGCTGCGACGCTACGGAAAAAGATTTGGCGTATATTTTATCCTTTGCCGAATGTAAAACGTCGATTGCCGAAAATCCCGCGCAGGTACGCAAAATCCTCGGCTTAAAAACTTCCCTGCCCGATTTAAAGCGGATTATCTGTTTTGATGAAATACCCGACGAGTTAAAAAAAGAATGCAAAGAAGCAAAAGTTGCGATTCTCGGTTTTAACGAAGTATTGGAAGAAGGAAAAGCTTTTCGCGAAAAAAACCCCGAAAAGGTCGAAAACGAACTCGACAAAGGAACCGGGGACAGTATAGCTTGTATTATTTTTACATCCGGAACCACCGGAGAACCCAAGGGAGTTATGCTCCGCCACCGCAATTTTATCGCGCAGCTTGATGAACTTCCGGAACGCATCAATTTAAATCCCGGAGAGCGCGCTCTTTGTGTGCTTCCCGTATGGCATTCGTTTGAAAGAAGCTGTGAATACGTTATTCTTGTGCAAGGCGGCGCGATGTGCTATTCAAAACCGATCGGAAGTATTATGCTGGCGGACTTTCAAACCCTTAACCCGCAAATTATTCCCGCCGTTCCGCGTGTTTTTGAAGCAATATATGAAGGTATCAACCGTGCCATGCGCAAAACGGGCGGCATTGTTTTTATATTGTACAGCTTTTTTACGGCGGTTGCGGTTTTGCATTCCCGTATAGGACGGATTTTATTTAATATGAATGCCCGCTTTAAAAAAACACCGGCCGCTCCCAAATGGATTTTTTTAACCCTGCCTTGGCTTTTGCTGTACCCGCTTAAACTGCTCGGCAGTGTGATTATCTTTAAAAAAATACGTGCAAAACTGGGCAATGCGTTCCGCGGCGGCGTTTCAGGCGGCGGTGCTTTGCCTCCCGTTGTGGATAACTTTTTTGCCGCTATCGGTGTAAAACTTGTTGAAGGCTACGGACTGACCGAAACCGCTCCCGTCATATCGGTGCGGCCTTTTTACCGCCCCGTTTTCGGAACCGTCGGTTCTCCGATCCGCGGTGTTGAAGCGCGTATAATCGGCGAAGACGGCAGCGTACTGCCTCCCGGTAAAAAGGGCATTGTTCATGTGCGCGGCGGCATTGTTATGAAGGGGTATTATAAAAAGCCCGATTTAACGGCAAAAGTTATGGATGAGGACGGCTGGTTTAATACGGGCGATTTGGGAATGCTTACGATAGACGGAGAACTGGTGCTGCGCGGCCGCATTAAAGATACGATTGTGTTGCGCGGCGGCGAAAACGTCGAACCGCTCCCGATTGAAATGCGTATAAACGAATCGCGTTTTGTTGCCCAATCGGTTGTTGTCGGCCAAGACGAAAAACATCTTGCCGCCCTCATTGTTCCCTCCGAAGAAGAGGTAAAAGCGTTTGCCGCCGAAAAAGGCATCGCCTATGACAACTACGAAAAATTATTAAAAGAAAGCGAAATACAAAAGCTGTTTGAAGCTGAAATATCTTCTTTGGTAAACGGAAAAAGCGGTTTCCGTCTGTTTGAACGCATAAACGCTTTTTGCCTTTTATCTAAAGCTTTTCAAGTCGGTGTTGAATTATCGGCAAAACAGGAAATTATGCGCTACAAAATTCCCGAACTTTACGCAAAGGAAATGCAAAGCCTGTTCAAATAAAAGATTAAAAAGAGCTGCTCAAATAGCCGCCCTTTTTAATTTCAGCGGGAAACGGGATACCTCGGATTATCGGGGTCTCCCGTTTTTTTACGCTTGACGGACCGGAGACCGGAGTCTATAAACTTGACAGACTTGTATACATTCTTACTCCGCATCAACTATCTTTGCACCGCTTTTCCGGTCAACAGGGAGTGTGTGAATGTCCCGTGCGCTTAAATCCGCAAAAATTAAATCGCCGGACGAGGCGTTTTTGATTCCAGAACCGGTTACGAGGGTAAGACCCCATGGCGCACATGCATAGCGGCCGGTTTTGCTGTGGGGCAGGATTATCGGGTCGGAGCATATGCGTATGGGCTGCGGACTTGCACTCCGAGCGGATTTTCCGGCAGCTTTTTCTGCGGACGATTTTGATAAGCTTTTATGAACAGGACTTGAAGATGCGAATACAAAACTTAAAGCCGCCCTGTCTTTGGGAAGTCCCGCTTTTTCCGAAAGTGCGAGCAGGTTTTTAGGCGCATTTTCCGTATCCAATATAAAGTGGCACCATTTTCCGCCTTTTTTGCCGTCCATGGGGCATTCATTCTCATGAGGACAGGGAGAATGTATGTGCATATTGCTGCGGATTAAAGCCGAACGCAGTAAACTTACAAAGCGTGCGGCCCGCGGAATGCCCGGTTCTACGACAAAAACAGCACAAGGGCTTTCCGCCAGGGTTTGATATGCGGCTTTATTTGAGGTTTTAGCCGCGTCCGGCGCGATGCGGGCAAAGTTTTTAGCCGCAGCATCCGCCGTGCCTTTAGCCGCAGCTGTCGAATTGGCGTTTTTATTCATCACCGTATACGATAAAAGCTGGGCGGCGTACTTTTTTGCTTCCTTTTCCAGAGGATTGTGTGTATCCCAATAAAGCTCGTTAAACATATTCGCACAGCTTACAAAGGACACCTTATTTTTTATTCTTGTTCCGATTTCGCCCTTTACGCGTACAATGCGCCATGTAGGTTCTCCTTCTTCCGTTTGCAGGCGTGCGGCGCAGGATAAAAAAAAGTTTTCACCCAAGGCAAGGGCGTTTTGGCTTGTGTCCATACAATACCAGTTGAGTTTTTTTCCGCGCAGTTCCGGCCGCGCAAGATAAAGCGCAATCGGCAATGTAAGCGGGCCGGAGCCTATGTCGAGGCAGTAATCGCCGTCCCGCAAAAAGTCGAAGGCCTTTGCGTCGAGGCCCGCAAAAAGTGAGGTAAGGCGAAAAAGGTTCCACCGCATAAAATAACGCGTGTAGGCGGAAAGCATTACCGCATTGTTCATGTAGCCCGCTTTAAGACTTGAACGCTCCGAGGTAAGCAGGACCGAAAGCTTTTGTATATCGTGCGGCAAAAAAGCAAGCTGCTTTGAGTTTAGGGGTTTTATATCCTGAATGATTGAATCAAAATGTTCGGCAATCAAACGTTCTTTTTCGGGCAAGTGTGTAAAGAGCGTCATTCTTCGGCCTCCGAGTTTGTCTTGCGGACTAAACGGTACAAATCCAAAAGATCGCTTTTGATGCCGTTTAACTGAGCACTCAGGTTTTCTCCGGCGGCACTGCCGGCTGCGGCGGCTTCGGCAATCAGGGCTTCGCGCGCGCCTTCAATCGTGTATTTTTTTTCCTGAATAAGATGTTTTAAGCGTAAAAAGGTTTGCACATCGCGGTTTGAATAGAGCCTGCGCCCGCCTATATTTTTTTGCGGAGCAAGGGAAGGCAGGGCCTCTTCCCAATAACGCAGGGTGTGTGCTTTTACCGATGTGATTTTTTCAACTTCACCTATCGAAAAACCTTTCACGCCCTTATCTGTCCTCCCATTTTTTACGGCTTGCCTGCATTTCTATTGTAATCGGAATTTTCGTAAAGCCCAAATCTTCGCGCATTCTGTTTTTCAAATAAGCAATATAGGATTGAGGAACCGAATCGGGCTTTGTTGCAAAAAGCAAAAACACAACGGGATTTGTCTTTGTTTGTACGGCGTAACGTATATGGAAACGGGCACTGCGCGATGCGGGCGGAGGATAGGCTGCAATCCAATCCCGTAATGCCGTATTTAAAGGCCCCGTATCGACTTTGCGGTTCAGTTGATTATATAATTCAACAACCGTGTTCAAAAGCGGCTTAATCCCCGTTTTTTCCTTTGCCGAAATTTCAAGAATCGGAGCATAGGCCATATGGCCGAACATAATGCGGATATTTTCTTCGGCTTTACGCGCTGTTTTTTTATCCTGAGCCTGCGTATCCCACTTATTCAGTACAAAAATCAGGGCACGACCGCGGTCATGGGCAAGTTTTATAACCTTTTTATCCTGTTCGGTTAAACCTTCGGCGGCATCCATAAGATAAAGCACCACATCGGCGCGTTCAAGGGTTTTTATCGCGCGGTTTACCGAATAGTATTCCACGTTTTCTTTAACTTTTGCTTTCCGTCTGATACCCGCCGTATCGAGGACTAAAAAATCTTTACCTTTAAAGTGAAACGCACCTTCCACAACATCGCGCGTAGTTCCCGCATAATCGCTGACAATCGAAAGTTCGCTTCCCGTAAGACAGTTACACAAGGTCGATTTTCCCGTATTCGGTTTACCCATGATGGCAAGTTTTATAGGCACTTTTTTTTCAACCGTTTTCACGGCCGAAAAATCCAGCTTGGAAAAAATCAAGTCGGTAAGCTCGGGTATGCGGTCGCCGTGTTCCGCCGAAATACAAATCAATTCTTTAAAACCGAACCGGTGAAAATTCAATGCTTCTGTTTCAAAACGTCCGCCCTCGGTTTTATTGACTGCGGCAACAATGCGGTCCCAATAAGGACGGAGCAGACCTATAAATTCTTCATCTTCGGGAGTAATCTCGCCCGCATCAAGAAGGAGTAAAATGAGGTCTGCTTTTTTGAGAGATTCGACGGTTTTTTGCACAACCAAATCATCGAGCACCGCTTCCATACTGCCGAGAGTGCGGGTCAATTTAAAACCGCCGGTATCCATAAAACGCACGGGTTTGTCTTTGATAAAAACCGTTTCTTCGACGGGGTCGCGCGTAACACCGGGAGTCGGGTCGGTAATAACCCGCCTTTTATGCAGCAAGCGATTAAAAAGTGTCGATTTTCCGACATTCGGACGGCCGGCTATAACGACAAGGGGCTGATTGCGGTATACAAGTTCTTCATCCCCGCTGTGTTTTTCCATACGATTCTCCGTTATACGCTTCCCCGGGCATGATCGCCGCTTAAAAATATGTTCATCTTTTCCTGTAAGACATCGGCATCCATCGGCGATTCCGTCCAATCTTTAAGCGCTTCTATCTGCTCCGCCGTAAAATGTGAAAGGCATTCTTTTAATGAAGCTATTTTTTTAGGCGACACACTGAATGAATTGATTCCCGCCGACATTAAAACAAGCATACGCGCCTTATCCGCAGCCATTTCGCCGCACACGGAAAGGGGAATACCCGCCTCTTGGGCAGCCTTTGCCGTTTGCACAATAAACCGGCGTATCGCGGGATGCAGTTCATTAAAAAGACCTGCCGTTTGGGCGTTTTCGCGGTCTACGCAAAGACCGTACTGGGTAAGATCGTTTGAGCCGATTGAAAAAAAAGCGGCTTTTTTTGCCAATTCATCCGCCATAATTGCGGCAGCGGGAGTTTCTATCATTATACCGAGCGGAACATCGGCGTTAAAGGGAATATTTTTGCTTTGTAATTCCGCTTTTACTTCTTCAATCAGAATTTTTGTCTGTCTGATTTGTTCGGCGTCCGTAATAAGAGGCAGCATTATTTTAAGCGAACCGTATACGCCGGCACGCAAGAGGGCGCGAAGCTGAGTTTTAAATAAGGCGGACATTTTAAGACAGAGACGGATTGCCCTGCATCCCAAAAGGGGATTTTTTTCTTCTTTAAATGAAAAGCCGGGAATATCGACAATTTTATCGCCGCCGGCATCCAGAGTTCTGATAACCACCGGTTTGTCTTTCATAATTTCAAGAACACTGCGATATTCTTCAAATTGGCGTTCTTCGCTTATAAGTCCCGACTGCATAAAAAGAAATTCGGTACGGAATAAGCCTATCCCGTCGGCCCCTTCTTCAAGGGCGATGCGCGCTTCTTCGGCAGAACCTATATTTGCGTAAATTTTTACGGCAATACCGTCCTTTGTTCGGGCTGCCTTAGACGAAAAAACGGCGAGTTTTTCGCGTTCGGCGGCATCGCCGGCAATTTTTTTATCGTATTCCGTAGAGGTTTTTTTGTCGGGATTTACAAAAACCGTGCCGTTTGAGCCGTCAACAATAAGACCGTCTCCGGTATGAATGCGGTTTTCTATGTCTTCAATACCGAAAACAAGGGGAATACCGTAGGTGCGCGCCAAAATTGCTAAATGACTGTTTGCAGCCCCTTTGTCTAAAATAACGGCTGCCAAATGTTTTTTCGACAAAAAAACGGCATCCGAGGGACTTAAAAAACGGGCGGCAAGAATCGCCCCTTCGGGGATGGACTCGCAGGAAACCTGAATATCGCCGATAAGGTTATCGATAACCTTCCCGTATACGTCTAAAATATCTTCGGCGCGCTCGATTAAATAACTGTCGCCCGATGAGCGCAGCATTCCCGCATATTCTCTCGCCTTGTTGTCGACAACCCATTCAATACAGACGGATTGTTCGGTATGTTCTTTTTTTAGCTGCCCCAAAAAATCGGGATCCGACAACATAAGAACGTATGTTTGAAAAATAGCGGCTTGACGGCTGTTTGTTTGATCGATGAGGGATTGAAAATATTCCAGGGTTTTTTCGCGGGCTTTTTCAAAGCGTGTCCAGTCGGCATCAACCGTATCCGGTGCAACGGGGTATTTATTGACTCCCTGCCGCGTATAGACGGGAAGAAGAAAGGCGTTGCCTTTTGCGATGCCTCCCGATGCCGAAATTCCCTGAAATGTGTTCATCAGTAGAATATAACAGGCATTGAAACAACTGTCAAATGGTCTGTTGTCCCAAGTATCCGGAAAGTTCCTCTTGTAAAAAGTCAGTAAAAAATGTCCATTTCCTGTTGCTTACAGCTCGTTGTGCAGCCGCTCTTCTTTTGCGTAAATGCACAGCGCGTCTATAAGCTCGTCGCAATAGCCTTGCATAATGTAATCGAGCTTGTACAAGGTTAAATTGATGCGGTGATCCGTTACGCGGTTTTGCGGAAAATTATAAGTACGAATACGCTCGGAACGTTCGCCCGAACCGACCATGCTTTTACGCGCTGCCGCCCGCTCGGCATTTTTTTTCGACTCTTCCAAATCGAAAAGCCGCGCCCGCAAAACGCGCATAGCTTTCGCCTTGTTTTTTATTTGGCTTTTTTCGTCCTGCTGAATAACCACCAAACCCGTCGGCAAGTGGGTAAGGCGCACCGCCGAGTCGGTCGTATTAACGCACTGTCCGCCCGGGCCGCCCGCCCGCATAACGTCAACCCGCAAATCTTCAGGCCGTATTTCGATTTCCGTTTCTTCGGCTTCGGGGAGCACCGCCACCGTAACCGCACTCGTATGCACACGCCCCTGCGATTCGGTTTCCGGCACACGCTGAACACGGTGAACCCCGCCCTCGTAGCGCAAACTGCCGTACACGTATTTTCCGCTTATCGAAAAAGAGATTTCCTTATAACCGCCCACCTCGGTTTCGTTTGCGCCCATAATTTCATACTTCCAGCCCTTCATATCCGCATAGCGCGTATACATACGGAACAAATCAGCCGCAAACAGTGAAGCTTCATCGCCTCCGGCGCCTCCGCGAATTTCCATAATAATATTCTTTTCTTCCAGAGGGTCAGGCGGAATCAGCAAAAATTTGAGCTTTTCTTCCATTACGGGAAGCTTTTCTTCAAGTTCCTTTAATTCTTCGCGCGCAAATTCTTTCATGTCGTGATCGTCTTCTTCGGTAATCAAATGCTTTGCATCTTCAATTCCTTGCAAAAGCTTTTTGTACTCCTCGAATTCGCGCATCACATCCGACAAATGCGCATGTTCACGCATCACTTCTTTATATTGTTTCGGATTTTTTATCAACTCCGGATCCTGAACGATCTTATTCAACTCTTCAAATCGTCCAGCCATTTGTTCAAGTCGTTTAATCATAACCGAATTATATAGAAAAAAAGCCGCACAGGCAAGCATAGTTTTAAAGTCCCTTTGACAAAGCCTATAAAAACGCATAAAATAAAATTATGACCGTAAAACAAAAATCGTCTGCGGATTTTGCACACGCCTTTATCCGCCGATTAAAAAATATCTCTTCGGGCGTAAAGCGCTTTCCCCTTCCCGTTTTTTTCGGCTTTTTGATTTTTATATGCACAGCCGTTTTTATCCTCACGAAAACCTATATTGCGGATGACGGCACACTTGTACACCGTTCTTCCACAATACCGCTGCAAGCGCTTTTAGCTTCCGTTCTGTGTTTTTTAGTTTCAAGTGCGGCAAATATTGCCGTCCTGCGTTTTCGTTTGTCTAAAAAAACGGCATATTTATCGGCTTCCGTCGCCGCTCTTTTGTGGATTCCCTTTTTTTTTCTTTCCAAAGACTTTTCCGATATTCCGGCAACAAACACCTTTTATGCCTTTTGGGGACTTGCGTTCGCCCTCTTTGCACTCTGCATTTTTTTGTGCGTAACCGAGGCAAACAAAAAGGTGATTTTTTCCCATATTTTTGCATCTTTCTTTTTTGCGGAAGTTACCGCCTTTGCCGTTTTTGCAGGGCTTATGCTTTGCGCCTTTGCTTTCGACAGTTTGATTTTTTCGATAGACCTTGAGGAATATTTTTTAATTTGCTTTACCTTTTCGCAAGCCGTTATTGCGGTTACCGTTTTTTTATCCTTATTGC
>CAUURR010000020.1:0-18487 GCA_963547555.1 uncultured Treponema sp. | reverse complement strand
GATTGAAGCTTCGAATGTTATCGAAAACATAGCATCGCAAACAAATCTTCTTGCGATGAATGCAGCCATTGAAGCGGCTCATGCAGGGGAGTCGGGAAAAGGTTTTGCCGTTGTTGCAGATGAAATAAGAAAATTGGCCGAAGAATCCAGTGTACAAGGAAAAACAATCAGTGCAACATTAAAAACAATTACACGCGAAATAGCGCTTCTTGCGAAAGCCGCAACTTTAGCTGTGGAAAAATTCACGGCTATTTCTTTACATGCGGATGAGGTAAAAGATTCTGCTGCTTTAGTAAGTTCTGCTATGACCGAACAATCCCATGCCGGAAATGATGTTTTGACATCAATGCAAAAAATAAATGAAGTTACGATTGCGGTAAAACAAGGTTCCGATGAAATGCTTGCAGGAAGTAGGAGGGTAACGGCTGAAACTGAAAACCTTGATAAGGTAACTAAAGATGTTCAAAACCGTATGGAGGAAATATCTTCAAGTTTTATGCAGATAAGCGGTGCGGTTTATGAAGTAAAATCTTTTACCGAAAAAAATAAGGAGAGTATTGATAATCTTCTAAAAGAAGTGGATAAGTATAAGGTATAACGGTCAACGGCAATGCGGTATGTGTTAACACGGTTTACGTACTGCGTATGTATTCACGTAGAAATCTAACCGAAATCACCTGCGATGCGTAGTATTGAAGGTCTTATAGAAATATGCTATACTGTAAGGAAGTCAATATGACTATTTATGGAGGCTTGATATGACAAGATGGGGTGCGTTTGCAATCGGTGTTGCGGTTGGCGGTTTGACTGTTGCGGTTGCCCGCAAAGCGGGTTTTAAAAAAGCCTGTGCAAAAGTTATCAGTGCGGGTATGCAGTTAAAAGACGATGCGTCCGCCTTTGTGGAAACGGTAAAAGAAGACGCGCAGGATATTGCGGCCGAAGCGAAATTCGATAAAGCCGCCAAAGCTGCCGCAAAATAAATTACAAGCGCGCTTGAAGCTTCGCGTATAAGCTGGAGTTTTAAGACGCGCTGCAGGTTTTTATGGATTTTTATATTGCTCATCGATTGCCGGGACGTATTCGTCTGCGGTATGAACGGAATCTTCTTGTTCCGGCACAAGCTATGGTTGTGCAAACCCTTGTGTCTATGCAGGAAGGTATAGACTCCGTAACGGTTAATCCCGTTTCCGGCAGTATTCTGATTGAATATTCGGGAATTGAAGAAAATCGGGCACTTGCCTTTGTCAGGGCGCTGAACGATTCTTATCTTGAAGACAAAGAACTTTTGGTGCAAGTCGGTGCGGTTGAAGTACGGGAAAGTTTATTTCAATCCATATCGGTTTTGTTGCTTCGATTTCTTGTTAAAAAGATTTTGCCGCTGCCGATTCCGCTGCGTGCAATTATGTCCTTTTTTACAATTGCACCGCGGGTACAAAAAGGTATCAATGCCCTATGTGCCGGAAAGCCTTTTTGCGCCGACACCCTTGACGCTTCCGCTTTAGCTCTATCCTTTTTTTCGGGAAATCTCAATACCGCGAACACCATCGCGATGTTTTTAAACATGGGCGATATATTGGAAGATTATACACGCCGAAAATCCTACGAAAACCTTACCCAATCGTTTTTGAATACGCAGGAAACGGTGCAGCTCCTTAAAGACGGAAACGAGTCTTCGGTTTCGATTTCGGTGCTGCAAACCGGCGACATTGTTATCGTGCGTTCCAACTCGGTAATTCCCGCCGACGGAACGGTTGTTTCAGGCGAAGCGGCTGTCAATCAGGCTGCTATGACAGGAGAAAGTTTACCGGTACAAAAAACGGCAGGTTCGTCCGTGTTTGCATCGACAATCGTTGAAGAAGGCGAGCTGCACATTCAGATAAAAGCATGCGGACGGGAAACGCGGGTCAGTAAAATAGCTTCGATGATTGACCGTATGCAGTCGCTCAAAGCCGCTTCTCAAATCCGCTCGGAGCGTACCGCCGATAAACTGGTGTTTTATAATTTTTTGCTTGCAGGTCTTACCTATGCCTTTACGCGCGATTTTATAAAAGCGTCATCAACCCTTTTGGTCGATTATTCTTGTGCAATGAAGCTTTCGGCTCCCGTATGCGTACTTGCCGCGATGAAAAGCTGCGCCGATGCCGGTATTACCGTAAAGGGCGGCAAATTTTTGGAAGACTTTGCCCGTGCCGATACAATCGTCTTCGATAAAACCGGAACGCTCACCGAGTCTTCTCCCAAAGTAAAGCGCATTATTCCCTTCGGCGGCAAAACCGAGCGCGAAATCTTAAAAATTGCGGCTTGTTTGGAAGAACATTTTCCGCATTCATTGGCGCGCGCCGTTGTAAAAGAAGCTTCCGAGCGCGGAATAAATCACAGAGAAGAGCATACCAAAGTTTCGTATATTTTAGCACACGGTTTGGTATCCACGCTTAAAAAAGATGCGCTGCGAATCGGGAGCGCTCATTTTATCTTTGACGACGAAAAAATTCCCAAAACGCCTGAAGTTGAATGTGCTGAAGCCGAGCTTGCACAAACCGGCTGTTCACAGCTGTATTTAGCGATAAACGACAGTCTTGCAGGTATTATCGCCGTAGAAGATCCCGTGCGTGCCGAAGCAAAAGAGGTTGTCGAAGAACTTTATGCGCTCGGCATTAAAGACATCATTATGCTTACCGGCGACGGACCTGAAACGGCGAGAACGATTGCAGGTAAGGCGGGTATACGCACGTATGAGGCGCAGGCACTGCCGGATACAAAGGCGGAGTTTATAAAAAAACTTAAAAAAGAGGGGCGCACCGTTGTAATGATCGGCGACGGTATAAACGATTCGCCTGCGCTTTCGGCTGCCGATGTAGGTATTGCGATGGCTCAGGCTTCTTCGATTGCAAGCGAAACCGCCGATATTCTTTTGCCTGCCGACGGACTGCGTTCATTGCCGCTTTTGCGTATAATTGCACAAAATTTGATTAAACGCATACAGGTGAATAACGGGGTAATTATCGGCGTCAATTCCGCGTTGATTGCAGGAGAGCTTACCGGTGTGCTTTCGTCCACGGCGGCGGCTTTTTTGCATAACGGCTCTACGATTGCGGTCGGTATGTCGGCTATGCGTCCTATGGCTTAAAAGGAGTGCCCGATATGATTGTTTCAAGTTTTTTTCCGGGGCGCATACGGCTGCGTGATGCGGTTTTGGAAGATGAAGATATTGCCGCCGCTTTAAAGTCCGCCGTTGAAGCGCATAAATCGGTAAAGCATGTTGAATATAACACACGGACGGGAAGTGCCCTTATCGAATACGAGCCGGATGAACTTCCGATTCAAAAGTTCAAAATATTGAAAGATGAAATTTATGCATTGCAAAAACTGTGCGATTTTTATACCGAAGCAAAAAAGACCGAAGTTTTAAAGGCGATAAAAAATCTTGCCGAAAAGCTGAACGGGTAGGGGAGCTGTTATGGCCAAAGAAAAAATCATTATAGACACGGATCCGGGAATTGACGATGCGGTTGCTTTGGCGATTGCCGTTTTCAGCGATAAACTTGACGTAAAATTGATAACGACGGTTGCCGGAAATGTTGCTTTGGATAAGGTTACCTCCAATGCTTTAAAGCTGCTCACGTTTTGGAATAAAAAAATACCCGTGGCGCGCGGAGCCGAGCGGCCGCTTATAGAAGAATATATCGATGCATCTCATGTACACGGTCAAAGCGGTTTGGCCGGTTTTGACTTTCCCGAACCCGATACGGCTCTTTTGTGTGCGGAGCACGCCGTTGAAAAAATGCGGCACGTTATAACGGCCGAAGATAAAATCACCCTTGCGGCTATCGGGCCATTGACGAATGTCGCCCTTCTTTTTGCAATGTACCCCGAAGTAAAACCGCATATTTCGCGTCTTGTGATGATGGGCGGGTCTTTAACACGGGGAAACAGGGGCGTTATGTCGGAATTCAATTTTGCAACCGATCCTCATGCGGCAAAGATTGTCTTTGATTCAGGTGTACCCCTCGTTATGGCCGACTTGGATATAGGACGAAAAGCAAGCATTCCGGGAACCGATATAGAAAAAATCAAGGGGTTCGGAAAAACCGGTGCCATGCTCTATGCCTTGCTGAAAAAATACCGCAGCGGAACCTTTGAAACGGGACTGCGTATGTATGATTCCTGTGCTTTGGCCTATATTTTAAAGCCTGAACTTTTTACCGCTGCTCAAGTATTTGCCGATATTGAATTGTCCGGAACTTTAACTTCCGGCTGTTCCGTTGTCGATATGGACGGTTTTTTGCAAAAAAAGGCAAATACAACCGTTTTTACCGATGTCGACGTTCCGGCTTTCCGCTTATGGTTTACGGAAGCTTTATCAAAGTGCGATTGAGCGGGGCTCTTCCGTTTCCCGGCAATCAAATACGGTTAAGACCGTGTACAAGAATCGATAATCTTCGGTAATTTAACCTCTCTTTTTAGCATTATTTAGTATTTTTCTCGGTTCAAATAAAAAAGAATTTGACAAATATGAATTCAGGGTATATGCTGTTTGTAATGAAAATGTTTTCGGAAAATGTTTTCTTTTGAGGAATTCATATTAGGTAATACCGAAACCGTATAATATATGCATATTTAGCGGTTTCTATTATGTTTTTTCACATAGGAGGAAAAAAATGAAAAAACTGATGGCGTCTTTTTTGGCGGTATGTATGCTGGTATCGGCTTTTGCGGGCGGATCCAAAGAATCGGGTGAAAAAAACTATAAGATTGCACTTGTCCCGAAAGACAGTACAAATGCCTGGTTTGTTCGTATGGAAGAAGGTGTAAAATCTTTTGCAGCCGATACGGGACTGAATGCATTTCAAAAAGGTCCTGCAAAAACCGATGCCGCTATGCAAGTACAGGTTATTCAGGATCTTATTGCACAGGGTCTTGATGCCTTGTGTGTTGTACCGGTTGACCCGAAAGCCCTTGAGCCTGTTTTAATGCAAGCTAAAAAGAAGGGAATTATTGTAATTTGTCATGAAGGTTCAAGTGTTCAAAATTGTGATTACGATATTGAAGCCTTCAATAATGAAGCATACGGTGCTTTTATTATGGACAATCTTGCTAAAGCTATGGGCGAAACGGGAGTATATACAACCATGGTTGCACACGTAACCAACGCTTCTCATAATGAATGGGCTGACGGTAGTGTTGTTCAGCAAAAGAAAAAATATCCGAAAATGGTACTTTTGGCTGAAGACCCCCGTGTTGAATCCGAAGATAACTCCGAACGTGCATATGAAAAGGCAAAAGAATTGATCAAAAAATACCCCAAACTGAAAGGAATTGTGGGAACTTCTTCCAAAGATGCTCCCGGTATTGCACGCGCTATTGAAGAATTAGGGTTAAAAGGTAAATTTTTTGTTTCCGGAACGGGTATGCCCGAAGAATGCAGACAATTTGTCAAAGACGGAACCTTGTCATATATTACGCTTTGGGATCCTGCCGATGCCGGTTATGCTATGTGTGCACTTGCGGCAAAAGTGCTGCAGGGTGAAAAGGTAAGCAACGGATTTAATCTCGGCTTAAAAGGATATGACAATTTGCAGTTTGCTCCCGGTTCGACAAAAGTTCTTATCGGTTCCGGCTGGATTGTTATTGACAGTAAATCCATCGATAATTATCATTTTTAATTTTTTAGTTTTATAAAAAAACGGCGGCTTGTTCGGTATTACCGATAGGCTGCCGGTTTTATATCCTCGTTCCGGAGTAGCAAAGTGTCGGATTATATTCTCAAAGTTAATAATATTCAAAAGAGTTTCGGGGGCGTACACGCATTAAAAGGGGTTTCACTTGATATAAAAAAGGGGGAAATCCATTGTCTGGCGGGTGAAAACGGCTGCGGAAAATCTACGCTTATAAAAGTCATTTCGGGTTTTCATGCGGCGGATGACGGTTCTTTCGAGATTGACGGTACAACGTATAAAAAAATAACCCCCGCAAATGCGATTGCCGCCGGTATACAGGTTATCTATCAGGATTTTTCGGTTTTTCCGAATCTGAGTGTTTTAGAGAATCTTGCGATAAATAAAGAATTGATGATGAAATCTCCGTTTATCAGTTGGAAGCGGATGAAAAAAACGGCGCAGGAAGCTGCGGATAGAATAGGATATAAAATCGATTTTGATGAATTGGTCGGCAATGTATCCGTTGCGGATAAGCAGCTTATAGCAATCAGCCGTGCTCTTTTGTATAATGCCAAATTGATTATTATGGATGAACCCACAACCGCTTTAACTAAAAAAGAAGTGGGGGCTTTATTTGATATAATTAAAAAACTGCAAGCGCAGGGAATTGCAATTTTATTTGTATCGCATAAACTTGATGAGGTTTTTGAAATATCTGAACGTTTTACGATTTTGCGTAACGGAAAAAATGTAGTATCGGGGAATACCTCCGAACTTGACGATAAAAAATTTACACAATATATGACGGGACGTTCTTTTGAAAAAGTTGAACGTAATCCGTCCGCTAATAATGAAAAAAATGTTCTTGAAGTTGAAAATTTATCTTTGAAAAACGGCTTCAGTGATATTTCGTTTTCGCTTAAAAAAGGTGAAATCCTCGGTATAACCGGGTTGCTCGGTTCCGGCCGTACGGAATTGGTGCAGTCCCTTTTCGGTTATATGCCCTATGACTCAGGCGTAGTGCGTATAAACGGAAAAGAAGTTACGATAAAATCCGTACAAGATGCCGTAAAGCATAAAATCGGTTATGTTCCTGAGGACAGACTTACCGAAGGATTGTTTTTAACACAATCGATAGAAAAAAATATTTCCGTTTTAAAATTAAATGAATATGTAACCAAAACCGGATTACTTGACGGAAAACGAATCGCTCGGGAAGTTCATAAATGGATTGAACAGCTTGCAGTTGTAACAAAGGATGCGGAGCAGACTGTGCAAACCTTGTCGGGAGGAAATCAGCAAAAAGTCGTTCTTTCGCGATGGATGGCAACCGATTTGGATATATTAATTTTGAACGGTCCTACTGCCGGTGTCGATATCGGAGCAAAATACGATATACATGACCTTATTCGTAAGCTCGCTGCCAAGGGGGTGTCCGTAATCATTATTTCCGATGATATTCCGGAAATAATGGATACTTGTCATCGTATATTGATAATGCGTTCCGGAAAAATTACCGATACGGTTTTTACGGATGAAACCGATCAAAAGCAGCTGATTGAATTAACAACACATGATTAAAAGGCGGGGAAAGTATGACTTTTAAGAGAAAAATTAATCGCACTGAAACCTATGTTTTTATTGCGTTGATTTTATTTATTACACTTGTTCAAATACGAAGCGGTCAATTTTTTACCGGTAATAATATTGTCGATATTGTCCGTTCTCTTACTATTCCCGCAATGTTTTGTATTGCGGAATTGTTGATTTTAATTTCCGGGGGAATTGATGTTTCTTTTCCCGCGATAGCGGCTTTATCGATGTATATCGTTTCGACGCGGATGATTAACTATCAAGGTTCGATAGCCGTGTTTTTTCTTGCCGGTACCGTTTTAGGTGTTGTTATGGGTTCTTTGAACGGCTTTTTGGTTGCAAAATTCCGCTTTCCCGCTCTTATTGTAACGCTTGGAACTGCAAGCTTGTATGCCGGTATTCTAAACGGCGTATTCGGAGCTCATGAATCTCCTATCCCCAAACAGATGCATGCATTGGGAAAGGCAAAGTTGTTTTCCGTGTATAATCCTCATTTGCAAATTTCTTCCGACATGCCGGTAACGGTTATATTTCTTGTTGTGTTGGTTGTGCTGACTGCCATTCTGCTCTATAGGACAAAGCTCGGCAGAGGAATTTTTGCCGTCGGCGGAGACTTTGTTTCGGCTCAGAGAACGGGATTTAATGTTGCGGGTATTCAAATGTTTGTCTATGCTTTTAGCGGAGCTCTTGCCGGATTTACAGGGGTTGCACGGGCCTCTATGATGCTTAATTGTGCCCCTACAAATATGACGGGAATGGAGATGACCGTCATTGCCGCCTGTGTGTTGGGCGGGGCCAGTGTTACCGGCGGTTCCGGCACTATTATAGGAACTTTATTGGGAATTACGTTGATGACCGTTATGTCAAACAGTTTGATTTTAATAGGAATTCCGACATATTGGCAGCGTGTTTTTACCGGGTTAATAATCTTGATCGGTACAGGTATTTCCGCATATCAAGTGTTATTAAAAAAGAAAAAATTGGCGGAAAAAAAGGCTTAATCGGGAGGATACGGATGAAATGTATATTACCTGTAAAGGATAAAAATTTTAGTCGACTTTTAATAGTGTTGGTCGTTGTTTTTATTTTGAGTTCAATTCTTAAGCCCGGATTGTTTTTGCGCGGTTCCAATTTTGTATCAATGGCACGTCAGTTTCCCGAATTCGGTATTATGGCGATAGGAATCAGCTTTACGATGTTGACCGGCGGAATTGACTTGTCTACCGTGTATGCTGCGAACCTGTCTTCGATTATCGCTGCAAAAACAATGCTTGCTTTAGCCGGAGACAATGTATCCGGTTCGGCGATGGCCGGAATACTTATATTATCGGTCGGTATAGCTCTTTTTACAGGATTTTTATGCGGTGTTCTAAACGGATTGCTGATTTCTAAAATCGGTATTCCGCCCATTCTTGCAACTTTGGGTACTCAGCAGTTGTTTTGGGGAATTGCAATTGTAATTACATCGGGAAAATCCATTAGCGGCCTGCCGATGACGTACTTTATTATCGGTAACATTGAATTGTTGGGATTTATTCCGATATCATTGGTGTTTTTTATTCTTGTTGCCGCAATTTCAAGTGTAATTCTTTCCAAAACCAAATTCGGGACGAGATTGTATTTGTTGGGGACAAATCCTGTTGCGGCAAAATTTGCGGGTTTAAAAAACGACTTTTTAATTATTGCCGCATATGCATTTTCAGGTTTTTTAGCTGCAATATCCGGTCTGATTATGATGGCATCTACCAATTCTACAAAAGCGGATTACGGTTCATCGTATACGATGCAATGTATTTTAATTGCGTTAATGGGCGGTATAAGTCCTTCAGGCGGCCGCGGTAATATCAAAGGAGTTGTTGTTGTTATTCTCATTTTGCAGATGTTGAGTTCCGTATTGAATATGTTTGAGAATATATCCAATTTTTACCGTGATATTATCTGGGGAGCGGCATTATTGGGCGTTATGGTTTTAAATTATGTTATCGGTACAAAGAAAGTAAAACAATCCAAGGCGTAATGCCATGCCTGATAATACGGATAAAAACCGGGGTGTATAATGAAAAAAATACTTGTTATCGGAAGCTTGAATGTGGACATGGTGGTGAAAGTTCCGCACATGCCCGCTGCGGGTGAAACGATTTTGGCGGGAAATATGGAATTGGTACCGGGCGGCAAGGGGGCCAATCAAGCTTATGCTGCGGGCCGCTTGGGAGCCCGGGTAACGATGTTCGGGGCGGTCGGTTCCGATTCCTATGCCGATATCGAAAAAAGCAGTCTTGCCTCCGCCGGAGTCGATACGTCCCGTCTTTTGGTGCGTGAAGGAAAGTCGACAGGGCTTGCGTGGATAACCGTAAATGAGGCCGGCGACAACAGTATTGTCGTTATTCCCGGCGCAAATGCAACGGTAACGGAACAGGACATTGTCGATAACGAAGCTCTTTTGCGCGGCAGTGATATATTACTGTGTCAGTTGGAGATTCCGCTCAAGACGGTTGTGTATGCGGCAAAACGGGCAAAAGAATTGGGGAAAACCGTTATTTTGGACCCCGCTCCGGTACCGCAGGAATTTCCCGAAGAATTATTTTCGTATATCGATATTATAAAGCCGAACGAAACGGAAGCCGCCCAGCTTTTAGGCGCGAGTGTCAACGGCTATGAAGAAGCATCGGATAAACTGCGTGCGAAGGGTGTAAAAAACGTTCTTATTACGCTCGGCCCGAAAGGAGCCTACATAAATTCCGAAACCGAGGGAAAGCACCTAATGCCCGTCCGCCAAGTTCCCGTTGTGGATACGACTGCGGCGGGAGATTCTTTTACGGCGGCTTTGGCGGTGCGTCTTGCCGCGGGCTCTTCATTGGTACAGGCTGTGCGTTATGCAAACGAGGTTGCCGCAATAGTCGTTACACGCAAGGGGGCTCAAACTTCCATTCCGAGTGCCGACGAGGTTCCGTTTGACAATTAACGATATAGCAAAACTTGCAGGTGTTTCGATTTCAACCGTTTCAAAAATCATTAACGGGAAGGACAGCGGCATAAAAACGGAAACGCGCGAACATGTTTTGCACATTGTTAAAGAATATCGTTATAAACCTTATAATTTTATAAAACATAATACAAATGCAAAAACTTTTTTATTGGGACTTTTATTGTCGGGAAGTAAAAAAAATAATTCTTTTCAATACGGTTTTTTAACCGAGGCTGAAAAACAGGGCTATCAGGTACAATTATGTTTTTCGTCCTCTCTTAAAAGCCGGGAAAAACATATTGCCGCCTTATGCAATAATCGAGTGGATGCTATCGTATGTGAATCCGTCTGTGAAGACAGGGATGCTGTCCTTGCCGTATTAAAAAATACGCACATTCCTTTTGTACTTTTAAATGATGAAGATCCGCAGTTCGCTCTTGCGTATAATTATCAAAATGCCGGTTATGCCGCTGCAAGTAAACTTGTTTCCGCAGGGCATACGCATATCTGTTGTCTTTTTGACAAGTCTGAAAAACACGAACGGGAAATAGCTGCAGGGGCGGAACGCTGTTTGTTTGATAATCACGGTGTATATGCGGAATATACGGACTTATATGAAGCTTTGTATATTCACGGCTGTTCCGCATTTGTCTGTTGCGGACGGGAAACGGTTTTGAATGTATATGAATACGCCGTGCTGCATAAATTCCGCATTCCGCAGGATATATCGGTTATATATGTCGATGATAAGGATAATATCGGGAACTTTCCTCCCGTATCGGCTCTTGCGTTGGATTTATTCGATTTCGGGGCATATGTCTGTACCGCCGTTATCAATAAGCCGGAAAAACAAAACACTGCTATAGCGCCGTACGTTGCAAGCTATACATATAATGACCGTAACAGTATTGACTGTCCTGTACGGCTTCGTTCAAAGCGTATTATAGTGATCGGAAGTATTCATACGGATGTTTTACTTTCCGTAAAAGAATATCCACAAATAGGGGAGAGTATTCCCGCTCACAATATGTCTATGCTCCCCGGAGGCAAGGGAATAAATCAGGCGGTAGGAGCGGCAAAACTCGGAGCAAAAGTTTCTTTAATCGGTAATGTGGGACGGGACTTTGACGGCAATATGCTTTTAAATATGCTGCATGAAAACGGCGTAGATACGTCATCCGTACATATCGATACGGAAAGTCCTACGGGTAAAGCCTATATTCATGTTCAGGAAGACGGAGAAAGCGGTATCGTTTTATACAGCGGAGCGAACTTATCGGTTGCAGCCGATACGATTGAACAAAGCGAAGATTTATTTTCGGATGCGGCTTTTTGCTTGTTGCAAACGGAGATTCCCATGTGCGCCGTAAAAAAAGCGGTGGAAATTGCCCGAAAAAATAATGTCAAAATTATGCTAAAACCTTCCGCCGTTGAGAAAATCGATGAAACGCTTTTACCTCTTGTAGATTATTTTATTCCGAACAAAAAAGAATTACACCAATTATGTTCTTACGGGCAATCTATTGAAGAAAAAGCGGCATGGTTTTTGAATAAAGGCGTAAAAACGGTTATTGTAACGCTCGGCAGCGAAGGCTGTTATGTTGTCGGCAGGGATTTTGAACTGCATCTTGCCGCGGCTCCTTTTGAGCCCATTGATACAACCGGAGCGGCGGATGCCTTTATTTCGGCTTTAGCCGTGTATTTACTCAAAGAGATTCCTTTATCTCAATCGTTGGTATATGCATCCTGTGCCGCCGGATTCTCCACAACAAGAACAGGTGTTGTTCCTTCGCTTATTGATACCGCTACCCTTGAATATTATATGCATAAAATGAATCTTAAATAAACAGTCCGCTTTTTATTTGCTAAGCTTTGTCTCGTTTTTTTCCGATAAATAGGTGATGGAGTTACTCATGAAGCGTTCGGAGCGCGGTGTGTTTGCCGCCGGTATGATTTTTCTTGCGGTTTCGGCCCTGTGTACGGTTTCTCTTGCGGTTTCTTTAATCGGTTTGGGCATTACGGAACCTGTCGGAGGAAGATTTTTGTATGAGTTCGGCCGAATGCTTTTTTCCGTCTACGGATATTCCTCTTTTTTAATTCCGGTGTATATATTTACCGCCGGTATTATGCTTATGGTTTCGGATTGCTCGAAACGGAAAATTCTGTATTTGGTTTTTTCGGTTATTCCGTTTTTTTCCGTTTGCGCGGTTGAGTTTGTAAGCCGAAAAATCTTTAATGTAAATTCCGTGAGCGTTCGTATTATTCGTCTTACCGGTTTTGTATCGATCAGTGTTTTACTGTGTATAATAGAATATATTCTTATCGGATTGATTGCGGATGCCGTGATTGCCCGCAAAAAAATTACCGATAGAGAAAATAAACCGTCGGAAGAAAACCAAACATTTCTTTCCGACGCCGCTGCTGAAGCCGAGTCGGAAAAAGTCCCCGAAAGACAAACAAAAGAAATGCTTCTTCTCTCTTATCAAGAGAATGTTGAAAATAAAAACGATGTAATACCCGATGATAATTCCTGTGTTGAACTTACAAGTACCGATGAGCCGCTTCGGCAATCTTCGCAAATTGAAACCGTCTTTGAGGCGGAAGATAAGCTTGAAGAATATAGAGAGCCGGAGAGCGTTATTGATGCGGAGCCGGTACAAGACCTGCAGTCCGAACCTCTTCCGGTAAAAGAGAGCGAGGCAGAAATTAAGAGTCATGTTCCGGAAAACTTTTCTGAAGAACAAAGCGATGATATGATTCTTGAAGAGTTTGCTTTTTTTGATGAGCCCGAAGCGGAAACGGAAAGCGAATCCGAAACCGAGGTCGTCCCCGACTCCGACCGGGAATCCGAAGGAAGCGGTTTGTATGAAAATCCGGATGAAGTCGCATTTCTGAATGATCCTTTCGGGAGTGAAGAAGCGGATACGTTGTCATTTGCCTCGTTACCCGAAGCACAAAAAAAACAAAGAGGATACAACGTCCCGGCGGAAGGTTTGTTGACCGCTTATCCGGGCGGAGAATATTGGGTTATAGACAAGGATACCGAGCGTGCGGCACAAGCTTTAAAAGATACTTTAAACGAATTTAAAATTGAAGCCGAAGTGACCGGAATCCGTAAAGGTCCCGTCGTTACGATGTTCGAGATTCTTCCCGCACCCGGCGTTAAACTGAGTAAAATCGTTGCCCTCGGCGACAATATAGCCTTGCGCCTTGCCGCATCGAGCGTCCGTATTGTAGCTCCGATTCCCGGCAAACACGCCGTCGGTATAGAAGTACCTAATAAGGAGCGGGCGATTGTCGGTTTTAAAGAATTGATTGACACCGATATTCCCGCCTTTAAAAAGATGGCAATTCCGATGGTGTTGGGTAAGGACATCGCAGGTGAGGCCCAAGTGTTGGATTTGGCAAAGACGCCGCACTTGCTGATTGCCGGTTCCACGGGGTCGGGAAAGTCGGTGTGTGTAAACAGTTTGATTTTATCGATTTTATACAAGCGGCCGCCTCAGGATGTACGCATGATTTTAATCGACCCGAAGATTGTCGAATTAAAGCTGTACAACGATATTCCGCACTTGCTTACGCCCGTTATTACCGAGCCTAAAAAAGCTTTTCAAGCTTTGCAATACTGCCTGTGCGAAATGGAACGCCGGTATGCGCTGTTGGACGGTATGGGCGTTCGCGATATTTCCAGTTACAATAAGCGTATTGTCGAGCGTAAAATCGCGGCGGAAAAACTTCCGTATATTGTTTTGATTGTCGATGAATTTGCCGACCTTATGGCAACCACCGGAAAAGAACTTGAATCAACCGTTGCCCGCCTTGCCGCAATGAGCCGCGCTGTCGGTATTCATTTGGTGCTTGCAACCCAGCGTCCGTCAATCGATGTTATAACCGGTCTTATAAAGGCGAACATTCCCACACGTATCGCTTTTATGGTTGCCTCAAAGATGGACAGCCGCATTATCATCGATCAGGTCGGGGCGGAAAAACTTTTAGGTAAGGGCGATATGCTTTATGCAAGCGCCGTCGACCCCTTCCCCATCCGTATTCAGGGTACCTTTGTGTCCGATACCGAAGTTGAAAATGTTGTAGACTACGTCAAGCGTTTCGGAAAACCCGACTATATCGACGATGAAATTTTCGTGGAAGATGAGGATGAAGCCTTTGAGCCGGGCGTATTCAGCGAGGGGGAAGACCCCCTATACGACAAAGCCCTGGAAATCGTTATGCAAGCGGGAAAGGCTTCCGCATCCTATATTCAGCGCCGCCTTAAAATCGGCTATAACCGTGCAGCCCGCCTTGTAGAAGATATGGAAGCGCGCGGTATTGTAGGTCCTGCAAACGGCAGCAAGCCCCGCGAAGTTATCCACGTGGTGTAAAATATGGTAGCGTTCCGTAATCCCTGTTGACAAAAAAAAGGTTTTCAAGTACAATGTTTCTATGCATAGTAACAAAAGTCAGTCGAAGGTTGACCTTTCTTCTTGACTTTTTATAGGAGTAATTTATGGAATATTTAAAACAATTTCCGGATGAAAAAGGTTATTTCGGCGAGTACGGCGGCTCTTTTGTGTCCGATGAGCTGCAAAAAGAAATGGATAAAATTACGGATGCCTATTATTCCATCAGCAAAAGCCACGAGTTTATAAGCGAACTGCGCTCTATACGCAAGCATTTTCAAGGCCGTCCGACGCCTGTATATTTTTGTAAACGTTTGTCGGAAATATACGGCGGGCGCATCTATCTTAAACGCGAAGATTTGAATCACACCGGTGCCCATAAATTAAATCACTGTATGGGCGAAGGTCTTTTGGCAAAATACATGGGCAAAAAAAAGCTCATAGCCGAAACGGGTGCGGGGCAGCACGGTGTAGCTTTGGCAACGGCTGCCGCCTATTTCGGACTTGAGTGCGAAATCTATATGGGAGAAGTCGATATTGCCAAACAGCATCCGAACGTTGCGCGCATGAAGCTTTTAGGTGCCCGCGTTGTTCCCGTTACGCACGGTTTAAAAACGCTGAAAGAAGCCGTTGATGCGGCCTTTGAAGCCTATCTTAAAGACCCCGTTAATTCCATTTACTGTATCGGATCGGTTCTCGGCCCGCACCCTTTCCCGATGCTGGTGCGCGATTTTCAGCATATTATCGGTGTTGAAGCTCGCGAACAGTTTTTGGAAATGACCGGCGAATTGCCCGATGCCGTTACCGCATGCGTCGGCGGAGGCTCGAATGCGGCCGGTATTTTCAGCGGTTTTGTGGAAGATGAAGCCGTAAAGCTTGTCGGGGTTGAACCCGGCGGCCGCTCCTTTAAACCGGGAGAACATGCGGCAAGTTTGTCTTACGGTACGGCCGGCATTTTACACGGTTTCCGCACCTATCTTTTGCAGGACGAAAAGGGAGAACCCGCTCCCGTATATTCAATCGCTTCCGGCCTCGATTATCCGGGAAGCGGCCCCGAACACTGTATGCTTAAAGATATGAAACGGGTTGAGTATACAACCGCCAATGATAAAGAATGTCTTGAAGCCTTTTTTAAATTATCCCGCTATGAAGGCATCATTCCCGCATTGGAGAGTGCCCACGCCGTTTCCTATGCTTTTAAATATGCCGCTTCTCATAAACGCAAGTCGATATTGGTAAATCTTTCCGGCCGCGGCGATAAAGATTTGGATTTTGTCATAAATCTTTGCGGAGACGGAAGCGCTTTTGCGGAATTTTCGGGTCGGTACTAAACGTTACGGTCTACGCCGAAAGAGTTATCCTGCTTTATATCGCTGTAAAAATAAAGGGTTGCTCTGTCCTCTTTTTTTAGTCCCTTAAGACGGTTTGCTTCTTCAAGAAGTTCCCGCGTGTCTTTGCGGACGGTAACAAGGGCGTCAAGGTCTGCAAGGGCTTTATTTACTATTAATTCCGATTTTAGGGCCAGACCTTGAAGGCGGCATGCAAGATTTATGCCGTAACCGACATAATCACGGTATTTTAAAAGCGATGCTTCCGCCGAAATCTCATATTTATAGACTTCATCCATTACAAGGGCGCCTGCAAGTCCCAATTCGGGATAGGGCTTGAACAGTTCTTCCTGCGAAAAATCGGTATACATTTCAAACACGGCGATAGCTTCGCTGAGGCTGCGTGCATCGGTTTTATCCCAAATAACAAGGGCTCCGTCTCCGAGCAGTTTATAATAAGCACAGCCGCAGCCGAATTGATTTACGCAGGATAAAAAGTTCGATGTAAACGATGTGATAAGGGAAAAAACCATTTTTTCATCATGTGAACATAAAAAATTGCTGAATCCGCGTATATCTATACATAAAATAAGGGCATCGGGTTTTGTTTCTCCCAAATACACATTATCGAAAATATCTACGGGCATTTTTTTAAAACCTGCGAGCGTAGATGCATCAAGATGAATGCTCCCGTCTTTTTCGGGGCCGAATGCAAGTTTTCTGATTTCTTCAGTGTCCATTTCGCAATTATAGTATCTTTTTTATTATAATGCAAGTAAAAAATTCGGAAAACAGGGGAAAAGCGTTCCCGATAAAGTACGGCGAAGGTTTTAAAATCGATATTTTCACATAAAAAATGTAAAATATCGACAAAACATAAAAATTTTTCTTGACAGATTTTGATTTCAATGCGATGATATAAATGTAAACGATTACATAGCACTTTCTCAACGAGCGTTTACGAAAGTGCGTAAAAATTGTTTTTCGGCTTTTGACAAAGCCTACGAAACAATTTTTAGGAGGCAGGTTGAAGTTCGCAGCTAAAATGGCGCCGCTCGCTTCAACGCCGAGTTTGCGATGCAAACTCGATATCTTTTGTGCACGCTGCCTAATCCGGCGAGCGCGCACAGCTAAAAACTTTTTCGAAGGCTTAAGCTTACGAAAAAGTTTTTATGGAGGAAGTATGCTGATCGGTGTTTCGCCCGTCATAAGTCCCGAATTGATTTCCGTTTTACACCGTATGGGACACGGTGATGAAATTGTATTATCGGATGCCTTTTATCCGGCCGACAGCTGTAATGCACGCGTTCTCCGTGCCGACGGCATAAAAATACCCGCTCTGTTGGACGGTATTTTGCGTTTGATAAATATCGACCCGTATGTAAAAGATCCGCTTGTGATGATGAAAGCGGTAAAAGGCGACAGTTTGGATCCTGCCGTTGAAGAGTCTTATATGAAAGCGATAAAGAATATTTATCCGGATGCTCCTTCAATTACGCGCATTGACCGCTTTGACTTTTATGAACGTTCCAAAACCGCCTTTGCGATTGTCGTTACGGGTGAAACGGTCAAATACGGCAATATTATTATAAAAAAGGGTGTGGTTCCCGTTGCCCCGCATTGGGCAAAATAAAATCGGTATACAGGGTGAGTTTCACCCAAATAATATACAAGGAGTAATCTTATGAAAAAATTAGGATTGGTTTTGTTGACTGCCGTTCTTATGATCGGCTTGGTATTCGTCGGCTGTACGAAAAAGACCGCTGCAAGCGACGGAAAGATTGTGATGGGTGCTCTTATCCGCAACCTGAACGAAACATTTGTCCGCGACTATGCCGATAACTTGAAAAAATTGGCTGCCGAAAACAATGTTGACTTAAAAGTTATGGACGGAAACGGTGACGTTGCAACACAACTTGACCAGTTGAACACGTTGTTGACCCAGGGTGTAAAATACTTTGTTATTATCCCTCAGGACACCGGTGCTACCGAGCAGATGGCTAAGCTCATTAACGGAAAGGGCGGAGCTGCCGCTTTCTCGAACATTCAGCCTTCGGTTGCCGCTTTGAAAGTAGGTAAAAACTTCTTCCTCGCTTCTTCTCCCGAAAGCGTGGCCGGTGATATTCAGGCTCTTATTATCGACAAATATTTCAAAAAATATCCCGATAAAGCTCCCGACAATGTTGTAAACGCTCTGTTGCTCAACGGTCAGCTCGGACACCCCGCTCAAGTAAACCGCAAAAAGGGTGTTGTAGAAGGCCTTGCCGCACGCGGCTACAAGGTAAACATGGTTGCCGAAGATACCGCAAACTGGGGTGCCGCCGAAGCTCAGCAAAAAATGGACGCATGGATTGCCGCTCACAACGGTAAATTCAACGTCGTTATCGCTCAGAACGACGATATGGCCCTCGGTGCAATCGAATCCATGTTGACCAACAAATACACCGACGATCCTGCCGATGTTACCAAAGATACAAACGGCGACGGTACCGTATTGAAAGTACCCGTTATCGGCGTTGACGGAACCGAAACCGGTATGCGCTCTAT
>CAUURR010000019.1:0-18919 GCA_963547555.1 uncultured Treponema sp. | reverse complement strand
CCTGATCTCCGAAGTTTTCAGGATGATCTTTCATAACATCCAAATCGGTGTCAAAACTCCATGAAGCGGCTGTCGAAGTCTGCATAGGCTTCCACCCTGCGGTAGCCGGGGTAACCGTGCCGCTCTGCTTTCCGATAAGGTATTTTGTTCCTTCAGGCTTTACACCGGCACCGTCGTAATCGCTTATTTGTCCCGAAACGGGTATTTTACCGGCTTGAGGATTATCGGCTTCCGGAAAATTTATAGATGGTTTCGGAGCACTTTTATCAAGCATAAAATGAAGAGAAGCGGTATCTTCCCTTCCGATAGCGGTTTTTACCTTAAATTTGATTTTATACTCGCCGTCATGAAAAATACCGGCCGTCTGTAAGTCGTCCATGGCAATCGATGCCTGCCAGCGGCTTCTCTTGTGGGGTTCCGCACCGCTTACAAAATCAAGATTTTTCCAAGTGCTGCCGGAAATTTCCTGCTCATGCGTATCTACAATTTTATATACTCTATACTGAAACGTTCTTTTCTTATTTTCACTTGTTCCCGTAAGCTCGGCGGGACCGCCGTTTACCAAATCGGCTTCAACGGTAAAATCGGCATTCTTGTATTTTTGATCTTCTCCGATTTGCTTCGGGAATATACGAGGTTCCTCACCTACATAGGTAAGTTTTACAACAACCTTACCCCCGAAACTTTCATCAGCCGGATTATATGCCGCAAAAGGATTACGGTCAGTATCGGTTGCATCCCCTTCTTCCCCTGCGGGAGAATCGGGAGCTTTTTTCAACACCAGTTGATAGATTCCCGCATCCAGGATTCTATTAATCTTACAAGTTACGGTTACAATACCGTTATCAACCTTTATCAATTGGGCAAGATTTGTATCGGTTATGTCAGCAAAATCAAATAACCGCTCCGTGTCAATATTCTTTCCGGTACCGTCCAAAACAGGATTTTTTAAAGCCTCCCATTTTTCTTCATCCGTGTCGCCTGCAGGCTTGTACAAATATATGCGTATTTTACTGTTTTTATAATCGTTCGCGGATGTACCGGTAAAAAGCGGATTACCGTCACGGTTCGGACGTAAATCAACTTTTATCACCCGTTCTCCGTTTGAATCCCAATATATGCTGTCAACGGAAGACAAGCCGGCCGCAGTAGCGCTATCGGAAATATTCCTGATATTCGGAATGGAAAATCCGGGGGATTTAGTGGGATTCAATTTAAAAACGGATCTTCTCAGATTAGCGGGAGGCGGGGTAATAGACGGTGTCATAATTCTTTTAGATTTTAATATCCCGCGCGCAGTAACGGCCTCAGGCGAATCCGACCATAATTCATTCAATTTTATGCTGTGAGTATCGGTACCGCTGCCTCTTTTTCCCGCAAAATAATCGCTGATAATTTCGGGGGTATACCCCTTACTGAGTACATCAAAGTAAATATCGTTACGCAAATAGTACCACTCGGATTCGTTTCCGCTTCCGGTATCGGAAGTATCATTATAGATACGGGCATTATCGGCTAAAAACAGTTGTGTCCGAACCGGTGAACCGTCGGTATTTCGCAGTTTTTCATAATCGGCCGTAGTAGACGAAAAGGTTGCATTAATATTTTTACCGATAAATCTTGCAATTACCGTATCCTGATTATCCGTCCTCTTTATACGAAGTTCTTCAACAATATTTTTTTCTCCCGCTTGAGCCGCAACTGAAAAAACGGCTCCGTATGTATCAATAATCGCAGGATCGGATCCGTCTTCCGGCTTTGTTACGGTTGACGGGCGCGATACTATAAAAACGGGAGGCGTATTATCGATTTTAAAATTCTTTGTCAAACGGGTTTCTTTTCCGGTATTGTCCGTAACGGTAACAATAGCCGTATATTCACCGTCCGATATCGGATATTCGGCGGTAAGCGGATGCGGATCATCGGCAGGTTTCGGTTTTCGTTCATTGGGAATAAACACTTTCCATGCGGCAGTATTTGTCGAAATCTTAACGACTTCGGCATTAAAACCGGCGGTTTTTACTTTTGTATCGATATTTTCAAGCTGCACGGAAACGGATTTTATCGCTCCGTCGTCTTCCGCTTCGCCCTTAATTACAAAACTGCCGCGTATAGGCGTTTCACCCGCATCGGGGTAGATAATTTTACCTTTCGGAGGCACAATATCAATACCTGCACCCAAACCGGCATACTGCGGACAAGCCGAATATATAAATATAATTACAAGCGGTGCAATACACAAAAGTAACGAATTGTGTATAAATCTTTTCAGGTTCATAGAGCCTCCAATTTTATAAACCCCACCCTTTTGAGTATCGGCATATTTTTGTATAAACTTTACAAAAACTCCAATCCGATTATATGATAACATAAAATATTCAAAAAAAACAGGAAAACGGAAAAAATTATAAAGAATTCGGCAATGTGTAAACAGTAAGACGAGGGATTTTAAACAAGAGCTTTTCGGCACCTTTTAAAAAAACGGCAGGTTATTTAGAAGGATTTTTTAAATAGCGGCGATAACAAAGCCGTATTTTAAGTGAAGCCGGCCGGCCGCTTGCGAAAAAGCTGCCTGCACTATGCCGCAAAAAGTACGGTCGGGTAAAAAAACGGCACAGTTTAAAGGTTCGCATACGGAGGCGGCGGACAAGCGTTTTTTATACAGTTCAAGTGCCGATTCAAGATTTTCAAAATCTTCAAAAAAATGAGTTTTAAGCGGCTTACCGTTTATAAAGTCGAAGCGGTACTTTTCGCGCAGTGTAAGGGGAATAAAGCCGCAGTATTCGGCAGTTTCGGGGGTAAAAGTCATCAGAGAGCGAAGAATTATATCCTCGGTTCGCTCAGCCATCGCTGCTGAGCGCCCGCCTGCTTCATCGCAGGATGAGAGCGCTTGAGCAATAGGAGAACGCGCTTCAGCAGTAGGAGCGTGCACACTGCCGTTTTCCATACGGCGAACAACCGAATCGATCGTAAAATCTTCCAAGTCTTCGAAAAATGCGGCATCTTCCAAAGAAAAACAACCCACCTTTGTCCGCTTTAAGCCGATTAAATGCGCGGCGGAATTACAGTTCAAAGCTATGTCGCGGGCAAGGCTGCGTATATAGGTTCCCTTGGAAACGTGAAACAAAACGCGCGCATAGCGCAGTTTATTTTCGGGCGTTAAGCGCATTTCAAGAATTTCGTTTTTAAACACGGTAACGGGGCGTTCGGGCAAGCTCTCAAGCCTTCCTTCGCGGGCAAGCTCGGATGCGCGTTTTCCGTTTACGTGGATTGCAGAATAGGCGGGCGGCGACTGCATAATAGTGCCGCAAAATGCGGAAAGTGATTTTTCAAAATCCGCACTATCGGGCAGGGGTGCATTTCTGATAACGGAGCCGGACGGGTCAAGCGTGTCGGTTTCTTCGCCGAAAGAAATTACCGCTTCATAGGTTTTATCGAAGAGGGTAAAAAAAGGCACCAGACGTGTAAGACTTCCCGTTAATACGACGAGTAAACCTTCTGCAAAAGAGTCGAGGGTACCCGTATGGCCGACTTTTTTTGTGTGCAGGGCTTTTTTAATACAGCCGAGGGACGAAAAACTCGTCAGACCGCTTTTTTTTGCATAGGGCAGAATACCGGACAGGGCGGCATAGTTGCCGTCGGCATAATTGCCGGCGGCAGGACTGCTGACAGCACGGGAAATCATAGCCCCTGTTGTTCAAGCTCATTGAGTTTACGCACCATATCCATGCCTTCTTTTATGCTCGCGTCGGCGATAAAAGTCAGTTTGGGAAACTGGCGCAGTCTGAGCTTTTTACTTAAAAGCGTTTGAATAAAACCCGCCGCACTTTCCAAGCCTTTTACGCCTTTTTCGGTGGATTTATCGGTCATAAAGCTCGACACATACACCTTTGCATAGGATAAATCACGGCTTACTTCAACCCGATTGATATTCAAAAAGGTGGAAACACGCGGGTCTTTTATCTGTTCCGATAAAATCATCGAAGCGATTTCTTCGCGGATTTGCTCGCCCAAACGTACAAGGCGGAATTCTCCCATCAGTTTTGCACCTCGGAATCGGTATCACTGGTATCGCCCTTGGCATTTTTTGAAGCCTTAGCGCCTTTTTTAGCTGCGGGCTCACTGTCGCCGAGTTTGCGGGCAACTTCCACATATTCAAATACTTCGAGCTGGTCGCCGACCTTTATATCCTGCCATTGGTCTATGCCGACACCGCATTCAAAGCCGCTTTTAATTTCTTTTGCGTCATCTTTAAAGTGCTTGAGCGAAGAAACCTTGCCGGTATAAATAACGATACCGTCGCGGATAACGTTTACGCTGCTTGTGCGCTTGATAAGTCCCTGCGTAACGTAGGAACCTGCAATAAGACCGACCTTGGGTACCTTAAAGGTGTCGCGCACTTCAAGCATACCGATAACTTCTTCTTTTACATCCGGCTTGAGCATACCTTCCATTGCAAGGGTGATTTCTTCAACCGCCTTGTAAATGATATTGTATTTGCGAATATCTACTTTTTCCTGTTCCGCCAATACCTTCGCCTTGGGCGTGGGGCGCACATTAAAGCCGATAATAATCGCGTTCGAGTCGGCGGCGGCAAGCATAACATCGCTTTCGTTTATGGCACCCGCAGACGAGTGTATAACAACGAGGCGTATATCGCGCGTCGAAAGTTTTTCAAGCGATTCTTTAAGCGCTTCGGCGGAACCCTGCAAGTCGGCTTTAACGATAACCTTGAGTTCCATAACCTCGCCCGCATCGATTGTATCGTAGAGGTTATCGAGGGTAACCTTTTTAATGTTTTTAGCGTCTTCAAAGCGCTTTAATTCCTGACGCTTCAAAGAAACGGCGCGCGCTTCGCGTTCGGTTTCGGTAACCTGGAAAGGGTCGCCCGCGTTGGGCATAGCCTCCAAACCGAGTATTTCAACCGGCATGGAAGGTGTCGCTTCTTCTATTTTTTGACCGCGGTCGTTAAAGATTGCGCGCACACGGCCGGAATAGACACCGGCGACATAGGGGTCTCCCGTGCGTAAAATTCCGCGCTCGACGATGATGGTTGCAACGACACCGCGTCCGTGATCTATGCGCGATTCGATAACCTTTCCTTCGGCGCGGCATTTCCGGTTCGCTTTTAATTCAAGGATTTCTGCCTGCAAAAGAACGGCATCCAAAAGTTCGTCCAAACCTTCTTTTTTTAAGGCACTGATTTTTACAAACTGGGTTTGACCGCCCCATTCTTCGGGCATAAGCCCCATATCCGAAAGCTGGGTCATAACCCTGTCGGGATTCGCTTCGGGTTTGTCGATTTTATTTACCGCAACGACAATCGGAACGTCGGCGTCCTTTGCGTGATTTATCGCTTCAACCGTTTGGGGCATAACGCCGTCGTCTGCGGCAACCACCAAAATAACGATGTCGGTAACTTTTGCACCGCGCGCTCTCATCATCGTAAAAGCTTCGTGACCGGGCGTATCCAAAAAGGTAATGCGTCCCTTAGGCGTTTCCACCATATAGGCACCGATGTGCTGAGTAATGCCGCCGAATTCGGTTGCAACAACGTTCGTACTGCGGATTGCGTCCAGCGTTTTGGTTTTACCGTGGTCTACGTGACCCATAATCGTAACAACCGGCGGACGAGGTGCCATCGCGTCTTCCGAATCTTCTTCGGTTGCGATAACCGTTTCTTCATACAAGCTGACGACTTTTACATCGCAGTTGTATTCGGAAGCAACGAGAGTTGCCGTATCGGAATCTATGGACTGAGTAATCGAAACCATCATGCCCATAGACATAAGTTTGGCGATAATTTCCGATGCCTTTAAATTCATCTTTTTTGCCAAATCCGAAACGGAAACGGTTTCCATAATTTCTATTTTTTCGGGAACGACATTCGCCTTTGTTATTTGCTTTTTCTTTTGATTAAACAGTTTATCCTGCAAATCCTCTTCGCGGTCTTTACGCGAATAAACGGTTTTCTTTTTTGTAAACGTTTTTTTGGACGGCGTTTTTTTAGCTTCGGGCAGAGGAGATGCAGGAGCACCGTATCCCTGACGAGGCATAAAACCCGGACGCCCTCCTGAAGTTCTTCCTTCACCGCCTGTGCGAGGAGTAAATCCGCCGCGTCCGCCTTGAGCGCCGCCTGCTCTGAAATCGCGTCCGCCTTCGCGCGAGCCATCCCGCGCTCCATCGCGGCCCCCTCTGCCGGTATAGCCGCCACGTCCTCCCTGTCCGGAAGAACCGCGGTCATTGCGATTTTGATAACCTTCTCGAGCTTGAGCACCGGTAAAACCGCCGTCGGAGTAAGAACGGCCGCCTTCTTTAAAGGAACGCTCTCCTTCACCGTAGGAGCGTCCTCCCCTGCCCTGAAATTTTCCGCCGCGAGGACGGCCTGCAAGGTTGCCCTGTTTTACATTCGGGCGCTGAGGACTTAATTCGGAAATGGAAGACACTTTTTTAACGGGTACGCTTTCAGTCTGCACCGTTGCGGATGTAGATTCGGCGACGGTTTTCGCGGGTGCCGAAGACTGCTTGGCAACAGGCGAAGTAGGCACGGGAACAGTCTTTACGGAGATTTTTACCGAAGCCTGACCTTCCGATTTTGAAGGCGGGCTTTTCTTTTTTACTACAACCTTTCTTTTTTCCGCCGCGGCCGCATCCGCAGATACCGTCGATGCACCCCCCGTAGAAGCGGTGTGTTCGGGTTGTTTTTTGTGTACCCTTATTTTGGTCTTTTTTTCCAATTCTTCCGTCATGTAATCCTACTCTTCGTCCTCATATTCAAAACTTAAACCGATACCGCAGCCGGGACAATTTGTCATATCGGTTGTTATCCGAGCCCCGCATTCGGGACATTCATATACTTCTTCACTTCCGTCAGCCGGTATGTCTTTATCTGCGGCGGAAGCATCGGCTTCGGCTGTTTCGGCTCCCCGCTCTTCCGTCGATGCCGCATCGGCTTCAGCTTCGTTTTCGTCCTCTTCAACAAACTCGACGGTTTGTTCAATAAGAGAAGCGATTTTTTCCGCATCATCGGCAGAAATATCGTCAAATTCGGCGAGCTTACCTTCATCTTTTGCCGTAATAAAATCCTGTATATCGCTTATGCCGTGAGTTTCCAAAATTTCGACAATCTTTTTATCCACACCGGGAAGCTCCGCCAAAGCCGTTATTTCATATACTTCGTCATCACCCCCGCTGAACAGGTTTTGAGCGGCTTTGCGGGATTCGGCCAAAAGTTCATCGAAGTCTTCGTACTGCTCTTCGGTTTTAACGTCGATATTCCAATCCGCCAAGCGGTTTGCAAGGCGCACGTTTAAGCCCTGTTTTCCGATCGCAAGCGAAAACTGACTTTCGGGTACAATCGCCAAAGCCTGGCGTTTTTCTTCGTCCGAAATAACGACTCCGGTAACTTCGGCCGGAGAAAGCGCATTCTTTATAAAAATACGCGGGTCGGGGTCATAGGGCACAATGTCGATTTTTTCGCCTTCAAGTTCGCGTATCACCGATTGAATGCGTACGCCCTTTAAGCCGACGCAGGCACCCACAGGATCGACATCTTCACGGTGCGAAAAAACCGCTATTTTAGTGCGGTAGCCGGCTTCGCGTACGATTTTAAATATTTCAACCGTATTGTCGTAGATTTCGGGAACTTCCAATTCGACGATGGAACGTACAAAATCGGGATCGGTACGCGAAAGCACCACCTGCAGTCCCGAGTATGTTTTTTTTACGTCGGTAATAAGGGCTTTTATGCGGTCATTTTTATGGTACACTTCACGCGGCGACTGAAATTTTGCGGGTAAAATACCTTCAACCTTGCCCAAGTCCACGTAAATATTTCCGTTCCGCTCGCGCTGATAATAACCGATAATAATTTCACCGATTTTATCCTTATATTCGGACATAAGGGTGTCCTTTTGAATCTCGGACAGTGATTGGCGGGCGGTTTGTTTTCCGGTTTGTACGGCGGAAAGCTCAAAGTCCTTAGGATCTATAAGGATATCGATTTCATCGCCGACCTCGCATTCGGGGCTCATTTGCAAAGCTTCTTCAAGTTCAATTTCGGTAACGGGGTCATATACGCCGTCTACAATTACTTTGCGCGAATACACCGATACGTCGCTTAAATCGTCTTCAATTTCAACATAACAGTTGTCGGCGGTACCGTATGCCCGCTTATATGCGGCTTTAATTGTATTTTCAACCGTTTTTAAAACGGCTTCTTCCGTTAAACCTTTTTCCTGAATAAGCTGATGAATTGCTTCTGCCAGTTGGGATGCCATATTCAGCCCTCCGTATCTACAAGTTTTGCCTTCGCTATATGTTCATATGCGAATATTTTTGTTTCGCCGCTGCCGGAAAGTGTTACGGTAAGCGAGTCGGAAGAAGCCGTTTCGATTGTACCGGTTACCCAGTCCGAAATATCCTTGTCCCACACGCGCACCGTTCTGCCCTTAAAAAGGGCAAATTCCGCCGCATTTTTGATATTGCGGTTCATTCCCGGCGAAGTTACTTCCATATATATATCCTGCGAATTCAACAGGGCTTCAAAACGCGGCAGTAAAAGACGGTGCACCTTTGCACAATCGTTTACCCCTATGGATTGAAAGCCGTCCGTATCGGAAACGGGTTTTGAAATAGCGGTACGGATTTGAACGGCGGAATGAGAGCGCACAACCTGAAGTTCAATCAATATATAGCCCAAGCCTTCAACAAGCGTTTTCGCTTCGGAATAATATTGTGTGTTTTCAAGAGCGGTATACTCCATCTTTCTCCCTGTATACAAAAAAAGAGCCGTTTGAACGACTCCCGACTTTGAGGATAACACTATGTTCAATCGTAATTATATCGTTTTCCGCATATTCTGTCAACAGCTGAATAAAGTAATCGCATACACCCGCTTTACGCCGGCTTTTTTAAGAAGTTCCGCACATATTTCAAGCGTTGCGCCGGTTGTGATTATATCGTCAAGAAGAACTGCCGCTTCAGGTGGAGCTTTTCTAAAAGACTGCGGAAGGAATCGGTCGTTTTTTAGCACGTAGCGTTTTTCGGTGCGTGAAAGGCGTTCGGCGCGGTTTAATTTTTTTTGTTGCTGCGAAGAAATCCTCTTTAATACTTTAAGCACGGGCAGACCGTAGAGTCCGCGCACACAGCGGCTCAATTCATCAATTTGGTCGCGGCCTTCGCGGAATATTTTTCCCGGACGCGGCGGAACGGGTACCAAAGGAATGCCGGGATAATGAGTTTTCCATACGCTGTAGACAAGGGAGGCAAAAAAAGGAGACAAACTGCGCACTCCGCGGATTTTCCATAAAAAAAGCAGTTTCTTTTTCCACAGCACATACGGATAAAGAGGAAACACGCCGTCAAGGTGCGCTATGGTATCGGTTTCGCGGCATTCAATACAGATTTCTTTTTCCGAAATCAGGATACGGCCGCACCGCTTACAGCGGGTCTCTTTTGCTTCAATCGACTCTTTAAGAAAAGCTTTTAGTTCTTCGCGGCAACCCGCACACAGGGGAAGATACGGACTTTCTTTACCGCATGAAATACAGTATTGCGGTGCCAGCAAAAGAGAAAACGCGCAGCCTGCACCCGATCGGACGGCGGTAAGCGTTTTATATAAAATACCCATACCAATATTATAGGTGCGGATTGTAAAAAAAACAGAGTTTTTATCTGCCGGACAAGCGTTTTTTCCAGCGGGCAAGCAGCTGTAAGGCTTCAAGCGGAGTTAAAGAATCGGGTTCGGCGGAAAGTATTTCGTCAAGTACGAGTTCTTCTTCGCTGAACAAACCCGGCACCTGTACTGCGGATAAAGCCGGACGCGGGGCGGCTGCCGGCGGAACAGACTCACCGGAAATTTCAGAAGGCAAGTCATAAGCTTTTTCAGCCGATTCAGGCGAAGGCTCTATAACACCGGAAGCGGAGCCTAAATCGGAACTCGAAAATGCCGCATCGAATTGTTCGGTATTTTCCGTCCAAGGGGTCTTTTTTTGCAAACCTTCCAAAATAACTTGAGCGCGTTCTATGATTACAGCCGGAATGCCTGCAAGACGGGCAACATGCAACCCGTAGGAATTTTCGGAAGCACCGCTTTTTATTTTTTTTGTAAAGACGATGTGTCCCGCCCTATCCTGCACTTCGAGGCATAAAAGTTGCAAAGCTTTGTGGCGGATTCTCGTCAGCTCATGATAGTGGGTTGCAAAAAAGGTGCGGGCTTTAAGCGTATGCAAAAGATATTCGGAAACCGCCCATGCAATCGAAAGCCCGTCTTCGGTGGAAGTACCCCGCCCCACTTCATCCATAATCACAAGACTGCGCTCCGTAGCAGAGCGCAAAATAAGGGCTGTTTCGGACATTTCAACCAAAAAGGTGGATTCTCCGCGCGCAAGATTATCCGAAGCCCCCACGCGGCAAAAAATGCGGTCTACCGCACCGATGCGCGCTTTTTCGGCGGGAACCCACGAACCCGTTTGCGCTAAAAAAACGATGAGGGCATTTTGCCGCAAATAGGTACTTTTTCCCGCCATATTCGGCCCCGTAACAAGGGCAAAGTGACGCTCGGCAAAAGATGCGTCGTTCGGAACGAATTCTCCCGAAGGAAGGTGCATTTCAACGACGGGGTGCCGGCCGCCTTGAATTTCAAAAGCGGTTCCCTCTTCCATATCGGGACAAGTCCACCGGTGCAAAATCGCAGCTTGTGCAAAAGAAGCAATAACGTCTATATAAGCTATTTCGGAAGCAACCGTAAGCAAATAGCGGATATAAGAAGCCAGTTTTGAGCGGATTTCCAAAAAGAGGAATTTTTCCGTTTCAACGATTTTTTCGCCCGCTCCGGTTAATTCGCGTTCAAGTTCCTGTAAACGCTCGGAAGTATAGCGGTCGCCGTTTACCAGTGCGCGGCGTAAAATAAAATGTTCGGGAACCGCGTCGAGCTTTCCGCGCGTAACTTCCATATAATAACCGATATTGCGGTTAAAGCGGATTTTAAGATTTGAAATACCCGTTTTTTGTTTTTCTTCTTCCAAGTATTCATCCAAAAATCGGGTAAAATTATTTTGAATTTCGCGGTATCGATCCAAGTCCTCCGACCAGCCCTCTTTTATAATACCGCCTTCGGTTAAGCTTGTTGACGGATCGTCTAAAATCGAATCTTTTATAAGTTTGATTATCGATAAAGCGGTATCCGTTTCAAATACATAGAGGGCATCGGAAAAATCACCCGGAGCAAACGAAGCGCAAAGACGGCGCAGTTCCAGCCAATGTTCCAAGCTGATGCGCAAAGCCTGCACGTCCTTTGCATGAGCGCGCTCAAGGACGATACGGCTTGCAAGCCGCTCTATATCCAAAATGCGCGATAATACGGTTCGGACGGAATTCAGCACCTGTTCGGATTTTACAAAAAGACCGACATGGGTATGCCGCCTTTGCATCGCTTCGACCGAACGCAGGGGACGGGCAAAAAAGGCATTTAAAAGCCGGGAGCCCATAGCGGTTTGGGTATGACGGACGGTTTCCAGCAAACTGTATTGAATGCCCCCGTCGCGTAAATTGGCGGTGATTTCCAAATTGCGCCGCGAAGAATCGTCCAAAATAACATAATCGCTGTCGGCATACACGGAAAGCCCCGTAACCTGCGGCAAAATACCGTCAGAGCGGGAAAAAGCCGAAGTGCGCAGAACGTATTCAAGCAGTGCCCCTGCCGACGGAATTTCGGGCGATGTATCGGTTAAAGAAAACGACTGTAAATTAAGCGTTCCGAACTGACACAAAAGCCGGTTATACGCACTTTGCGCATCGAATCTCCAATCGTCTTCAATATTGACGGAAACGGAAGCATACTGACGGATTACCGCTTCGGCAGCCTCCGATTCAAGGCAGGAACGGGAAACCAACAGTTCGCGCGGCATAATGCGCCCCAACTCTTTGGCAAGTTCTTCCGCCATATCGGCTGCTTTCCAATGCGTTGCACAAAAAGTTCCGGTAGAAATATCGATATAAGAAAAAGAAACCTGTTCTTCGCCTTTGCTTTTTGCGGAAGAAGCATTTTTCCCGGCTGCAAAAGAAGAGGCGGTATTTTTACAGGAAGAAAAACAAAGAGCAGCCAAAAAGTTGTTTGTGTGCTGTTCCAAATATTCTTCTTCGACAGCGGTTCCGGGGGTAATAACTTCAACAACCTTGCGTTCGGCTAAGCCCTTGCCGTTTTCATTTAAGGCAATTTGCTCACATATGGCAATTTTTTTACCCAAACGCAAAAGGCGGGCAATGTATATGCGCGATGCGTGATAGGGAATGCCGCACATAGGGCTTTCGCCGCGGTGCGTAAGCGTTAAATTCAAAAGACGGGAAACTTCAACGGCATCCGTATCGAACATTTCGTAAAAATCGCCCAGTCTGAAAAAGAGCACTTCGTCCGCATGCTCCGCCTTTATGCGGTGATACTGCGCCATTAAAGGTGTAATTGAACCGGAAAGCGTTTGTGCGGACATTTTCTTTTCCATTACATTTCCATTACATTTCCATTACATTTCCGTTACATTCCCCGTAAAATACCGGCCCATACCGTCAGTTGCGGCCCAATTCGGCAATAACTTTTTCGGTAATATCAACGGTGGGACTGTACCATAAGATTCCGTTTGCCTGCTGTAAACTTAAAATAAGCGTATAGCCGTCACTTTCGGCAATATGACTTATCACCTTGTACAACTGCTGATAAAAAGTATTCGAATTTGAAAGGTTCTTACGCAGTTTTTCAAGCTCCATATTTTTTGAAGCGGTATATGCCGTCAAAAAATCGGCTTTTTTTGTTATCTCGGATTCGGTACGCAATGCCGCCGATTCATTACCGCTTTTTTCATATGCGATTTTTTTATCCTGCAGATTTTGCAGTTCGGCGGTAAGCTTATCCACTTCCGCTTGAAAATCCGCCTTTTTGGAATCGTAAGTGCGCACTGCCGATGATTCGCGAAAATAGGTTGTATACACACGACCGGTATCGACGACGCCCACATTTGTAATACGCATTTGCTGAGCATAAAGACCGGTATAAAAAACGGCCAAAACCGTAAATATAAACACAAAGCTTATTTTTTTCATATGTATTATAACTCCTTATTGATTTACCAAATTGAATGAAAGGACAAATCTTCCGGCATTTTTAGTCGCCGAGTTCCATTCAAATTTACCGTCCGTTGTTTTAAACGACCATGCCCACATTAAACGCAAAGGAAACTGCTGAAGTGAAAAACGCAGCCCCGGGCCGAAGCTGAAAAAGAAGTCGTTACCGGATAATTGCGTAAACATTTTTTCAGGCGTTTCTTTAACCGTAATAATATCCATAAAAAAATCAAGCGAAAAAATACCCGGAGCAAGCGGCATACGCAATTCGGCAAAACTGCTCCATAAAGCACGTCCTGTTGCCGAGCTTGATTGGTCGGCTCCCGAACTCCAGCCTCGCCCGTTAAACATACCGTCTATATAAAGCAAACTGTTCGTTCCGATGGGAGTTCCTTCTACCGGAAATAAAAATGTAAAACCGGTATAACCTGCAAGAACAAACTTTAAATTCCATGTTTCGGAAACGGGCTTATCCAAAAGAGTAACATATATTTCTCCCTTGGTATCGGTTTTAAGATAATATTCCGATTCAACCTTCGGGAGCAGTCCCGTCCATGAAATTTGCTGACTTGCAAACCAGCCTTTTGACGGATCAAAAAGCGTATCGCGGGCGTTTAAGGCTGCCTTTGTCCATATCGTATTTTTCACCCCGAATTTACCGTGTCTGTCGCTCACCGTCGAATCGACCGGCGTATATAAAGCGGCATCATAAAAATTTCTTTCAAAAGTATTGGACAAACCGCCGGTAAGGGTAAAGGCTGCAAAATTCCATACCCAGCGTTTTCCCAGCGAAATATCGCCGCCGAAAGATAATTGATTGTAATTCATATAATAATCGGTTTTATTCACGCCACCGGGGAAATAATTATAATAAGCCGCCTTTGCCGTACGATGTTTAATGTTCAATCCCGCATTAAAATTAAGCGAACGATTTAAAAACCAGGGATCGTTAAAATTAAAACTGAGCGTTTGTTCATCGTTCGAACCGTTTAAATTCACACCGATCAATTTACCGGTTCCCAAAAAGTTGGAATCCTTCCAGTTTATAAAAGCGGATACGGGCCATGCGGAAGGATCGGCAATACCGGAAAAAGTAAGACCGAATTCAACCGATGTAGTAGATTGCTCTTCAACGTTTATAACCAATTCCATCAAGTTGTCTTCCGAGCCTTGCACAATTTGAGGAATAATCGAGGAAAAAAAGCCGAGATTATATAAACTGCGCAGTCCCGTTTCTATTTTGCGTTTTGAAAAAATATCTCCGCTTTCCAAAGGAATTTCCCGCAAAATAACATTGTCTTTTGTTTTTTTATTTCCTACAATACTTATCTTTTCAATATGACTGCGCCGATTTTCCGTTATAAACAGCGTACAGGAAATAAGGCGGTTTTCGGTATCTTTTTTTATATCCGGATAAAAAGTATTTGAGGTATAACCGTTTTCATAATACAAGTCGGCAATGGCGGCAAGCCCTTCCTGAAAACGAACTTGATTAAAGGTGGTTCCTTTTTTAAGTTTTACCAAAGCAAGTAATTCTTTATCGGAAAAGATAACATTTCCCTGCGTGGTAATACCGTTAAAAACATATTGGACACCCTCTTTTATGACATAGGTTATCGTAATCTCATCGCGTTTTTTTTCTTCGTTATATGCAACATCTTTTATTACATCGACAAGGGCCGCATCCATAAAACCCTTATTTTGGTAATACATCAAAACGGACTGTTTATCAAGTTCAAGCAGGTATTCCTGAAATGCCCCCTTACTGAACAAGCCGAATTCTTTCAGTTTCATATCTTTTTTCAAGTTTTTTTCGGAAGCAAATGAATTTCCTTGAAAACGGATTGCCGTAATTACCGACAGGCGGCCTTCGGTAATTTTAAAAGTCAATTTAATACCGTCCTCTTCTTCGGTAAAGTCGGAAACGACACGCACATCCGTGTAACCTTTTTCGAGATACAGTTTTTGAAGCTTACGCTCATCAAGTAAAACTTTCGATAAAATAAAAATATCGCCTTCTTTTAATGCGGCCGCATCACGCAATTCGGATATCCGCAGTCCTTTGTTGCCGGAAAATCCGAGCGACTTTATAACGGGACGTTCAACAACATTGAATTGAAGAATAATGGTCTTTTTTTCGGGATCCGCGGGTAAAGCGAGGGGCGTTACATCTTCAAAATATTCAAGTGCGTAAATTTTATTTAAAATTTCGGCATACAATTCATCGGAAAAATCCCGGCCGATAAAGGTATTCACAACCGCATCAAGATCGGAGTCTTTTACAAAACGCAAGCCGTTAAATTTTATATCACGAATTTCTTTTTCATAATACCAATCGCTTTCACTTTGAGCCGCCAAGTTTACACATAAGATGCTCAACACACACAAATAAAAAAAAGTCAATATACGCTTTTTGCCGTACATACCGCCTCCCGGTCGAATTTATAAATGTAAAAATCAAAAATTAAACTTCCACGATATACTTATTGAAGTATGCGGAACAAGTAATTTCCAGTCGGAATTCAATTCCGGAGCTATACTCCATCTTATAGCTCCGAACGGCGAAGGTAATTCCAAGCCTATTTCAGGCCGGAATTTTAAACCGCCAAAGCTTTTTTCTTTTTCGGCGGAAACGGCATCATATGCCAAATGCAGCATAGCATCCGCATAGATGGTATCTCCGAAATACTTACCTATATAAACAGTTGTATTATCCAAAAAGTTACCGACGGTAAATTTTTGTCCGCTGTTTATATTCAATGCTCCCATAAAAGCATTTTGCAGGAACATAGTTCGCAGTGAAAATATATCAAATTTGAATAAATCACGCAATCGGTTTTCGACATTTCTGAAAACGGTTATCTGAGCACCGTAATCCGCCAAACCGCCCAACAAAGCAATAGGATTTGCGGCCGCTTCGGCTCCGCCGGCATCGGCTAAAAGAATGCGTCCGAGCAATGTCATAATTTCCTGCTGCGATTTTACGGGAATTGATGAAAAAGCGGGATTTAAGCGGCTCAACGGCTGATTTACCACACTGAGTATAATACGCACCGGAGAACCGTCAGTTTGCCGTTCACGTATTTCCGCCCGGGCGGTTATGCGCGGATCAAAAGATTCCATGGACTCATTTAAAACCGCGGAAGCTTCCTTTACATAAAAGGTCCTGTTCAAATACAGAATTTCTCCGCCCTTCATTGAAAAGGCTCCCGTAAAAGATGAATTATCAAAACGGGTGTCGATGAGAATACGCAGCGGTTCGGTTTGCGTAACAACACCGCGTAAAAAGGGATTTGTCTTGGACGGAATAAATAAGCGGGTTTTTGAATCCGCCACTATAGTAAGATCAACAATTACATCAAAATCGGCATTCTGCGGAGCAACCTCGCCGTCGGCAGTAAGCGTAATAACCGCATCAAGAGCCGCCGCATCAACCGAGCCGCGCACATCGACACTGTTCCTATCGACAAACAAATCTATATTCGCTAAGGCCTTGCCGGTAAACAGTCCGTGCGGCATCTTGTATCTACCTGCAACACGTTTTTTTTCGACGGTTTCGGCTTGCAAAGTGAGGGTATCAAAAAGCATTTTTTCCAATGCCAATTCTACACTGACTTCAACGGGGGAGCCGCTTTTTTCTCCGAAAAAAACAACCTTTTCCGCCGAAAACACATTGTTCACCGCTTTCACCTGCAGACTTTTACATGACATTTTTTCGTCAAGATAATCGGGTACACCGATAACCATGTCTGTACCGGTAAATTCCGCGTTTATCATGGGATTTAAGACGGAACCGGTAATCGTTCCCTGTCCGACCGCATTCCCCGAATACAGAGAAAATACCGGTAAATCCAATAATCCTGCAAACGTTTCTCCCCTCGCGGCCATATCATCGACAAAAAGAAACAATTCATTATTTTGAACCATGCCCTGCACGTTGAACCGAATCGGAAAATCTTCTCCGGTTGTTATCTCCAGTTCGCCTGTGTCCGAAAAGCTGCCTACTATATCGCCGAACAAACCGGCATAAAAATCAAAACGCCCCGGGGTACGAATAAGCTGAATTTTATAATTTTCGCGGGTATTAAAAAAAGAGCCTTCCAAATGTGATAAAACCAAATCCGCTTGAAATGATTTTTCTTTCAAAGGAAGCGTATTATCCTCATCAGAAGAAAACACCGTAAAAGCAAAGGGACTTTGAAAGGTCTTTTTGCTGAAATATATATCATTGGCAAGACGGCCGGACACATTTCCCTTAAAACTGCCGGATAAATCATTTAAAGAAATTGTTCCGTTAAGCGGGGTAATATTCAAGGTGCCGTATTGTATTGTACAGTCGGAAACGGATAAATTATTATCTTCAAGAATTACGGCACCTTCAGCAAAAACTTCGGCAGTACCGGCCTTAAATGAAGCCTTATCGATATTCAACTGCACCGACAGATTTTTAGGCGTTCCCAACGCGGTTACACGGCCGCTTACCGCGTGCTCCTGACTTTGCAGTTTCAAAAAACGCGCACAGGGCAAAGATCGTATTTCCGCCTCTGCCGACAAATAAATACGGTCACTAAAATCGCGTTCGGATGCGGCCGCACCTTCGGGGTTGTATGCCCGGAGCAAAACCGAATACATTTCAGGCGAAAAGGCATCGGACAAAGAAATATTTAAAGACAAGGATTCCGGTATTCCGTTTTTAAAAGCCCATAAAACATTTATATTTCCATTTAATGAAGACAGTTCATCGGAATAGGACATATTATTTAAATAAAGACCGTCAGGACCTGCAAACCCCGAAAGAGCAACACGCGGCGATACCTGTAAATGTCCCGATGTTTCCGCAACATCTATACGGTCAAAATATATATTCCAATCTTCAGCCGTATTATATTCTCCCCGGACGATAAATGAATATGAAAATAATAAATTATTTACGACAAGAGGCACCGCCGAAGCTTCAAGGGTACCCGTAACGGATCCTCCCTTATCCGTATAAAGCGAGGCGCTAAAATTATAATCACCGCTTATATTTAAAAATCGATTCGGGGCATATACACCGGAGAAAGCATAGGGAAGCGAATTGATAAAAAGGGCGGCGGAAAAAAAGACTTCGTCTTTTGCAGCGGCTATATCCGCACTTGCTTCAAGCTGAACGGATTGACCGCCGGCAAGCATATTGAATTGCCCGATACGGAAAACCGACTCGGTTCCGTCGACGGAAAACAAAAGCAATTCATTGTCTTTTTGCGTATTGGCTATAACCGCATACGGCGTATTATACGTGAAAGTTTTAAAATCGGTCGAAAAAAACAAATCAAATGAAAAGATGTAGGGACTTAAGCGGGTAATAAGAGGGTTCAAGGCGGCACTGCTCTTTTCGGGTAAAACCCACGCGGCAGTCGAAGCAGTTGAGTCGGCAAACATATTTTCCGCGGAAAATTGTGCTTGCAGATACTTTTGTTTTTCCGCCGAAAAACTGCCGTTTAATCGAATCGTTCCCGGTCCTGCAGTATCGGCTCTCGAATAGTCAAAGGCCTCAAACGTAAAATCGCGCGAAAGTCCGTCACCGATAAGACGCAGCTGTATGGCGGTTAAACTGTTTTCGCCGAAATAAAGCTGCGGGATAAAAAACAGGCTTTCGTTTTCAAACGATTCCATATAAAGTTCGGCAGAAATACGGTTTCCGTTCGGAAGCCTCACCGAGCGGATAAGAGCCGTTCCTTGGGGTCGCAGTTTTTTTATATCAAAACTTCCCGTATATTCGGCGGAAAGAAGCGAAGAGTCTATATCTATTGAATGTATCCTG
>CAUURR010000018.1:0-19094 GCA_963547555.1 uncultured Treponema sp. | reverse complement strand
ATTCCAATCATAGTCATTACAAATGCACCCATATACTTTCCTAATGGATCATATATTGGCTTTTTTAACCTCGATCCGATAATAAAATTTATAAATGATATTGCAATTGGTATAAATACAAATATACCATACCACTGTTTCTTAAAAAATGCTAAAAAAATCATAATAATTAGTACAAAATCTATAATAACATCAAGAAAAGCACCAAAAGTACTTGTTGCATTTAGTTTTCTGGCAATTTTACCATCCGCAATATCTGTTAAGACTGCAAATATAAAAATAGAAAACGCTATGACACAAGAGCCGTTTAAGAATACATAATAGAAAATAGGTGCAGCTATTAATCTCAATAGAGTAACACATGTTGGAATTATATATTTCATTTCTATTTGTTTTTTAGGTTTTATCATTATATCCCTCGCGCCTCGGTGGTAAATCTCCGAACCCTCTTTTTACCTTCATCCATTATATCATAAAACGGCTCTTTTGTAATCTAACCGCTGCAACACAAAAAGTAACATCTTTCTGCCATAAATGTGAATCGGATAAATAAACAGTCGGCGGATTTGGTCTATCTTCACTAAACAGGACAAAAAAATCACATTCTGTCTATGGATTTTACCGATTCTCCACTCTTCTCTTAAAATCAATTTTCTCCATATTTGCACTGGTTTTTTCGGTAAAAAGCCGATATAATATAGGTATGGTGAAAAGATTTAAAGGGCTTTTTATAATTTCGGTTATTCTCTTTTCGACGGCTGCAGGATTTGCTGCAAATTATACATGGACAGGAACACAAAGTACCGACTGGGCTGATTACCGGAATTGGAAGAAAGATGGCATTGCGGCCGTTTTAGGAGAAACACCCGCTGCGGGAGACGATGTAACTATAAATACTTCGTCAAATCCTCCTGCAATTACTTCGGCTGCGGTTGCAAACTCGCTTACAATTGATTACGGGTGTTCTCTTACCTTGGGAACCGGCGCACCCCTTACCCTTTCCGGCATTTTTACAAATCACGGAACCTTTACTACCGACGCTAATACAACCGTAATTTTTAACGGTGATAACAGCCAAATTGCAGGCAGTGCAAACTCCGGCTTTTATAACTTAAAAATTAATAATGGAAAAAAATGTACATTTCATAAAGACATTGAAGTTGCTAATACGCTTACCAATAACGGAACCCTTACAGCTGCAGTATCCGATAGAGTCGTGATTTTTACCGGAAACAATTGCAGTATAACAGGAAGCACTGAAACGATTTTAGAAAATCTTACAATAAATTCCGGCAAAAAGCTTACCGTGGAACAGAACATTACAATCCGTAAAAATTTTAACAACAACGGAACTTTCGATGCTCTTACACATTCTAAAACCGTAACTTTTAACCCTCCGGCAGGAGGAGCCGTAACCATTAAGGGTTCAGGTGATGAAAACGATACAAAATTCCACAGCATTAAATGTGAAAACGCCGGCGGAAAAACTTTAAAAGTTGAAGGAAAAATATCCGTAGAAGGATTGGTTTTAAGCGGAACACCTTCTCCCGTTTCATATCTTAGGGTTGACAGCGGTACAAGCGGAGAGATACATCTTAAAGCAATTCATACGGGAACGGGAGCTTATCTTAATATAAATACCGATAAGGTCAAGATACAGCCGGTCGGATCGAGTTCATCCGATTGGGGATATAAAGTATATAACAGTCAAAAAAACGGAAATCCGGTTTCGCCGTCGGGGACTGTTTTCAACGGCTGGAAGTTTGAGAGCGAAGACCCTCCTGTTACTCTGTATTGGACAGGAAAAAGCGGTACGGGATGGGAAACGGCAGGAAACTGGGCGGAAATGTCGGGTTCGGTTTATAGAGAGAGTTTATATACTCCCACGTACAATGCGACCGTTATAATACCCGCAAAACAAACTGTCACTGTTTCGGGGACAAACTATCCTGTGCAGTATCCTGTACTTACCGGTAATGTTAAAGCAAAAAGCATTGAGATAAAAAAAGGTTCGGCCGACAACACAAGCGGTGAGCTTGATTTATCGGACTATACGATAAATGCAGGAGCTTCAAAAAAAACAAAGATAGAAAACTCAGGTACCTTAAAACTTAAAGGAAGTGCCGGCCAAAAAACGTGGTTTGAAACTTCAAATACCGATGAAAAAATAAACCTTAAAGAAGGCTGTATCGTCGAATATAACGGCAATCCTTCCGTTGCTTCAAATGTTTGGTCAGGGCCGTATCAGAAACTGAAGGTAAGCGGTGGAAGACAAACGCTGAATGCGTCGTCTATGGATGTAAAAAGAGACCTTATTATCGCACGCACACCGGTTGAAATAAGTACGGGAACCGGAAACCAAATTTATCGTGGAAATGTTATTGCCAATGAAGGGGCGTCAAACTATGATTTAACCCTTACCGGCGGTACGATAACGACATCAAATACGGTTACAGCCGGAAATCTTACCGTAAGGGGGGGCTGGAGTTCAAAAAAAGTCGATGCAAGGGGTGATATTAAAGTTAATGATACCCCTCATTCTTCTTCCAACTTATGGACAGCCGGCGGCGATATACTTGTTAAAGGAAATCTTACCGCCGGTCAATTTAATCAAACAGGCGGAACTCTCACCTTTAACGGAAGCGGCACTGAGCAAACTCTTTCATTCACGAATGCGTTTGGACAAAAAAATATAAACAATCTTACAATCAATTCCTCTGCCAAGGTAAAACTCGGCTCGGATATTACTATTAGGAGTGATTTTACCAATAACGGAACCTTTGATGCAACAAACACGGGCAGTCCGCCTACCGGATATACCGTAACACTGACTAATGGTACGAACCATACAATTACGGGCACCGGCACTGCGGGTAATACAAAATTCCACAATCTAAGTCTTACAGGTGCGGGCGGAAAAACCCTTACTATCAGTAAGAACATTACGGTCGGCGGAGACCTAAAGCTTGAGGGAACAAGTGAAGGCAGTCTGCTTACCGTCCAAGGCGGTACAAACCCTTCCGAAATTACGTTGAACGGCCACAAAACCGGCGGCAAATGGCTTAAAGTAAAAAACGATATACCTATTGCAAACGGCGGCTCCTATATGGCTGCGGCAAGCAGTCCCGACCCTGTAAGTACGCCCCCCCGAAACTGGATTTTTACGAACGCTCAGGGACAGATTGTTTGGACGGGAAACGTCGATACAAACTGGAACACGGCGGGAAATTGGGATCCTCCTTACGCAACCCCTTCGGAACACGCGGATGTAATAATAAAACCGGGTCAGGGCGGCAGATATCCTTGTGTCGGACAGCATACCGGCGCAAAGGCAAAATCCGTTACTGTTGAAAACAATGCAAAGCTCGATTTGGGAGACTTGACGATAAAAACTTCCGGCGGCTCAACGGCACAACTGGACGTTGAATCCGGGGGACATCTTTTTCTTAAAGGAAGCACCGACCAAAAAGCGTGGTTCGAACAAGGAACGCCTGCAAACAAAATGACGGTGCAGGCGGGCTCAACGGTCGAATACAACGGCAATCCTTCCGTTGCTTCAAATGTGTGGGAAGGCCCCTATCATGAGCTGATTGTAAGCGGCGATAAAACAAGCCTTGCGGCAAGCGGTATGATCGTCAACGATACTTTTACCGTCAACACAAACGGCACCCTTACCGTTACGGCGCCGACTCAAACTTACAAGAATGCGGTAACGCTGAACGGTAATACAACCTTTGCAGCTTCAACTTCGGTTACGTTTGAGCAAAATGCTTCTATTACGGGCTCAAATAGTACTTTTGCCGTTAGGGGAAATCTTAAACTGGAGTGTGCCTCCGTAAATGTAAAAGAAATTTCGGTAAGCGGCACGACGGAGGCGGCCGGTACAGCTTCCCCCCCGTTAGCGGTTACAGCCGGCAAGCAAACGTATGAAGACGCCGTTACGCTGAAAAAGAACAGTACCTTTACGGCTGTGAACGGAACGCTCACTTTTAAAAAAGCTGTAACGGCAGATGACGGTTCAAACAAAAAAGACATCGAAATACAGGCCGGTACGGTAAACTTCGGTGAAAAAACCTCGTCGCCTTTACCTGCGGTTACCGTAAACAAGCTGACCCTTACCGCCGGCAACGTTTTTTCTTATGCCGAAATAAGTGCACAAAATGCAGTGCTGTTTACCGTAAACGGTTCAGGAAACTGCGTTATAAGAGGCCCTGTAAAAGCCTCCTCTTTCAAACAAGCAGGCAATAGTTGCCATTTACAAATCGGAGCTCCCGTTACAAATTCCGGCGGCAGTCCGCTTGCGGCAGGAACATTTAACGTCGAATCAAAACAGATATACATTACTCATTCTGCGACGCTTGACCCCTCATCAACCGCTTGGACAAGACCTGCCGACGCAGCCTTTTTTATTGCAAAAGATATAAATCTTGCAAATTCCCTTTCCTGCGCAAATTTTGTCCTCTTTGCAGGAACCGTTACTATGGGCGGGACGGAAATAACCGCTGAGGCGGGTTCTGTGAAGGGCGACATAGTTCTTTTCGGTTCCGCCTATAAGGCAAATGACACGGTGGCGGACGGTGCTTCCGACCCGTCGGGAACACAAAACTTGTTTACCTATAATCATTTGGAAAGAACGGGAATGACGGCCGAGCCTTCCGTTTCTCTTCCTCCCAAGCTGCCCGACGGAACAGCCCTTCCGGGCGGCCTTTCGGGCGGAAAATATTCAGGTTCTTTTGCCGATTTAACCGGCAAAAAGTTAAAAGCCGGCAAAAACTTTTACGCAAACGGTATTGAACTTAAAGCGGAAACGGGTTCAAATCCGTCGTGGACGCTTGATATTCCGAATAACGATAATGCAACAGCCGCCTTTGCCGAAGCGTATTTTACAACCGTTAAAAACTGTACCGTTACCGGCGGTTCTGTCGCAGCGGCGGAAAAATGTACCGACCAAAGCGGAAATTCCGGCTGGGAGTTTGGTCGGCCGACTATTGAAAAAGCTTATACTTATTCGGACGATACGATATATGTTAAATTCAATAAATCGATTGAAAATTCAAACAATGAAATTCAGACTGCAATAAATGCCGGTAAAATACGATTTAACGACGGCGAACAAAATTTTAAATTTACCTCCGTTTTGAAAGTCGGGACAGACGGAAAGCCCGCCGGTTCTTTGCCTGCAGGCGATGTTGCGGAGTTCTTTTTGCGTACGGACGGCTCTCCGTCGAAACGTTGGAATACCGATGCAACGGGTATATCTCCAGGTTCAAACCAAAGTACCGACCGCGGAGGTTCTTCGCCTTATGAGCCGGTACAAAATAAAGACCCGCGTCATCAAACCATAAAACCGAATTTGTGGATTCCTAAGGGAACAAATTCCGATGATAGGCTCTTTCCGAATCTATATATCAGTTTGCGGGATAAGCATAAAAACCGTCTGCTCCACTATGCAGGGGCTGCGGCGGATGCAAGCGGCGGTAACGGAAAAATATACGGCAAGGTCGAAGACCGCTGTCCGCCCGTTCTTGCGGCAGTTTATATCGGTCAGGAGCCTCACACGGTATCTTCTCAGCCGAGATATGATGCTCATAACTTTATAGAATTCCGCTATTCCGAGCCGGTGTTTATAGACGGCATATCGGACAACCCCGCTTTTATCGGTGTGGGCGAAAAATATATTCGGGCAACAGATACACTCGGCAACATTGCAACGGATTCGGCCAAAAACATTACCGAAGTTAAAGGGATTGCGTCCTTTTCAAACGGCAAACTTGATACCGGTAAACACGGCGGAACTTCGGGTTCGGTGCATGCCGTGTATCGAACGTCGGCAATGCGAGTTAACACCTTGCCGGTTACCGACAAGAGGGAATGCCGGGTACGCATTTCCGTTGCGGGCTGGGTTGACGGCAGCGTAACCGTCGGCGGAACAAGTGTCCACAATTGGATAGGGTATATAAACGAGGCACTGGCTCCTTCCGGCTCGGCAGTTCCCGTGTATACGCAACCGTCCCCAAATCCGCTCAATACGGCGAATGTGCGGACACGAGAGCCTTCCGCCTCCGACCCGTTGAAAGAGTGGGAAAAACTTGATGTACAATTTAAGCCTAAAATATACGCTTCATCCGCCGTCGGACTTCCTGAAGTCGGCAGCTGGGACACCTCGCCGCCCGTATTTGCAAAGGCATCCGATGATTCCGCTAAATGGCTGGACACTGCCAATACAAGTAAAGAAATTACCGCATATTCGGCTTCATCGCAGTTTGCCGATAAAATAGAATTTCACTTTTTTGACAATACACCGAATTACGCTTCAACTGCACTGTGGTGGCAAACTGCAGGTGCATTGATATCACATCCGGGGTGGAACACTGTAAACGACAGGTATGATTCTTACGGCGGCTCGCGTTTTACAGGCAGTAATCGTACAATGGGAGGCATCCGCGCGTGTACCCTGCCTGCCCCGGGTGAGGTAAAAGTCGTATTTATATTTGATGCGGAAAAACCGGAATTTAATGCAGCGCTTCAAAAATTTAGGGGAACGGATACTGCCGCGTACCCTTTGACGCTCGTACAAAAAGCGGAGAATGAAGCTATTTTCGGCTCTCGACCGATCGGATTTTCGGAGCAGGACAGTTTATATTTACAGCTGAGAATAAGTCCGCCGAGCGCTCCCTTAAAGTTTCCCGTAACCGAAATTTTTACGGTCGGTTATCGCGGAATCGATACCTCTTTAAACGGAGGCCGCATAACCGACCTTGCCGGCAACCTGATGAAAAGCTGTGCCGATGCAAAATCAATCGATGCATCGCCGCCCAACATTGCACTGACGGCTGCCCCTGTAGGCTTAAAACAAATCTATGTTTTGTTTACATCGCAAATCGACACAAGACCCGAAACACTTGCAAAAATTCCGGGCAATTTTGAACTTATCGACGTACCCGCCGGTTCAACCATACAAATTGATTCTTCGGTTCCGGCTCGTGTACGTACCGATACAAAAAACGGAACGGGTATTATAGTTTCTCTTACGGAGTCCGTAACTTATAATTTGCTCACAACGGCAAAGCTTCGGGTTAAAAAAGACACTGACAACCTTATTCATATTTATCCCAAGATAGGTGTTTATCCGACATTTGAAGGTCATAAACACGTTATAAGCGATTTTGCCGTCAATATTATACGGCCCTTGTTTGCCTATGACGAGCGTAAATTGGATGACGGTACTTCGGGTTTTGTAACTGCAGGTATATACGGCGGAACAAGCCAGGCAGTCCGCCTGTTTGACGGTTCCGGCATTCCGGGTAATACCGTTTTGGAAAAAGAAGATATAACCGTTCATCTTGCGGTTGAAAATGTTTTACCCGGTGATACATCCGCTCCGACGAATCTGGAACTATATATGGAAAACAATCCGAATCCCGCTTCGGTGTCGGTCAATTTGAATAAAGCAACGAATTTGGGAAGCCGTATATGGCTGCCTGCAATTACGGGACTTCCTTTGGGAGCCGTTTCAGGGTTATCGGTTCTCAGTCCGGAAGAAAATCCGTGTTCTTCGAATGAAGTTATTCTCTTATCTCCGACTGTTCCTAACGGATTCAAGTATGAGTTTAAATTGTTCAATAATCCGCTGACCGTTCCTTTGTCGCCGAAATTTTTAAATTATCCGGACGGAAGCAGGGCTGAATTTTTGTTCGCACTGAAAAACGGCAGTAATTATATTTTGATAGACCACGACTGCGATGACGGCGGATCGAGCCCGACTCCGAAGATTCCCCTCTATGCCCTGCGCTTAAAAGACCCGAACGACCCCGCTTCCATAGATTTGTGGTCTTTTGATATTTCCGCAATAAAAAAACAAGCCGGCGGCGTAAGCATTTTGAACAATGTCATCAATGTGGAAACCGGTGAAAAATGTACGATAGCCGTTACCGCGGAAAAAGCCGGCAGTTTAAGCGTTATGGTAATGACTTTGGACGGCGATGTGGTAAAAGTTTTGTATTCCGGACATGCGGAAAAAGGCGAACACCTTTACAGATGGAACGGAACGAACAAAAACGGTGAAGCGGTTGCCCGCGGTATGTACTTTATCCGCGTGCTGGGCCCCGGCATTGATGAAACACGCAAGGTTATGGCGATAAAAGAATAGCAGGATAAAGAGAACCGCTATATTCGTGCGGAGGGTTTTAATACCCCGACGCTCGCGTCGGGGGGTGTTGATTATACTTAGTCGGAGCATACGGTTATACTACAAAACCTTTAACCGATAAATAAAAAATAAATTTTACTTTTTTCGAAAAAAAGTCTGTTTTTTTTCACATCAAATCCAATAATGTTTAAACAGAGCGGTTAAGATAGCGTCGCTCTCTTTAACTCGAGTTTACAACGGGACACATCTGTCTTGTTGTAAACATCGTGGATTTACACGTTTCGGTTCGCAATTGTTTTAAAACTTTTTTGCACGTCAGTGTGCAGAATATGAAACAAAACGAAGCTATTTCGGTATAGCTCTCTTGTAAAACATTATAGGAGGTGAAATCATGACGGAAAACAAAGCGGATGACGTATTCAAAATCACATTGCGCAATGACTATGCGTTTAAAAGGGTTTTTGGGACGGAAGAAAACAAGGCTGTCTTACAGGACTTTTTGGACTGTGTGTTGGATATTCCGATCAAAGACATTGAGGATTTGGAGTTGCTGGATAAAGAATTCCACAACGATTCTTTAAGTGATAAAACAGGTATTTTGGATGTAAAACTGCGGCTTAAAGACGGCACCGTGATTGACATTGAAATCCAAAACCGATGGAACGATGAGTTTGCACAGCGCACCGTTTTTTATTGGGCAAAGATGTACACAGAAAACTTGCAAAAAGGTGAAGTGTATACAAAACTGCCCAAGTGTATTACAATAAACATAGTCGGTGAAGGCTTTAAGTTAAATGAATTGTTGCACAGTGAATATCGGGTGCTGGAAAAACGGCTTTACACGGAGCTTTCCGATGAACTTGAGATTCACTTTTTGAATTTGGCAAAAGCGAAAGAAAAGCAGTCGGCAGGAACCGTACCCGATGAAAAAACACAACGGCTGGTTAATTGGTTAAGATTTATAGAAACGGACGATAAGGAGGTGCGTGCAATGCTTGCGGATAATTCTGCTGTAATGGAACAGGCAAATGAAACGGTGGACGTGATGCTGCAAGACCCGAAAGAGCGGTGGCTGTATGAAAACCGCATGAAATATGAGCATGATAAGGCGTCATGGGAGCACTTCGGTTATACAAAAGGGATGAAAGCGGGCTTATATAAAGGTGCGTATCAAAAATCGCTCGAAACCGCTAAAAACTTATTAAATATGCAATTCTCGATTGATACAATCAGTAAGGCGACCGGTTTATCCCGCGAAGAAGTCGAAAAGTTATAAAAGATTTATATCGGTAATAAATGTTATCGTTCGGTAAGGCGGCAGCCGTTCTCTTTAATCCGAAATGCCCGCTTGCCCGCCGCCTCTTTTTAGTTTATACTGGAATCGGAGTAATGCGGTGGAAGAAGCGGATTTAATCGATGAGATAATTGAAGAGCAGGATGTATTTGAAGAGGCTGAAGAACGCGAAGAAGCAGCCGCAGCCGAAGATGCCGTAACACAGCCGGAAAGCGGCGGGGACGAACCCGATGTTCCCAAAGCCGAATTTGTGCATTTGCACGTACACTCCGATTATTCGCTTTTGGATGCGGCTTCCCGTATTCCCGTTTTAATCAAACGTGCAAAGGAATTGGGCTTTCAAGCCCTTGCCCTTACCGACCACGGCAATATGTTCGGTGCGCTGCGTTTTGAAAAGCAATGCCATGCCGCAGGTATTAAGCCCCTTGTCGGCTGTGAATTTTACGTTGCAGGTTCAAGCCGCCTCGAACGTACGGGAACCGAGCAGGGTAATAAATACTACCACCTTATTTTAATCGCAAAAAACGTCGAAGGCTATAAGAACCTCTGTATGCTCAATTCGCGTGCTTTTACCGAAGGCTTTTACTACAAGCCCCGTATTGATGTTGAGCTGCTTAAAATGTATTCGGGCGGTCTGGTATGTACCAGCGCTTGTTTGGCAGGACAGCTGCCGCGCCTTCTTCTTGCAGGGCAGCATAAAGAAGCCGAAGAAATGATAAGACTGTATCAGAGTATTTTCGGCAAAGAAAACTTCTTTATTGAATTGCAGGATCACGGCCTTGAAGAACAAAGGCGCGTTGCCCCCATGCTTATCGATATAGCCGAACGCATGAATGTTCCGACGGTTTTAACGAACGACATTCACTATGTGTACCCGGAAGACTGGGTTGCGCAGGACGTTCTTTTGTGTATCGGAACAAAAAAGCTCAGAAGCGATACCAACCGTATGCGCTACGACGGGCAGCAGTTTTATATGAAAAGCGAAGAAGAAATGCGCAAATTGTTTCCTGCCCATCCGGAAATGATGGCAAACACCAAGCGCATTGCCGATATGGTGGACTTAACCATTCCCCAGTACACAACCGAACAGCTTAAAGACTGTCTGCCGATTTACCGCATTCCCGAAGGCTTTAAAACGCAGGAAGACTACGTGCGTCATCTTGTGTTTGAAGGCTTAAAAAAACGCTACGGGACCGTAAGCGACGACATTACCGCACGCGCGGAACATGAATTAAAAGTTATTTTTGAAATGGGTTTTGCCGGTTATTTTTTAATCGTGTGGGACTTTATAGCCTGGTCAAAGGCTCACAATATTCCGGTCGGCCCCGGGCGCGGTTCGGGCGCAGGCTCAATCGTCGCTTATGCGATGAGTATTACCGACATCGACCCTTTGCGCTTTAATCTTCTGTTCGAGCGTTTTTTAAATCCAGAACGCGTCAGTATGCCCGACTTCGATATAGACCTCTGCTTCGAAGGCCGTCAAGACGTTATCGAATATACGCGCGAAAAATACGGCGACCCGCAGGTTGCTCACATAGCCACTTTCGGTACCCTCAAGGCAAAGGCGGTTATAAAAGACGTCGCGCGCGTACTGAACATTCCGCTGAACGAAGTCAATATGCTGACCAAGCTCGTACCCGACGGCCCCAAGTTCAAGCTTGCCGATGCCTTTAATCCGCCAACCGAAAAATGCCCCGACGGCGGTAAGCTTGCCCAATACCGCGAAGATGATCGCTACAAGGAATTATTCGACCTTTGTGTCAAACTCGAAGATATAAACCGCAACACAAGCTTACACGCTTCGGGTATCGTTATCGGTAAGTCGGAGCTTCCCGATTGGGCACCGGTATACAAGGACGGTAAAACGGGCAAGGTTGCCGTTCAATATACGATGGACATTATCGAAGGCTGCGGTTTGGTTAAGATGGATTACTTGGGCTTAAAAACCCTTACCCTCATCAAATACGCCGAACGTCTTATACACAAACGATCCGGTTTTGAAAATTTCAGCACGGAACGGGCAAGCGAAGCCGACGAAAAAACCTTCGATTTGTTTTGCGCGGGTAAAACCGCAGCCGTTTTTCAGTTTGAAAGTGCCGGTATGCAAAAGGTTTTAAAACAGGCAAAACCGCGCCGCTTGGAAGACCTTATCGCTTTAAACGCCCTCTACCGTCCCGGTCCCATGGCATACATCGGTCAGTTTGTCGAAGGAAAATTCGATGCTTCCACGATTCATTATCCCGACCCCTGCTTAAAGGATATTCTCGAAGAAACCTACGGCGTTATCGTGTATCAGGAACAGGTTATGCAGGTTGCCCAGCGCATAGCCGGCTACAGCCTCGGTCAGGCGGATATTTTGCGCCGCGCCATGGGTAAAAAGAAAAAAGAAGTTATGGCCGAAGAACGCGGTAAATTTATTGCGGGTGCCGTTAAAAAAGGATTTCCCGAAGCCCATGCGGGAGAAATTTTCGATATCCTCGTTCCCTTTGCAGGCTACGGTTTTAACAAAAGCCATGCGGCAGCCTACTCGGTGCTTGCATACAGAACCGCCTACCTTAAAGCAAACTTCCCCGCCGAATTTATCGCGGCCAACCTTACAAACGAAATTTCGAGTACCGACAAGCTTCCCGAATACATAGCCGAAGGGCGCGCAATGGGGCTTGCCATAGATCCTCCCGACGTGAACCGCTCGGATAAGTATTTCGACGTTGTGGACGGTCGTATTGTTTACGGTCTTTTGGGAATCAAGGGTTTGGGTGAAGCCGCCGCCGAAGAAATTTTAAAACAGCGTACCGAAGGCGGCCCCTTTAAAGATTTTATAGACTTTTTGGATCGGGTTGACTTGCATACGGTAAACAAGCGCGCCTTGGAAGTTTTAATTCAAACCGGAAGTTTCGATAAATTGGGAACAAACCGTCCGACCCTATTGCAAAATTGCGAGCGCGCAGTGGATCACTGCAGTAAGAAAAAGTCGGACGCAAAATTCGGACAGGTAAGTCTTTTTGAAGATTCGGGCGTGCAGGAATTTTCGGCCTTTGTGTTTGAACAGGTTGAAGACTATCCGCCCTTGGAAAAACTGCGCATCGAAAAAGAACTTATCGGCTTTTATATTTCCGGACACCCCCTCGACGAATACGCTTCGGTTATCAAACGCTCGGTCGGATTAACGACAAAGTCGCTTGCAAATGCAACCCGCGAGCGAAGTTATATTATGCTCGGCATTGTAAAAGAGTTGCGCAGTATTTTAACCAAAAAGGGCAAGTCCATGGCCTTTGCAAAACTTGAAGATATGGACGGTTCCTGCGACATTACCTTTTTTCCTAAAATTTGGGAAAAAGAGCGGGAAAAAATCAAAGAAGATGCCGTTATTGCATTAAGCGGCAAAGCCGATTTTTCGCGCGATACGCCGAGTATTCTTGTAAACGAGCTTTTGCCCATTGAAGATCTTAAAGAAAAATCCGTGCGCGAAATCCATATACGCCTTTCTCCTCTTTTAACCGACTCGGAACAAATGAATAAATTGCAGGATTTTTTATGCGCAAAACAGGGCAGCTGTTCGGTGATTCTTCATATTGAATTACCGCAGCAAGACTATACGGTCAGGGCAAACCCCCTTACAAAGGTGCCGCATACGGACGAATTCATCGAGGAGTTGGAAACCTACCGCAATATCGAAAGCGTGTGGCGCGAATAAACGTGTAAAGCAAAAACGGCTGTTTGCAGTTTGAGGAAGAACTTCAATAGCACGATTTGATTGATTCGCGCGAAGGGGTTAATGCCCCGACGCGCGCGTCAGGATTGTTGATTCCGCACGCTTTTTTTGTTATATTTAGAGCATGAGTTTTATATTCGGTTTAGTTTCGGCCGCCGCAAGTGCCGTTTCCCTGTATTCTCTGTTATGTGTTATCCGCATCGTTTTTACCTGGCTTCCCGATTTGAATTATAGCCCCTTCGGTAAACTTCTGGCTGCGGTATGCGACCCGTGGCTGAATATATTTAAGAAATTCAATCCTTTTAAACGCTCTCCTGTCGATATTTCACCGATGTTTGCAATCGGCGCATTAATGCTTATTTCTTCGGTCTTAAAGCAAATCGTTTTTCGGCGCAGATTTTCGCTGTGGATGCTTTTCGGTACTGTTGTGAGTATTTTGTGGTCTATTTGCTCGTCGATTTTAACTTTTTTCAATATTTTGCTTGCGGTGCGCCTTATCGCCGAACTTTTAAACCGCACACAAAATCCCATTTGGTATACGATGGACAGTGTTTTAAACCCGATAATCTATAAGGTAAGCGGCTTTTTTTTCCGAAACCGCTTTGTAACGCCCAAAACGGCGTTGATTATTACTCTTGTGTGCTCGATTGCGGTTCAATTCGGTTTGGGGATTCTTGTTTCCCGCATTATATGATTTTATGTAAGCTATGAAAATCAAAGAGATGGAGATACCCTTAACGAATATCTCCGGAGTCGGGCCCGGCCTTGCAAAAACCTTTTCGCGCATAAACGTCTTTACGGTTGCCGATTTATTGACCTATTATCCGCGCGATTGGGAAGACCGCACACAAAGGCGCAGCCTTGCCGAATTTTCGCGCGGTAAGGTGCATACGGCCGCCGCGGTTGTCGCCCATGAATGGTTCGGTTTCGGGCGCATGAAAACCCTTAAAATCATTATAAGCGACGGTACGGAGCGCGGCGCCCTTATATGCTTTAACCGCCCTTTTTTGCAAAAAACGCTTCCCGCAGGCTCGATTATCAGCGTAACCGGTACCTTTTCATACCGCTACGGAGAGATTCAATCTTCAGCCTTTGAAGCAGTCCCGCTTGCAAAAGAAGCCGGCACAACCCTTGCCGAATGGAAAGCCAAGCCGCTTCCCGACAGCAGGGTGTTTGCCCTCTATCCGCTTACGGCCGGCTTAACGCAGGCTCAAATCAGAAAAACTTTGGCCGCGGCACTTGCAAAATACGGGAAAGGTATCGAAGACGAAATCCCCGACGACATAAGCGAACGGCACAATCTTTTTCCTAAACAAAAAGCCGTGTACGCGATTCACAAGCCCGAAAATATGCAGGAAGCCCTGTGTGCGCAAAAAACCCTTATATTTGAAGAACTTTTTCTTTTTCAAAAAAAGATTATCGAGCGCGCTGCCGAACGCAGAAAATGTGCCGTTCTTCCCGAACAAAAAGAGATTTACACCGAACAGGAACTTTTACCCCTTTTGTCGCCGCGTCAAAAACAGCTTGCAGAGCGTCTGCCTTTCAGCCTTACAAAAGATCAAATCGCTTCGATTGCGCACATAAATGCCGATATTGATGCGGCCTTTGTAAAACCGGATGCACCCGCCGTAACAAAAAAAGATGACACGCAAAGCAAGGTTCCCTTTTATATGGCGCGCTTATTGCAGGGTGATGTCGGTTCCGGTAAAACCTTGGTTGCCTTTTTTGCCGCCCTGCGTACCGTGGACTGGGGGGCTCAATGCGCCCTGCTTGCGCCGACGGAAATCCTTGCAAAACAGCACGCCGAAAACGCCGCCCGCCTTATGGAACCCCTTATCGGAGGCGACGGCAGGGGAGTACGCACCGCCTTTTTAACCGGCAATGTAAAAAACAAGGGGCGCATCCCCCTTTTAAAGGAATTGAGCGAAGGCGGCATAGACATCGTTATCGGCACCCACGCCCTTTTTTCAAAAAACGTGCAGTATTATAATTTGCGTCTTGTTATTATCGACGAACAGCACCGCTTCGGCGTTGTACAGCGCGGAACCATCATAGACAAGGGACGTTCCTCGGTTGTAAATCAGCGGGACATAAAAAACGGCGGCGCAGGATATACCCCCTCGCTTTTAATGATGAGCGCAACGCCTATTCCTCAAACCCTTGCGCATACGGTGTACGGCGATTTGGACCTTACAACGATTAAAACCATGCCCGACGGAAGAAAACCCGTGCGCACCTTTTTAACAAAACAGGGAAACGAAGCACGCGTCTATGAGGCGGTGCGCGAAGAGTTAAAAAAAGGCCGCCAAGCCTATTTTGTCTACCCGCGCATAGAGGACGCTTTTGACGACGAAACCGCCGAACCCGAAAATTCTTCGGCAGCTGCAAATAAAACATCTCTTAAATCCGCCGAGGGAATGTTCGAGTTTTTATCGAAAAAAGTGTATCCCGAATTCAAATGTGCTCTTATCCACTCAAAAACCGACGATGCCGAACAAAGCGATATTTTACGGCTTTTCGGCGCGGGAAAAACAGATGTACTCGTTGCAACGAGCGTTGTGGAAGTCGGTGTGGACGTACCGAACGCAAGCGCAATGGTTATAGAACACGCCGAACGGTTCGGTTTGGCGGCCCTTCACCAGCTTAGGGGAAGAATCGGGCGCGGAAGCGAACAGTCCTTTTGCTTTTTAATTTATACGGAACGTTTAAGCGAAAACGGAAAAGCGCGCCTTAAAGTGATGAGGGAATCGACCGACGGCTTTTTTATCGCCGAAGAAGATTTACGCCTCCGTGGGCCGGGAGAAGCGGCGGGCATTCAGCAGTCGGGGTATTTAACGCTGGGCATAGCCGACCCTTTGCGCGACAAAGAACTTGCCGAAATTGCGCGGCAGGAAGCGCTTCAAGCCTGTGCCGCAGAAAACGGGCTTTTTTCAAACCCCGCGCTTTGTTGAAAATCGCATTTCGCTGGAAAGCCGCTTTGTGAAAGTGCACGTTTCCTTGACAGTGCACGTTTTGTTGAAAGCCGCTTTCTTAAACCGACTGTTTGCCGAAGTAATCCAAAATCAATTCAACTTCGCCGATGGTTAAATTCAAACTTGAAGCTATTTGCTCAACCGTCCAGCCCTGCCGTTTTAATTTGAGGACGTTTTCGCGTACCGCAATCGGGGGAGCGCCTGCAGAACGTTTTTTCGTCTTTGAGCCGTCTTTAATTAAAGAACCGAGCAAATTAACCTGTTCCATGGTTTCTTTTTTCATCTCGTCAAGGCGGACTTCGGTTTTACTTATCCATTCGCAGGCTTTATCAACCCGCTCGATACTGCGGTCGGCTTCGGCAAGAATACCGTCCAAATTATTAAGTTTATCGGCTATATCGTTTATGCTGCCGGATTTTTCCATCAGAGTATTTAAATCCGCGCGGAGCATATCGATGGTTTCCGGCATTTCCGCCGTTTGACGGGTACATTCCGCCAATCGTTCTTCAAGCGAGCGTAAATCCTCAAAGGTGCGGCCGACCCCTTCAATTGTCTGGTCAAGTACGGTATTTTTCTTTTCAAGCCTGTCGTAGCGGCCGGAAATATCGCCGAGGGTATCCTGAAAACGGCGTACTTCGCCCTGCAAAATCTGTAAATCGTCGCTGGTACTTTGCAAATCGCGAATTTTTTTATCCATTGAGTCTGAAAGCTGCATAAGTCTGCCGAAATTCGCATCCATATCATCGATTTTATTTTTTCCCGCCGCAAATTGCTGAAGTTTTAGCGATATATCTTCATCCATTTTGCGCATTTTTCCGAACTGAGCTTCAATACTGTCGGTTATTTGCTTGAAGCCGTCAAAACGCGATATATGAGCACGCAAATCGGTCATTTCATTTTCAAGCTGATTTTTCATTTCAACGGTTTTTTCGATCAACTGTGTTTGCGCCAAAAACTGCTTTAACTGTCTGTCCGTGGCGTTTATATCCATCTTTAATTTGTTGGCTTCGTTTTGAATGGAAGAGACGGCTTTTTCATGTATGGTTTCGGTTTTTTTCTGAATATCTTTTACCGTATTTCTTAAAATGCGCAGTTTTTGCTCCGCATCGGTATTCTCATCGGAGATTTTACGGTTTGTATCTTCAAGCATTGCCGCATAGGCGGTTTTAAGTTCGGTAAGCATCTCTTGGGTACGTTCTTCATATTGTTCAAGAGAACGTTTACTTTGCTCTTTTAAGAGATCCAGTTCACCCGAAATTTTGGCGCGTTCTTCTTTTGTCATAGTTGTAAAACGCTCAACATCAACCGAAAAAACTTTTTGTATTTGATCGATATGTTCTTCGGATTTTTGTTCCAAATCTTCGAGCTTTTCGGTAACGGCGGCACTTTTTTCTTCAAGCTGTTCGTTTAAGCGCTCCCGCCATGAGGCCAGTTCGCCCAAAATTCCTTCCAAAGACCCCTTTGTTTCTTCCTGCGTAAACGATACCGATTGACTTATTTGTGCAAGTTTTTCGCCAATCTCTCTTTCGCAGCGTTCCGCCTGTTCGGCCGCATTTTCTTTTTGGCGGTCCAATTCCGCCGTCAATAAAGTTTCGGCAGCCTTACGAGCTTCTTCCATGCGTTCCTGATGAGAGTCTGCAAAATCACGCAATGAAGCGTCCAAAGCGGTCATGCGTTCGCGGAAGTCGGCATCGTTTTGCCGTAAAATACTCTCAAAGTTTTCTATATGTTCCCGATATTTTTCCTGTAATGTACCGAACTTTTCTTTTATGTCTTCGCCGTATCGGGTTTCAAGGTTTCGGCGTTCGGCTTCAAAATGCCGCGAGACGTCGTTTAAGCGTACGTCAAAGCCCTGTTTCCATTCTTCCAAAGAAGTGTTCAGATTTTCACCGCGTTCATTCAAGTCGCGGAAAAAGTCGTCTTCAAAAATTTTAAGTTTTTCCGAAACATTGTCGTATGCGCGGTTTTTTAATTCATTCAGTTCCGTATCCAGGTTATCTATAACGCCTTTCATCTCGGCATAGGATGAGTTGACCGTTTTTTCAAATTGATCTTGCGCTTCGCTGCGATCCGTTTTAAACAAGTCAAATTCGCCTAAGATACGTTTTTCCGCCCCGTCCATAAGAATGCGGAAACTGTTGTCGAGGTTATCGATTGCCGCTCCCAAACTTTCTATCTTTTTAAGGCGGTATTCCACATCTTTTTCGGTATGCGCAATGCGGTCTTCGGTATCTTCGAAAAAACTGTGCAGCCGGCGGGCATTGTTTTGCACCGCTTCATCACGCGCGGTATCAAATCGCCGAGTCAATTCACTTAAATGAGTTTCAAGTTCTTCATTGATTTCCTGCTGCCGGCTTTGTATTTTATCCGCAAAGCTGCGATTTTTTTCTTCCATCGCACTGCTTAAATCATTGATTGCTTTTTCAAAACCTTCCGTAATTACGGTTGTTTCGGATTCAATCCGTTCGCTCAAGCGGTTAAGCAAGTCCATGCCTTCTTTTTGCTTTCTGTTTACGGTATCATCGAGTTCACGTATCAACTCTTCCGCTCTGCCGAAATTTGTATTGAATTCCGCAAGCTCCGCCTTTTGTCTTTCTATTTCCGCATTGTTTTCTTCGGCAAACCGTGCGATGTTGTCGGCTAAAGTCCGCTGCCGCTGTTCCAATGCTTCCGTTAATTCCGCTTCTAAATTATCCAAGGCAAGAGCGGAGTCGCCGTGTACTTTTTCGCGCATATCGGCGACTTCGGCCATGAGAGATTCGATCGCGATATTGAGTTTATCGTTGTGCGCATCTATGGTATCGCGTACAAAGGATTCCTGTTTTTCTATAGCTTCCCGAACGGCATTTTCCTGTTTTTGTATTGCCTCTTGACCTTTTTCGCGCATATCGGCGGCTTCGGCCATGAGAGATTCGATGGCGGTATTGAGTTTATCGTTGTGCGCATCTATGGTATCGCGTACAACGG
>CAUURR010000017.1:0-19438 GCA_963547555.1 uncultured Treponema sp. | reverse complement strand
CTATACATTATTTGATAACGTTCCTTTTACATTCCAAGCAGGATTTAATCAAGACCTTAAACCGGTCTTCTTTTTGGGCGTAGTATCAAGAATTATTCAAGGGGTGTAATCATATTTAATATCTAGTACATTTTCACAATTTATGCTATTATTCTCGTATGGCACATTGTACAACGGCGGAAGCCGAAAAGATTTTGGATAAAGAGTTTAAAGTTTTAAATCACGGTTTTGTCCGCTTGGTTGATTATATGGGATCCGATTCGCGTATCGTACAGGCGGCGCGCGTTTCATACGGGGCGGGTACTAAAACAGTGCGCGAAGACGGAGCGCTTATCGACTATCTTTTGCGGCACGACCACACCTCTCCCTTTGAACAGGTGGTGCTTACCTTTCATATCAAAATGCCTATTTTCGTAGCCCGCCAATGGATACGTCACCGCACCGCGCGCGTCAACGAAATTTCGGGCCGTTATTCGGTTATGAGCGACGAATTCTACGTTCCCGCCGAAGCGGACGTTGCAAAGCAAAGCACCGATAACAAGCAGGGGCGTTCCGCCGAAAAAGCCGAAAAAAGCTTTACCGATGCGGTTATCGCTTCTTTACAAAAGGGGCAAAAAGAAGCCTACGCCGATTATACGGAACTTATAGAATCGGGAACGGCGCGGGAATTGGCACGCGTCAATTTGCCGCTTTCGTTATACACCGAAATGTACTGGCAAATCGATTTACACAATCTTTTCCATTTTTTGCGCTTACGTTTGGATGCCCACGCCCAAAAAGAAATACGCGATTATGCCGGTATTTTATTGGACATAAGCCGAGCCGTTGCTCCGATGGCGGTGTCTTCTTTTGAAAATCATTTAAAACAGGGCGTGCGTTTTTCGGGCGAAGAAATGGAAGAACTGCGCAGAAGATTGGACGGCAAAGAAAGCCTTTTAAGCGGCAAAAAACTTGAACGTTTCAACGAAAAGATTGCAACGGGCAAACAGCTGTAAGTGCGTCAGGCGGATTCGGTTTTATTCGGATCCGCAGACTAATGATTCTCGCGTTGTTTTTCAGCCTTTTGAGCGGCATGCATAATCCGCAAATTGCGCAAAAAAGCGTCTCTTTGGTCGTTTCGCAACTGAACCGATAAAAGCGGCCGTGAACTGCCTTCCGCCGTGCGATAGGGTATGGTCGCAGAACTTTTATAGGCAAGACTGTCTTTATCGTTAATCCACCAATCCAAAACGCGCAATGCACAAAGCGTATATTTCAGCAAATTAAGGTTTGTGCGGCCTTTTGATTTTCCTCCGCCCAAAAGTAAATTCAGCCGGAACGAAATACTGTTTTCAACGTCAAAATTATAGCTTCCGCCTAAATTAAATGGTGTTGAAGACTCCGCACTGTCGGCCGTACGTACCATATCCGAAAAGAGCCGAACCAATCCTCTGACTCTTTCCGATAAGGAAACATAATCGCTTTCCATACGGGGCCGTTCGATAAATGATATTTCAAAGACCAAGTGCGGATGAAAATAGTATTTTTCCTGCCACAGCCAATTTGAAATCGCGCGTTTTCCGTAACGCGAATTATGAAAATCACTTTGCGTGTATGCCTGATTTACACATTCTTTTAATCCGGGAACCATAACCTTATCGAAAAGGACTTCCCTATACTGGGTCCAATCCGCGAAGATTTTTTGTAAATTATCATGTTCAGCGGGATTTTTTCCGTCATCGGTGCGTACCATCGGAATATGCCGGCACCCCTGAAAAAAATCTTCGATAATTCGTAACAGAATTATCGTTACATGAAGCGGATTTTGCGGAGAAAGCAGATTAAATCCCTCGGGAAAAGAGTACAGAGGCTGAAAATACGGATACATATCGGGATTTTCAGCTAAAGACGTAAAGCCCGCTTCCGGAAACAGCTTTTCCAAAATATCCAAACTTTGTAAAATCAGATTTTGCCTTACAGGAGATTCGGCAGCGGCTTGTTCTTCTGCCGTTTTTTCTTTTTCGGGAACTTTTTTTTCGGTTTCTTCCTTGTTTTCAACCGTTTTTTCTTCTTTTTTCTTTTTTTTCGGCAATACGATATCGTATTTCGTTATTTCCAAAAAGGGCATAATATCCGAAATATATTTTGTAAAAAAATCGGGGTATACTTCGTATTCGGAAGAACACATTCTCATAAGCAGGGGGTAAAGTCCCTTTATAACCTGTCCGAAAATATACAGCCATTCGGATGCAGCTTGTCGTGCATGGTCCAAGTTCCGCGTTTTTTTTGCCTGATCCGTTTCGACCTCCGCCGTCTTGCTGTAGAGCGTCTTTATAATGCGGGTCATTTGCATTTCGCCTAAAAAATACAGTTTTACAAGCGGACGATATAATTCACGGACAAAAGGAACCATGTCTTCAATCATAACCGAGGACTTTTTCTTTTTAAGCTCGCCGAATTCCGCTCTGAGTGTAAGCGTATCCCAGTTATTAATAATATTAAGCGCGCGAAATGAAAATTCATCTTCTTTGGAGATTTGATTTTGATACGAAGCCGGAGCTGAACTTATAAGCGCTTGTACCGATTCGACAAAAGAATCTATATGCCTGATATGAGCAGCTAAATTATTTTTTATAAAAGAATCGGATATACGCTCCGAACCGCCGCGGCCGAAAGAAAAAAGCATTGCAAGAAAACCGGGAGCGGGCCGAATACCGTATTCCTCGGAAGTCATAATTTTATCAAACAGCTGTCTATTTTTCGATGTAAGAGCGGGCAAACGGTATTTTTTCTCCGGCAAAAAAGAAGAGCCCGCTCCGGTAAAGATTTGTTCATCCGAACTTCTGCCCGAATCGGAGCGCAGCTCGACGGATTTTGCCCCCGAAGCACGGTTTGTCTTTTGCCGGGCGGGAATAAATTTCCGCGCGGCACGAACTTTTTTCAAAGTATCTTCGGTAATCTCTTCGGATTTTTCTATGCCGATTTCACCGCCTAAGCGCTTCATCATAAAAGCGGCTTCTTCCAGTTCCAGCTGTCCGAGATTTTGACGGGTTTTTTGCAATTCACCGGGAGCATATTTTGCCTGCGGTCTTTTTGAAGTCGTTTCCATGCTTTATACTACAACCGTAAATACTGTTTTTTTACAATAGCGGACACATTTTTAAGCAAAAACGTTCCGCCATCCATATCTCTTACAGAGCCTTCACAGGTTCCGTATATTGTATGATACTCCGTACGCAAAATCAAGACGCTTTCTTTACGTACCGTATCCGACATCGGAGAAAACGATAAATCAATCATATTTTCCGTATCCTGAATAACCCATATTCCGTTCAGGCCATAAGGATGCGTTATCGTTACCGGAGGCAGCGGACTTGCTTTACCGTCTACAAAAAGAACATTTTCATTATATAAATCCGAATCGACCGCATCATGGTTTGAAGTATACAAATTAAATCGGATTGATTTTCCCTCCGACTCACCAAGTACCGTAAGCGAATAACTGAAGGTTCTGAGCTTATAATACGAACGTCGAATGCTGAAAAATCCCAATGCTTTTACATGTTCAACGGCGGATTTTTCTTCTTTTCCGAAAAATCGACCTAAAAAACTTCCGCGCAATACAGGGGCGGCATGATGAACGGCGGAACAGCGGCGCATAAGCGGTGCGGGAACAACCGATGTATGAATTCCGCAGCTTTCGTCTTGTAAATTACCCGAAAACTCAAAAAAAGTATCCGGCCGGTCTTTGTTTCCTTTTAAACGGCATACTACGGAAAATTTTCCCGTATCGTAATTCCACCGAATACTGAAAATTCTTTTTTTGCGGAATGATTTACAAACACCGCTCGTTATTTTGAACGGAATAAGCCGTTTTCTAAAAACAATAAAAGAACGGAAAGAGATTTTTCGTCCGCTTGCTTTTTCCCAAACGGTAACTTCTGCAAAACCGAATAGATGCGTATCCGTAATGCCGATAATTCCCGCATATTCTTCCGAAACAAAACTGAAGTATAAATTGGTACGAATTCTCGCATCCGTTATAAACCGCGGCAACGGCATTATACTGAACGGCTGTTTTAATTTACGTATATCAAAATCGGCAGGAGGAGTGTTAAAATCACCGAAAACGGGTTTTCCCGCACGGACAACCGCATCGGGAGTTGTTCGAATTTCTCGTGTATACATTCTAAAAACCGACGGCATCAAACGCGGAATCCGTCTCGTCGGCACCCTCCACATGAATAAAGATTTGGTTCGGTAAACAGGCCGCCCAGTCTCCGTTACGGCTCAGCGGAAAACTTTGTACACAAACCCGATTATCGCAGGGAGAATCGAGGAACATGGCTTGCCCGTTTTTTATAAGAATACGGCTTATTCCCAAAGTTCCCTTTACTTCAATTTCTCTATCTTCGTCCAAGGGATAAACCCACTCTCTTCTTCCGTCCGTAACAATAAGTCTTGCCTTTCCTTCCTTATATTGTAAAGCGTATATAAGAGAAAAAACCGCCGCCGCTAAAAAAAGTACGGCTATAATATAATCAATCGGTTTAAATCTTCTTTTTCCCTTCATTTCCGCCCCTTTTATATATGGAACCGTATTTGGAACTTTTTGCTTGACAGCTGAAAAAACCCGTGTTATCCTTATAAGGAAGCTTATTCAAGCTGATAAACTCTCTCCGATGTCCGGATCCGGACGAAAGGTTTCCTTGTTATCGTCGATAGCACGGAAACCTTTTTTTATTAAAACTCCGGTACAACCGGATGCAGTTACGTATACGTCTCCTTATTTTATCATTTTCCGTACACGAAGTCAAACATTTTTACCGGAGTGTTCATTACGCAGTTTTTCCGCCGTTTCTTTAACACCGGCGGCTCCGAAAGCGCAGAGGGCGCTTATAAAAGGACGCCCGATCATGACCTCGCAGGCTCCCAAAGAACCTGCGGCAATAATATCCCTGTGAGTACGGATACCGCCGTCAACCCACAATCGGGCACAATGAGCCCTCAAGACAGCCCCGTATTCCGCTAAAAATTCGGCAGTGCTTCCTATTCGGTTTTCAACGCGCCCGCCGTGATTCGATACGACAACAATATCCGGTTTGAGCTTTTTTACCAAGTCAACCTCTTCGGCATTAAAAACACCCTTTAGCGCAAAGGGAACACCGGCTTTTTCCTTTAACTCGGCAAGCTGTTCGGCCGTCTTTTTTTCCAGCTGCACAAGGCGGCGCATGGTGAGAATATTGTACGAATCGATATCCACGCCGATTATTTCGGCAACGGAGCGGCTCCACTCAAAACGTTCAAGGATTCGCTCATTCGGATAGGGTTTGATAAAAACGGCGGCAGAGGCGGAAGGATTAACCCTTTTGCGTTTTTCGACCGCCCTGATACCGGATTGCAGTTTTATATCGGGACAGCCGTCGCCGATTGCAAGTTTTACACCTGCTTCATCCGCCGCATTTATCATATCCGCATAAAATAATTCTTCATCTTCGTAGCCGACATTTTCAACCGCACCCGTTATGGGGGCAAGACGAATTGAAGGTATATCGAAAGAAAGTGCTTTATTCACAGGAATTGTATCCCACGCCGCACAATTTAACTGAAAATTGATATTGTTACCGAAACCGCCCATGCCGGGTAATTCGTTGACACAGCCGAACCCGTCGCATTTCGGACAAAAATGACATTTTGATGTGTCTACATTCATATTATTAGTTTATCGGAAAAAATAAATCCGATATAAAGAAAAACCGGACACCATACGGCAAAAAGCACAAAGTCTTTCCGGCATTTAATACCTTGTCCGATTCCTCTCCTTGAGCCGCGTGCGGAAATTTCCGATAGTTAATATATGAGATTTTTTAGTCAAGCAAAAACCGACGGTGCCGCGTGTGTTCGTCCGAACCGGCTTTGTTTTATATGTGTTACTCTATGTGTACTGTTTTATGCACCCTTACTTTCCGCACAAAGTGAGCCGGCAGCCCTTTCAGCCGCCGCATCGGATTCCGATGTAGCTTCGGCACGCGAGCTGAGAAATAAGGTTATCAAATCGGCAAAGCAGTATGTCGGCGTGCCTTATCGTTACGGCGGTTTAAGCGTCAAGGGTATGGATTGCTCCGGTTTGATTTATACGGTTGCACGCGAGGCGGCCGAAGTACAGCTTCCGCGCACGGCGGCAGCAATGTATTCTTTTTGCCGTATTGTAAACGATGCTAAAAAAGAACCGGGCGATATTCTTTTTTTCAGAGACGGGGGAAAAATCACTCACGCAGGCTTATACATTGGTAACAGTCAGTTTATTCATGCGGTAAGCGACGGACCGAATACCGGAGTTATCGTTTCATCATTAAATCAAACGACATGGAAACAAAAATATGCCGCATGCGGGCAGTTTTTACCGTCGGCACAAAGTGCGCAAGCCGGTTCCGCGGATGGAACGGATGAACAGGCGCAAAGCCGCGATGCAAAACTCAAAAAGGCATCCGTATTTTCATCGGAAAAAATACCCGTAGGCACCGATTTTAAAATCAATACGGCATTCGATTTTTCGGGACAACTTGCCTGGACTTTTTATACGGAAGAAGCGTTTCGCTTTAATATCCGGGGTATTTATTTTCAAACACATCTGGCTTATACAAGATGGAAAGTACAGCCGGGCATCGGTATAGATATCCGTATTCTTCCCCCGATGAAAATCGCCCACATTCCTCTGCTGTTTACCCTTACCGTGCCCTACGGATTCCGTATCTATGCCGCGCCGGTTTTTACAATCGGTACTCCGCGCTTTATAGACAAAGAAACCGAACTTAAAACGCCTATTTTTCCGGGGTTGTTCGGTATAAGTTGGCAAAGTCCAAGCATTGAGGCGGGAGCGGTAAAGCTGTCTTTTATACAGGATATAAGCTGGACGCTTTTTAAGCACAGCGATAATACCCCGCTTTCCGCAAAAGAGGCTGCGGCGGCAGGTTTTGTTTTTTCATCGGGAATTCGTGTAACGATTCCTACAAAAGAACTGTTTAACTGATATGTCCTCAATGATTCAAAAAAACGGAATTTGTACAGCGTCCGCCGCCGCGGGACACAGATATTTTTTCCCCGTTCTGTGTGCGGTGTTGTATGCCTGTATTTTCAGCGCCGGCTGTACCGCCCGAGCCGCCCTCTGCATAAACGCCGATAACAGTGCGGTTCTCGAATTCAAAACCCGCGGCGGTAAAACCCTTGAAGATACGGCGGCGGCATTTGCAGGGGATTCCGGCACTACCGTTGTTCTTGATGAAAAAGCGATACGAAACACATTTGAAGCCGCCGGCTTCACCTTAACCGAATTAAAACTTGCCGGCAAAACGGGCATTGAATTAAAAGCGCACCTTAGCGATATTTATAAAAGTGCCGCCGCCGATATGCTCAAAACCGAAACAATCGGCAAAGAAGAGAAACTTACTTTAACCTTTTCGCCCGCCTATATGCAAACCCTCACAGGACTGCTCCCGCAGGAAACCGCAGAATATACCGAGTTTTTAATGGCCCCCCTTTTTACGGGTGAACGGATGAGTACCGATGAATATGCCGAACTGATAGGTTCAATGTACGGAAAGGCGATGCGCGCCGACTTGGAAACGGCGTTTTTTAATTTCGACGTAAGCCTTTCTTCCGCGGTTACCCGTGCGGAGATTTTTCCTTCCGATGCCGGAGTTGTCCGTATCGACGGGGAAAAAGCCGAATTTCAACTGTTTTTGAATAAATTTTTATCAAATTCCGACAAAATAAAAATTTGCATTTGGCGCAAAATCTAAGCAAACGATAGAAAACAAAAGAACACTCTAACATTTTCTCCTTAAGCTCTCGAAAATTCACCCTTGCACTCTTTATTTTTATTTACTATACTTTGGTTTATAGAAAACTACGGACGAGAGGTTTTTTATGGCGTACAACACAAATGCGGGCTTTTCGGACGAACTTGAAGCCTTCATCGAAGAGTGGAAGCATAAGCCCGGCAACCTCATTATGATTTTGCACAAAGTGCAGGAAGAACAAAGCTACATCTCTAAAGAAGCCGCTCAAGCGGTTGCCGAACGAACGGGAACTCATTTGGCGCGCGTGTACGGAGTCATGTCTTTTTATCACTTCTTTAAAACGCAAAAACCCGGCAAAAATCGCATCAGCGTATGTTTGGGAACGGCGTGTTATTTAAAGGGCGGACAAGACTTGATTGACGAAGCGCGCGAACTTTTGGGTTTATCACCCGAGGACATTTCAACCCCCGACGGTCTTTTTTCGGTTGAACCCGTGCGCTGTATCGGCTGCTGCGGTTTGGCCCCGGTTTTATCCGTAAACGGCGATGTATACGGTAAGCTGGGCAAAGGTCAAATGGCCGGTATTCTGGATAAATACAAAACGGCGTAAGAATCGATGCATTACACCCTGTGTGATTTGATTGCCGACTTGACGCAAAATGCGCACGAAGCGGCATCATCTCGTATCCGGGTGGAATTTACCGAATCGGATGAAAATCTGACCGTATATATCCGCGATAACGGAAAGGGCATGGACGAACAGCTTTTAAAAAAAGCAAGCGACCCTTTTTATACGGACGGCATCAAACATCCGAGCCGAAAAATAGGATTGGGAATACCCTTTCTTATTCAAACAACGACACAAACGGGCGGTAAATGGAAAATCGATTCAACACCCGAAAAGGGTACCGTTGTGTATATGAGCTTTGATTTAAACAATATCGACACGCCGCCCATAGGCGATGTGTGCGGATTGTTCAGGCAGCTGTTGATTTTTCCCGGTAACTATGAACTTGAAATTGTGCGGACGAAACATACACAAAACTGTTCATCGGATTACACCTTGCTGCGCTCGGAACTTTCGGATGCTTTGGGAAAAATGGAAACAGCCTCCTACCTGGCCTTGCTCGACGAGTTTTTGCAAAGCCGGGAAAACGGTTAAAAACCATAATGAAGGATGGAGAACACTATGGCAAAAATGTCTCTTGAAGAACTACGTAAGCTGCGCAGCGAAAAGCAGAACGAATTAAAATGCCGAGACAGGGACGGAAAAACCATGCAGGTTATAGTCGGCATGGGTACCTGCGGAATTGCCGCCGGGGCAAAAGATACCCTGGATGCATTTATTTCGGAACTGACAAAAAACGGTCTTGCCGAACATGCAATTATCCGGCAAACCGGCTGTATGGACTTATGTGCAAGCGAACCGACCGTTGAACTTATCGTTCCCGATATGCCGACCGTTATCTACGGCAATGTCAAAGCGGACAAGGTTCCCGAAATCGTAAAAAGTCATATTATCGGCAAAACCGTTCTCGATAAAATGATTTTGAACCGTCCCGCTGCGGCACAATAAATCAATAGGAGACAATTATGGCATACACACACCATATACTTGTTTGCGGCGGAAGCGCCTGCGAATCGAGCAATGCAGACCGGATTTTTAAAAATCTTTTACAGGAAGCAAAAAATGCGGGCGTCGCCGATAAGGTACAAATCGTAAAAACCGGCTGTTTCGGCTTTTGCGAAAAAGGGCCCATTGTTAAGGTTTTGCCCGAAGACTCTTTTTATGTTGAAGTAAAACCCGAAGACGCAAAAGACATTATTGCCGAACAGATTATAAAAGGGCGTGAAGTAACGCGCCTTTTGTATAATAAAGAAAAAAAGAGCATGGAAGCGGTAGAAGATATACAGTTCTACCAAAAACAAATGCGCATCGTTTTGCGTAACTGCGGTGTTATCAATCCCGAAGACATAAACGAATACATTGCACGCGACGGCTATGTTGCCCTCGAAAAAGCCCTGTTTGAAATGACCGGCGAAGAAATCGTTGAAGAAATTAAAAAATCGGGCTTGCGCGGCCGAGGCGGGGCGGGATTCCCGACAGGCCTTAAATGGGAAGCCGGTCTTAAAGCTGCAGGAGACGTTAAATACGTTGTCTGTAATGCCGACGAAGGCGACCCCGGCGCTTACATGGACCGCTCCACCGTTGAAGGCGACCCCCATTCAATCCTTGAAGCGATGACCATTTGCGGTAAAGCGATAGGTGCCCACAAGGGCTTTATTTATATCCGCGCCGAATATCCGCTCGCCATCAACCGCTTAAAGATAGCCATGCGGCAGGCTCAGGATGCGGGTCTTTTGGGAAAGAACATACTCGGTTCGGGCTTCGACTTCGATATAGAAATCCGTTTGGGCGCGGGAGCCTTTGTCTGCGGTGAAGAAACCGCGCTTTTGCGCTCAATCGAAGGTTTGCGCGGTATGCCCACACCGAAACCGCCTTTCCCGGCCCAGTGCGGTTTATGGGGAAAGCCGACGGTTATAAACAATGTCGAAACGTGGGCGAACATTCCCGTTATTTTAACAAAGGGAGCCGATTGGTTTAATAAAATCGGAACCGAAGATTCAAAGGGTACGAAGGTATTCGCCCTTACCGGTAAGGTTGAAAACTCCGGTCTTGTTGAAGTTCCGATGGGAACAACTCTGCGCGAAATTATTTATGAAATCGGCGGCGGCATTAAGGGCGGGAAAAAATTCAAAGGCGTACAAACCGGCGGTCCTTCGGGCGGAATTATCACCGAAGAAAATCTGGACACTCCTATTGACTTCGGCGCATTGGTGCGCTTGGGTTCAATGATGGGTTCCGGCGGTATGATTGTTATGGACGAAGACGACTGCGTTGTCGACGTTGCCAAATTCTATATGGAATTCTGTGTAGACGAATCCTGCGGCAAGTGTTCTCCCTGCCGTATCGGTACACGTCAGCTTCATACGATTTTAGAAAAAATATCGCGCGGAAACGGTGAACCTGAAGATTTGCAAAAACTCAAAGATATCGGCTTGGCTATGAAAACCGCTTCTCTGTGTGCACTGGGGCAGTCTGCACCGAACCCGACTCTTTCAACGATTGCAAAGTACGAACAGGAATACATCGACCATATCGTGCACAAAAAATGCGCGGCGGGTAAATGTAAACATCTTATATCATTTTTCATTACCGAAAAATGTATCGGCTGCGGTGCCTGTGCGCGAAAGTGTCCGGCCCTCTGCATTACCGGAGAACGGAAGACAATGCATGTCATCGATCAAAGCAAGTGCTTAAAATGCGGCGAATGTGAACGTACCTGTAAGTTCAATGCGATTGAAAAAAGATAGGAGGATATATGATAAACCTTAATATAAACGGTAAAGCGGTTCAAGTGCCTGAAGGCGCGACGATTTTGGACGCCGCAAAAAAGATAAATATACGGATTCCCACCCTTTGTCATTCGCCGGATTTGCCGCCCTGGGCCTCCTGCGGTATTTGTATCGTAAGGGCTGCGGGAACGCACCGCATGATGAGGGCCTGCTGCACCAAGGCCGCCGAAGGAATGAATATCATCACCCACGACCCCGAACTTATTAAAGCGCGGCGTACCGTTCTTGAATTGATTTTATCAAACCACCCGGATGACTGCTTAAAATGCAGCCGCAGCGGTCAGTGCGAATTGCAGGATTTGGCGGCCGAATTCGGCTTGCGTGAAGTACGCTTCGACACGATATTAAAAAATCAGCCGGTCGATAAATCCAACAACACGGTTGTACTGAACAGAAACAAATGCATCAACTGCGGCCGCTGTATTGAAGCTTGTCAACAAATGCAAAACGTATGGGCACTTGAATACACGGGACGCGGAGACAAAACCCTTATCGGGCCCGTTTCGGGTGTCGATTTGGCACACAGCCCCTGTGTGCGCTGCGGACAATGTGCCGCACACTGCCCGACGGCCGCTATCCGAACGGGACACACAACCGAAAACGTATGGGCAAATTTGCAAAATCCGGAAATAACCTGCGTTGTACAAATCGCTCCGTCCGTGCGCGTTGCAATCGGTGAAGAATTCGGCTTAAAACCCGGCGATATTTCCACAAAAAAAATCTATACGGCGCTTCGTCTTATCGGCTTTGATTACGTATTCGATACGAACTTTTCCGCCGATATGACGATTATGGAAGAAGCAACCGAATTTGCGGGCCGTCTTACCGGGGGCAAAAATCTTCCTCTGTTTACAAGCTGCTGCCCGGGCTGGGTCGACTACTGCGAAAAAAATTATCACGACTTTTTACCCCATCTTTCCACAGCAAAGAGTCCTCAGCAAATAATGGGGGCTGCCATCAAAAATTATTGGGCACAAAAAAAAGGTTTGGATCCGAAAAAGATTTACAGTTTGGCGATTATGCCCTGTACGGCAAAGGACTACGAAACTCACCGCGATGAGCATATGTTTTCATCGGGGGCGGCCGACGTTGACGAAGCTCTTTCCACGCGCGAATTTGCACGCCTTATAAAAGAAGCGGGTATCAGCTTTAACGATTTGGAAGAAACCGAAGCCGACAGTCCGCTCGGTGAATACACGGGTGCGGGAACGATTTTCGGGGCAACCGGAGGCGTTATGGAAGCTGCCGTGCGAACCGCCTATCACTTTGTAACGAAGGATGAGCTCTCCGATGTAAACTTTAAACCCGTGCGCGGTCTTGACGGCGTAAAAGAAGCTGAAGTCGATGTAGGCGGCACAAAGGTGCGCCTTGCGGTTATTCATCAGCTCGGCAATGTAGACGGTGTTATGCAAAAAATCCGTGCAGAGCTTACCGCCGGAAAAGAGCCTTCGTATCACTTTATTGAAGTTATGGCTTGCCGCGGGGGTTGTGTCGGCGGCGGCGGTCAGCCCTACGGCGCAACCGATGAAGTGCGGACTCTGCGTGCAGCGGGCTTATACAGCGACGACGAAAATCAAAAAATCCGTGTTTCGCATAAAAACCCCGACCTTTTGCAAGCATACAAGGAGTTTTTCGGCGAACCGGGTACGGGCAAGGCACACGAACTTTTACATACAAAATATACCGCACGCAAAGGATATAATTAATCCGTAAAACGTGATTGTAAAAATCGGGGGTGCCAAAAAGCTTGCGGCTTTTGAGGCACCCCCCTTTTTATTCGTGCGGAGGGTTTAATACCCCGACGCTCGCGTCGGGGTTGTTGATTCGTTTGTTTTCAGTTATTAAAAAAGGGACAAGTCCCTGAAGGTTCGGAATTTGCTGCGGCGCTCAAGCAATCCGAAAGCGACAGGCTTTTAGAGTACCAACATTTCCTGTATGGTGTTTTTTATTTCTTTAACCGCTTTTGGACTTATTTTTCCCATTTTTTTTACAAGTCTGATATTATCAACCGTTCTTATTTGGTCCAATACAATCCAACCGTTTTTACCGTCAAATCTCACCGGCACTCTCGTAGGATATGAGCGGGATTTTGTAGTCATGGGGGCAATTATCACGGTGCGGATATTATTGTTCATCTCATTCGGCGATATGACTACACAGGGGCGCGTTTTTTTTATTTCATGACCGACCGTCGGATCAAGATTGACAAGGTAGACTTCGTATTGCGCGATTACCATTCCCATTCAAACTCTCCCGAATCGGGCATCTCTTCCAATATATCTTCGCCGTTTCGATGCATATCGCAAAAGGCTTGTACCCATCCTTCTCTCGGAGACTCTTTTATCGGGGAAAGCATAATGCCTTTTTCCGTTACTTCCATTTCCATCTTATCTTTTACCGATAATCCGTCCAAAATAATTTTCGGGAGTCTTATACCGCGTGAATTTCCGACCGGAACAAGGGATACCAACATACTGCGCCTCTTTTAATGTTATTACATTGTAATTATATATCGTTTGTGCAATATGCGCAAGCCGAATTTTATTTATGTCGAATCGGTCAGTGATGGGAAACCCAATAGATATCGGGTTCCAGATTTTCTATTTCGCTTTTCGATTCTTCACACAAATCACTGAATTTGGCAGGTTCTCCTCCTTCCGGAAGATATAAAAATCCTGCATAATTATCCAATATGCCGCGGTGTGTATAAAAAAACACATAGGGTTTGCCGTCATTCATTTCTACGACAATTTGATTACCGCCCAGGGAAACGAGCGGAAAAGAAGAGTCAAGCTGAATTAAGGAACTGTTATATTCCACATTGGGTTTTAATTCGCCGGTTATAACCATTTCGACTATTTTTTCGCGTTCGTCTTTGTAATATGCAAAATTCCATTTGAGCCATAAGCGGGTAAACGGAACAAAGAATAAAATAAGCACTGCAATGATGTGTATGATTAAAGGAATAAAACAAAACCGATGCCGTTTTCGATAATCCCATGCATACATAATACTCAATGCAAAAGAACCTAAAAAGGCATTAACGATAAAACCGATAAGCGGAAGAAAAAGAAATTCGGTAATCTTATCGATTATCAGCCACTGTAGGGCGGCTGTTCCCAGCGCAATTAGAGAAGTTCCCGTTGCAATAAATAGTACGGATTTTTTCATCGGATAAAAAAAACGATACGGAAAGTGAATAAATCAATCTCCGTACCGTTGGAATGTGTTTATTTAAAACGTTTGGGTAAAAAAATCATACCGGGAATAAAGACGGCAAAGACCGCAAGCCAGGCGGCAAACCCGCTCATAAAAAAACCGCCTGCAACAAAGCCGATAAATGCACAAAGGGCGGCAAAGAGGGCGTAGGGCATTTGCGTTGCAACGTGTTCCAAGTGCGGACAGGCAGCTCCCGTCGAAGACAAGATTGTGGTATCGGAAATAGGAGATGCGTGGTCGCCGAATACCGCTCCGCCCAAAACGGCCGAAATACAGATAAATACCGCATTTAAAGCCGCGGCATCGCTAAGACCCGCTCCCTGCGTTAAACCGACGGCAATCGGCATTACAAGCGGAATCATAATACCGAAGGTTCCCCAGCTGGTACCTGTTGCAAAAGCGATGAGTGCCGACAGGGCAAAAACGATTGCCGGAATAATCCACAAGGGGAAGCCGCTTCCGACAACGATTTCGGAAAGATAGCGTCCCAAGCCCAAGCCGCCTTCTTCGGGAGATGACTTGATAACCGTACCGATAGACCATGCCATTGCCAAAATGATTAAGGCGGGAACCATCGACTTTATACCGTCGCGGACGGCTTCGCTTGTTTCTTTTAGATTCATAAGGCGGCGGCACAAATAGTAAATATAGGTCAGTGCCAGCGTAAATATAATCGCATAAAACAAAGCGTACGACGAATCGGTGTTGTTAAAGGCATCGCGCAAACTCATTGAAGCGGCCGCCTGCGATAAGTTCAGTATGTTTTTGCCGTCTATTGCATTCAGCCACGACACAACGGGAAAAAAGCAAACGGCAAAAACGATGAGCAGTAAAATCGGTACCAGCATATCGACGGGTTTTGCTCTCGTATGCTGTTCTTCGCGTAAGTCGCCGGAGATAACGCCGTATATTTCTTCGTTCCATAAGACACCCGTTTCGCGTGCAAGCGTTTCCGATTTTTTCATTGCGCCGAAATCCGCCTTAAAGAAAATAATGACGGTTACCATAAGAAGGGTTGTCAGAGCATAGAGGTTAAAAGGGATGGCTCGGATAAAAAATTCAAAGTCGCTTATGCCCAGTTGTTCAAAGCCTTCGGAGTTTCGGACAATGGACATGACCGTAACAACCCAGCTTGAAATCGGGGCAAGAATACATACGGGGGCGGCAGTTGAATCCAAAATATAGGCGAGTTTTGCCCGCGCAATTCTGTGCTTGTCGTTGATGGGACGCATAACCGTACCGACCGTCAGCGAGTTAAAATAGTCGTCGATAAAAACGATAAGGCCGAATATAAAAGTTGCAAACTGTGAAGCGGTTCCGCTTTTTAATTTTTTTGAAACCCATGTACCGAATGCTTGAGCTGCTCCCGTTTTTGAAAGCATGCCGACCAGGGCTCCCAGCAAGCCGCAAAATAAAAAGATGCGGATGTTCCAGCCGTCCGACAAAGACCCGGCAATCAGATCACTCAGGTTCATAACGGCGGCTGCGGGATTGCCTCCGACCGCAATAAGGCAGCCCGATAAAATCCCCAAAAACAGAGAAATGATAACATCTTTTGTAATAAATGCAAGTACGATAGTCAATAAGGGAGGGATAATACCCCACATTCCGAAATGTTCCATAAAAAAACGAAACCTCCTCTGTAAGAGCTTTTACAAATATAAAAAGTAGTGTAATATTAGCATAAAACCGAAAACACTTCAATTAAAATATACGGTACGTAAAAAAGGAGGGACTGTGCAGCGGCCGAAAATATGTTTATGCTTAACCTGTTCCACCCTTGCCGAAAATCTTGCGGTATTGGAAAAATACCGCCGGTGGATAGATATGGCGGAACTGCGCGCCGATTATCTTACCGATGACGAGCGTCTGTATATTCGCCGTTTTCCCGCAATGGCGGGCATTCCGGTTATTTTAACCATACGCCGCCTTGTTGACGGAGGCGTATATAAGGGAGGGGAAGCCGCCCGCACAGCCCTTATGGCGCGCGGTCTTGCATTTGCGTCTCAGAATACGAGCAAAAACTTTGCCTACATAGATTTGGAAGAAGACTTGGATGTTCCCTGTATTCAGGATGCGGCCCTTGCTTTCGGTACGCGGATTATACGCAGTATGCATAACATGACCGATACGGTAACCGATCTTCCCGCTCAAATGGCAAAAATACGCAAAACAGGGTACGAAATTCCGAAAATCGCCTGTACGCCCCGCACGTTGGTTGATGTTTCAACCTTGTTTAAAGAATCGGCATCTTTGGACTGCGAACATATTGTATGCTGCATGGGAATGTTCAGCAGCCCCTCGCGCATTTTAGCCGAACGCATGGGCTCTTTTCTAACCTATTGCTCACCGCCCGCAGATAATATCGATGAGGCTCTAACAAAGCTGGGGCATACGGATCCGATTCAACTTAATAAGCTTTATAATTTCCGCGCTATCGACAGAAAAACAGATGTATTCGGCATTACGGGTTTTCCGCTGACACATACGCTCAGTCCGAATCTTCATAATGAAGGCTATCATAAGCACGGGATGAATGCCGTGTATATTCCGATAAAGTCCGAGTCGGTAAAAGATGCCTTGGATTTCGGAAAGGTTTTGGGTATAAAAGGACTTTCGGTTACCGTACCGCATAAAGAAGACGTACTTGCATGTCTGGACTCGGTGTCGCCGGAAGCTGCGGAAATAGGAGCCTGCAATACCGTTGTATTCGGTGAATTGGGGACAACCGGCTATAATACCGATGCCGAAGGTTTTGAAAAGGCCCTGCGTGAATTCTTACAGGTAAAAAATCTTCGCGGAAAAAAGATTGCAATAATCGGGGCGGGAGGAGCCGCAAAAGCAATCGCCTATACCGTGTATAAACTCAAAGGCAAAGCCTGTATTTTTAACCGCACGCTGGCAAATGCACGCTTTCTTGCCGGAAAATACCGATTTAAATACGCCGTATTGGGCATGGAAAGTCAAAAATAACTGGAAGAGTATTCGTGGCTCATTATCCAAACAACCCCGGTTGGTATGGGTGCCGGCGAAACGGACGATTCTGCCGATCCGCTCATTTTTTATGGTTTTGCGGGCAGCGAACAAGTTTATGACATTATCTACAACCCCGAAAAAACGCCGCTTTTACGCAGGGCGGAACAAGCCGGCTGCCGCATTTGTAACGGATATTCAATGCTGAAATATCAGGCATATAAACAATTTGAATTATTTACGGGAGTTCCTTATGAAAACTGAAAAAAAACTGTCGCAAAAAGAGCAAAAAGCCCTTGTAGGAAACGCTGTTATAGACCGCCTTTTTGAGCGCGGCCTTATTAAATCCGGTATGAAAATCGGCTTGGGAACGGGTTCGACGGCTATTATTGCGGTTGAACGGCTTGCCTCGTATATTCGGGACGGAAAAGTTTCCGGCATAAAGGCGGTTGCAACAAGTTTTCAAACACATATTGCGTGCGAAGAAAACGGTATCCCCGTTTATACGCTGAACAGTAAAGAAATTGCGGGCAAGCTCGACCTTTCGATAGACGGAGCGGACGAAATAGATCCCGACAACAATCTTATAAAAGGCGGCGGTGCGGCACACGTTCAGGAAAAGATTGTCGAATACAACACAAAGCGATTGGTAATCATTGCCGACGAAAGCAAGCTCGTACCTCATTTGGGAACGAAATTTCCGCTTCCGGTCGAAATTATTCCCGCTTCGCGCGGCCCGGTTGTACGCGAAATGGAAAAGCTGGGCGCATCCTGTGTACTGCGAAGCTGCGCGGGAAAAGACGGCCCGATTGTTACCGATAACGGCAATCAAATTCTGGACTGCACATGGCCCGCCCTTCCCGACGGTTCTTCTCCCGTAAATCCCGCCAAAATGGAAGACAGGGTAAATAAAATCACCGGCGTTGTGGAAAACGGTTTTTTTACCAAAAACAAACCGCTTGTTTTTATTGCTCATGCCGACGGTACGGTGGAAGAACGGTAAAATCGGGGCTTATATGGAACTATATCTATGACTGTCAATACCTTTATACACAGATTTTAAACATTTATTAAGCTATTGACCATAGAACAAATTTACCGTTATGCTGTCGGTATGAAACGTGTTTTTAAAATATGCGCCGCAGTTTTTTTTCTCTCCGCGTTTCAAATTCCGGCAGCGGCACGGACAGAGCCGTTAAAATCCGCACAGCCGGTGCTGTCGAGTCCCTTACAAACGGTGCCGCTGAAGCCCTCTCAGACGGTGCCGTCTAAATCCGTACAAACAGTATCGTTGAAGTCGGCACGAGCTCGGTTGTCGGATTCTTTGTATGCTCTTTTTCTGGAAGAAGATTTCGATATTGAAAAACAATATCTTCAAAATACGATGTCGGATAATTTCCCTTATAATATTATTGTGTCATTCGGCGAAAAAACCGGAAAAACGGAAAATCAAAAAAGGCTGATTATAAGCTGTCCCCAGCAGGATGCAGCCGATATAATGCCGCAAATTGCCGGCCTTATTCACCGCATTGAAGCTAAGCATCTGAACATTGAAACATTCTTTGTTTTTACGGCAAATGATTACAGCCCCGCCGACGGTTTTTTCCCCCTGACAAACAATCCTGCCTTTGCAAATTCGGGAACATACACCTGTATAAATAATTTGGAAACAACCGAAAATACGACAGTCCTTGTTATGCACAAAGGAGAAAACAGGCATATATTTTCTTCTTTCCGCAAACGGCATATTGAAATTATTCCCGGAGCAAAAAACGACTACAATAAGGGAACCGTTATTCCGCGGGATTTTTTTAAGATGTTTACAAATGCCTGTTCATCCGCAGATGCTTCGTATTCCGTTCGAGACCGTTTTTTATCTTTATACCGTATCGGATTTTCCGAAAATGACCCGCTTGTGTCGGCATGGTTTTCCGCCGGAATTCCGGCTCTTATGCTGATTTTAAATGAAGAAAATGCCGATGTCATGTGTTCCGTTCTTGAATATTATGCCGAAAGGTACAATTCCGCCGCTCCTTTCGGTGATGATGCCG
>CAUURR010000016.1:0-19460 GCA_963547555.1 uncultured Treponema sp. | reverse complement strand
GTGGGCGAAAAAATTACGCGCCTTATGCTTAAAGGTGCCGACGAAAAAATCCCCGTCATTATTTACGCAACCTCAGGCGGCGCGAGAATGCAGGAAGGTCTTTTTTCTTTAATGCAAATGGCAAAAACCTCAAGTGCAGCCGCCGAATTGGATGAAAAGGGCGTGCCATTGTTTATAATGCTGTGCGACCCGACCACAGGCGGTGTTACGGCAAGTTTTGCAATGCTCGGCGACATTATCGCGGCCGAACCGGGAGCCCTTATCGGCTTTGCGGGTCCGCGCGTCATCGAAGGCACTATCCGCCAGCAGCTGCCCGACGGTTTTCAGCGCGCCGAATTTCAGCTTAAAAAGGGCTTTGTCGACTGTATTGTTCCCCGCCAGGAACAACGCCGTTTTTTTGCCCGTATGATAGACGCTCACTGCGCTCATCTTGATGCGGCAAAAAAGAAAAAAACTGCGGAGGTGCAATTGTGAGCGCAATCAATCAAAACGAATTATTGGCCGGTTTACAAAATATAGCAAAAGAATCCGGCTTGGATATAAGTGAAGAACTGGGAAAAATAACGGCAAAATTGCAAAGCTGTTGTTCTCTTTCGCGCACCTGGGAACGCGTCGAACTTGCCCGCCACAGCGACCGGCCGCGCGCGCTCGATTATATTGATATGATTTTTGACGATTTTACCGAACTCCATGGCGACCGCTATTTCGGTGACGACCCGGCCCTTGTCGGCGGCATAGGTTTTATAGAAGGGCAGGCGGTAACCGTTATCGGAAATCAAAAGGGACGCAATTTGCGTGAAACCATAGACCGAAACGGCGGTATGGCAAATCCCGAAGGCTACCGCAAAGCCCTGCGCCTTGCAAAACAGGCCGAAAAGTTTCACCGCCCCATCGTAACCTTTATCGATACTCAAGGCGCCTATCCGGGCTTGGGTGCGGAAGAGCGCGGTATAGGTGAAGCGATTGCCGTCAACTTGAGGGAATTCAGCCGGCTAAAAACGCCTATTATCTGCTTTATCATCGGAGAAGGCGGCTCCGGCGGAGCCTTGGGAATCGGCGTCGGCGATAAAATCTATATGCTCGAAAATGCCATCTTTTCGGTTATATCGCCCGAAGGCTGCGCTTCCATTTTGCTGCGCGATTCAAGCCGTGCAAAAGATGCCGCCGTTATGCTGAAAATCACGAGCCGCGAAGTGTTGGGCTTAAAAATGATAAACGGCGTTATAAACGAACCGGAAGACGGCGCTCACACCGATCCGCTTAAAACCGCGGAAGCCGTGCGTATGCAGTTATTAAAGGATATTGCCGATTTAAGCAAGCGCGATCCGGCGGTTCTCGTAAAATACCGCAGCAAAAAAATCCGCTCAATCGGTTATTTCACGGAGTGAAACTTTCACCGAGTGAAAACCTTTACTGAGTAAAGCCTTTACTGAGTAAAAGGGTGACGGGAAAGTCGAACGTTTCGTCACCTCGCGGACTGCGTGTCTGCCGGGGCTTTTGAGACAGGGCAGTCCGGGTGCTTGACAGAACCCGCCGTTTTTTGGTATACTCTTTTTTATATATGGGGGTGTAGCTCATCTGGCTAGAGCGATTGCATGGCATGCAATAGGTAAGGGGTTCAAGTCCCCTCATCTCCAAACAGACACTTAATTACTGCAGATTCCTCAATTCGCTTAACTCCCCCTTGCCCAAAAAACAAGCCTCAAGTATGATAACGGTAAGTTTACTTTAAGGAAAGATTATGATTTTAAAGCGTGCAAGCGGAGTATTACTGCATCCTACTTCTTTACCCGGAAGTCCCGGTATCGGAACCTTGGGAGCTCAGGCTTTTCTTTTTGCCGATTGGCTTGAACGCTCGGGGCAGTCTTTGTGGCAGATTTTACCGCTCGGTCCGACCGGTTACGGGGACTCGCCCTATGCGTCTTTTTCAACCTTTGCCGGGAACCCGCTTCTCATCGATACGGACAGCCTTATTGAGCAGGGCTTTTTAACCGAAGAAGAAGCCGCGCCTCCCGATTATATTTCGTGCGAGGGCAATGTCGATTTCGGCTCGGTTGTGTATTGGAAGATTCCGCTTTTAAAAAAGGCAGCGCAAAACTTTTTAAGCCGGGTACAGGGAGAGTCTGCGAAAGCGTACACGGCATTCAAAAAAGAGCAGCGGTTTTGGCTTGATGACTATGCGCTTTTTATGAGTATAAAAGAGTTTTACGATGCTCAAGCGCAAAAAGAGGGGTTGTTCGGTAAATTGTGGAATAATTATTGGCCGACCACTCTTGCTTTGCGCGAAGAAAAAGCCTTGGCCGATTGGCAAAAAGCGCATAAAGACGATATTGAAATTCAAAAAGCCGTGCAGTTTTTCTTTTTTTATCAGTGGAAAAAGCTCAAAGACTATGCGAATGCCAAGGGGATTTCGATTATCGGCGATATTCCCATTTTTGTCGCCCTCGATTCGGCGGATGTGTGGGCAAATCAGCATTTGTTTCAGCTGAACAAAAAGGCTCTGCCCAAGGCGGTTGCAGGCGTTCCTCCCGATTATTTCAGCGAAACCGGTCAGCTTTGGGGCAATCCCCTCTATGATTGGAAGGCGATGAAGGCGGAAGATTACCGCTGGTGGATTGAACGCATCGGCCATTCTCTTAAGATGACCGACTATGTGCGCATTGACCATTTCCGCGGCTTTGAAGCGTACTGGGCGGTTCCCTACGGGGAAAAAACGGCGGTAAACGGAAAATGGATAAAAGGGCCGGGTGCCGATTTATTCAATACGGTGCAAAAAAAGCTGGGAAACGCCGCCCTCATTGCCGAGGATTTGGGCGTTATTACCGACGGCGTGCGCAGGCTTTTGGACGACTTTAATTTTCCCGGAATGAAGGTGCTGCAGTTTGCCTTCGATATGCAGGAAGCCGGCGGCAAGGGTTGTACAAACGCCTTTTTGCCGCATATGTACGATAAAAACTGCGTTGTGTACACGGGAACCCACGACAACGACACTACGCAGGGCTGGCTGAATAATTGCAGGGACGAAGAACGCCGCTTTGTAAGCGAATATTTAAGCCGCTGTATCAACGATGTAAATCTGCAAAATCATCAGCTGTGCAGCGCCCTTATAAGCGCGGCTTTTTTTTCAAATGCCGCCTTTGCCGTTATTCCCCTGCAGGATTTGTTTTCGTTCGGCTCGGAGATGCGTATGAATACGCCGTCCACTTGCGGAGGTTCAAACTGGGCATGGCGCATGGACGATTCCCTGCTCGGTTCGGCAACACTTTCGGATGCAGCGGGAACTTCCGATGCCGACGGGTATTCGTCTGCGGCCGGAACTCCTCTCGGAAACGAAAAAGCCGCCTGGCTTAAGCGGCTTGCTCAGCTTTCGGGGCGGAATGTTAGGGAGTGATTTTCCCGCCCCTTGTGCAAGCGGCTTTTTCCGTGTATAGTTTTTTATATGAAGGCGCACCATGATTTTACTCTCATTTACGAAGATTCTTCGCTTGTTGTTTTGAATAAACGGCCGGGTTTGGCGGTTGCCGCCGACCGCTACGATCCCGATGCGCCGCGTCTCGATATTCTTGCCGAACGGGAGCTTGGAAAACTCTATGCGGTGCACCGTATAGATAAAGATACATCGGGTTTGGTTCTTTATGCGCGTACCGAGGACGCCCAAAAGGCTTTGAGTGCCGCTTTTGAAAAGCGGGAGGTGCATAAAACCTATCACGCCCTTGTATACGGTCATCCGTTGTGGGAAAATCTGGACACGGATTTACCTCTTTTGCCCGACGGCGATGCAAGGCACCGCACGGTCGTAAACCGTAAATCGGGCAAGCCCTCTTTTACCGATTTTATCTGTTTGGGGAAATGCGGTCCCTTTTCGTGGATAGAAGCTCGTCCCATAACGGGAAGAACGCATCAAATACGGGTTCACTTGGCTGAAAACGGTTTGCAGATTGTCTGCGACCCCTTGTACGGCGGAAATCAAAAGCCCGTGCTCTTATCCGAAATAAAACGCTCATGGCGAGGAGATCCCTTTGAAGAGCGCCCCCTTTTGTCGCGCTTGGCTCTCCATGCCCTCCGTTTGGAATTCGCTCATCCTGCAACAAACGAAACTTTAAGTTTTTTTGCTCCTTACCCCAAAGATTTGGATGCGGTGCGGAAACAGCTTGCCAAATTATATAAAATTGATCCGCTCGCGCAATATGAAAGTTAAGCCTATCCGTCTTTTTGCCTTTATACTGTTTCTGAATCTGTGCTGTGCTTCTTTGGTATGGGCGCAAAGTTCCGATACAAAAAATGGGGAAGGAAATAAAAATTCCGATAAAAAAGCTCCCGAAAAAAAAACTTCCGTGTCTCTTCTTAATCCATGGTTTTCGGCCCTGGATATTTCGATTGCAAATTCGGCGTCTTACACAACAATAGGCGAGTTTGTCTATAAAAAAAATCCGGAAAACAAAAAGATTTTGATGAGCCGCCTCGATTGGGATAAACTCCTCATGTGGAAAATAGGCGTCAATTTGAACTGCGATATAAAACGCTGGCGTATTTTTCTCGATACGGCGGCGGCCGTTCCCGTTTTTCATACCGCCTCTATGAAAGACAGGGATTGGCTGGGCGCCCCCGGTATTTTGACGAATCTTTCGCAGCATCCGGTACGTCTTGATTCTCATTTTGATATAGGGGCGGCATTGGCTTACCGTATATGGGAGCCGAAGACGTTTTCCGTCGGAGCGGGGGCGGGCTTTGAATATATAAAAACCGAGATGACCGGATATGACGGGAAAATCGTACTGCCGGCTTCCCATAAAAAAAAGCTTTCGGGCGATGTCATCGCTTATAAACAGGAACTGTATCTGCCATGGATTACGGGTTTTGCAGAATGGAAGCCGCACACGATTTTTGAAACGGTGCTCTTTATCTCCTTTGCTCCGGTAACCTTTGCCCAAGCCTTGGATACTCATTACCCGTATAACTTTTCAACGGGTGTTTCCTTAAAGCCTACAATCGATAAAGAGTTTTTAGACCGTATGTACGGCTTTGCGGGCGTAAAAGGAGAGCTTTTGTTCCGTTTTAATGTTGTAGGAAAGGGCAGTCAGGCAGGTGCGGAACAAAAAACCGAAGTGCCGCCGATACGGCATACCGGCGAACTTCCGCCGCTTTGCCACACTTTTGAACTTCGCTTAAAGGCTTTATACCTTCCCGAGCTGAACGGAAAAACATATCGCCGCGGCGGTAGTAATGTTCCCTTTGCCTATGATAAAGATTTCGCTTCCGGTACTTCTTACCTCTCTTTCGGTGTATCCTTGGCGTACTGCATACGGATGCGCTGAATGCGGCGGCGGCTTTGCTCTTCTACGGTAAATAAAACCGAACCGATTTTGATGCGCTCCGAGGTTTCGGGCAAATAGCCGAATTCTTCCAAAAGTTTGCCGCCTATCGTATCGAATTCCTGAGATACAAGGTTTAAGCCGAAAATATTGTTTATATCCGTTAAAAGTATGTCGCCGGGAATAATGAATTCGGAGGGACTGACAAGGGTAATGCGTTCTTCGGCGGCCTTATCGCGGCTGTTGTACTCGTCGGTAATGCGCCCGAATACGGCTTTAAGTATATCGTCCATTGTAACGATACCGCGGTTGCTTCCGTGTTCGTCAACCACAACGGCAAAGTTTTGTTTTTCGGTTTTAAATATGTGTAAAAGCGACAGGGCCGTTTGCGCATCGGGTACAAAAAGAACTCTGTGCATAATATCGCGAAGAGAAAAGGATTCTTTGCTTCCCGCATAAAACAAAATATCTTTAAAATGGATTAAACCCTGAATGTCATCGAAAGATTCGCCGCAAACGGGAAGGCGCGAATAACCCGATTCGGCAACCGCACGTACCGTTTCCTCATAAGAAGCCGACACGTTCACGGTTTTTATAAGGGCACGGGGACGTAAAATATCGCGCAAACGCAGGTCCGTAAATTCAAAGATACGGTGCAGCATTTCTTTTTCGCCGCTTTGTAAGGTTCCTTCCATGCTTCCCACATCGAAGAGGGTTTTTAATTCGTCTTCGGTTATTTGTCTTGAATCGGAGTCCCATATTTTGTTTAATAAAAAGGTAAAAGCGGCGGCAGTCTTTAAAAAGACTGCAATGAGCGGCGAAAAAAACTTGCGGAGAACGCATAAAAAATCCGCAAAATGGGCTGCGGTTTCGGCACTTTTGGAAGCGGCTGTCGTTTTGGGAATGATTTCCCCGAAAACGATGATGATAAAGGTCATAACCGCGGCTGCGGCTGCGTTTCCGCCGCTTCCCATAAGGCTTACGGCTAAGGCTGCCGCCAGGGAAGATGCTAAAGAATTGACAAAATTGTTGCCGATAAGGATTGCCGTCAAAACCGCAGGCAGTTCTTTTTTTAAGGCGGCAAGCGAATCGGCCTTGGGTTCCTTCCTTTTAAGCATTTGGCGCAATCGGATATGAGAGAGGGACAAAAGGGCCGTTTCCGAGGACGAAAAAACGGCGGACGCGGCAATCAATAAAATTAAAAGGATGCTCATCGCGAAAATCGTCATCGTTTTTTCTCCGTATGGGGCGGTTCTTCGGTTTGTATATGAACTTGGCGGATTCTCATTCCGGCTAAAGAGGTAACGGTAAAGCGGCGGCCTTCAAACACAATCGAATCGCCCGATACGGGCAGGCGGTCGAGTTTTTCCATAATAAAGCCTGCAATCGTTTCATGGTAGTCGGATTTTAAATTGATTCCCAGCCGTGCGGATAAATCGATGAGGCGGGTTTTTCCGCTTACAAGGGCTTCTTTTTCATTTATAAAAACGGTGTCCTGCGATTCGGGAAAATAATATTCATCGTTTATCGTTCCGAAAATCTCTTCGGCTATGTCTTCTTTTGTTAAAAGGCCTGCCGTTCCCGAATACTCGTCAAGAACAATCGCTATGGTTTGATTTTTTTCGTATAAAATCTGCTGAACGGCCGTCATGTTTTTTGTTTCCAAAATAAAAAGAGGGGGCCGCATGATTTTTTTCACGGAAAAAGATGCGCTATCGCCCGAATACAGAAGTACGTCTTTTACATATAAAACGCCCCGTATATCGTCGATGTCTTTACCTAAAACGGGAAAACGCGAAAGGCGGGATTTTTGCGAAAGTTCAAGCACTTCTGTGTAACCGGCGTTTTGCGCAATGCTGATTATTTCGGTACGGGGCACCATAATATCGCGGGCTTCAAGGTCGGTAAAGGTAAAGACGCGGTGCATCATTTGTTCGCCTGCCGAGTGAATAAGGCCTTCTTCTCCACCCACTTCTATAAAGGTTTTGATTTCTTCTTCGGTAAAGGATACGGAATCGGCATTCGTTTTAATTCCCAAAAGCTTTATAACCGCCGCCGATACAAGGGTAAAAAAACGGACAAGGGGATTGAAAATATACGAAAAAAAAGCGATAAAAGATGCAAGCTTAAAGGCGATTCGTTCGGGGTAGCGGGCTGCAGCGGTTTTGGGAATTATCTCGCCGAAAATCAATAAAAGGACGGTGGCGGTAAGCGAGGCGGCGCTTACGCTTAAAGACTTTGTGTGCCCCGTAAAAAGTTTAAGAGAAACGGCGGTCAGCATAACCGAAAGACCTATGTTGACTATATTGTTGCCGACTAAAACCGTGTTTAAAAGGCGGGGCTTGTCATCCAAGAGTTTTCCGGCTTTAACAGCACCTAAGTGTTTTTTATCGCGTAAAAAGCGTAAACGCAGCTTATTTACGGAAAAAAAAGCCGTTTCCGCGGCGGAAAACATCATCGAAAAAAAAATCAATAAAAAAACGCCCGCAATTAAAACTGCCGTATTCATCGTTTTCTTAATCCTTGACCGCCGGAGCGGAATCCGCCTCATTCGGGGGAAGACTGCCCGTAAAGGAAGCGTTTCCCGCAGGCAAACGATCTCCTGCAAGGGATTCTATTATATCCAGTATATGGGTTGCTGCGGCGCTGTCGGGAACGGCATTGTAGGCTTGGCGTAAATAAGTTACCGCTTCGTCCTGCGATATTTTTCCGCTGTTAACGGCAAAATATGCCAGCTGATAATAGGCGTCCTGAATTTGGCTTGGCGAAAGCAAGTTTTTTTCGTTGATAAGGATAAGGAGTTCATTTAATTCATTGTCCAAGGTACCGGCGTGAAAGGCTCGTGCGGCATTTTCAGATGCTATGCGGAGTTTGTATTTTCCCAAAAGACCGCTTTTGTTTTCGGGGTCGGTTTCAATTATCCGTATAAATAAATCGTTTAAAGTTATATGAAAGCGTTCCGGGATGGTTTCTATGAAGGCATCGATATACTCGGCCTTTTTACTTCCTTGCGTTTTTTGTATTTTGCCGTATAAGCGGTTTATCTTTTTTTCGCGCGGGCGTTCGGCTTTGATTAAATCGAGTACGTTTTTCACTGTTTTTGTTTCCGTTGTTATGGGTAAAAAGGCAAAGGGCCTGCCGGTTTCGGTTACCAATAAAGCGGTAGGAGCTGCCCGCACTCCCATATTGACGGCAAGACGGAATGTTTCCGCCGCTTTTTCGCGGTCAAGGGCTGTCGGAATATCGGGAACGTCTATATGCAGTAAAACGTAATTTTTTCCGGCTCCTTTTTTAAATTCCTGCGTATTAAAAATCGAAAAAAGCAAATCTTCGCTGATACCGTCCCAAGCCGTTCCCGTAAAAAGCAAAAATATATTTTTATGCCGCATTTGCGCTTTTGCAAGGGCCGTATCAAAATCGGTTTCCCAGCGGCTTTCCGGTGTTGTACAGCCCGCAAAAATGCAAAGGGTCAACAAAGCGAAGCTTAAAAACGGAACTTTTACTGACGATACCGGCGGCGATTTTTTCATACGATTTTTCCCGATTTTTTTATCTAAAATAACGCACTCCCGCGGCAAAGATATTTTGCTCTTTATTTCCGCCCGTATTTTTTAAAAGACCGGACGCTTTAGCAAAAAGACAGCGCTCATTATGCGCCATTTTACCCAATATGCGGCCGTCGGGGCTTGTGATTCCTTCGATTGCAAAGGCCGAACCGTTCGGATTATCCGGCTCGAGGATTGCCGGCATTCCGTTTTCGTCGGCGTATTGAGTAAATACCTGCCCGTTTTTGAATAATTCGGCAGCTTCTTCGGTACGGATAAGCAAGCGTCCTTCTCCGTGCGAAATCGGAATCGTGTGCAGTTCTCCCGATAAAATCCCCGGATCCTGTGCCCACGGCGACATATATGAGGCGGTTTTTGTCGTACACATTCTCGATATATGCCGGCCTATCGTATTAAAACTGAGGGTCGGGTAATTTTCGCAGGGTTCGAGAATCTTTCCGTAGGGTAAAAGACCCGTTTTAATCAGGGCTTGAAAGCCGTTACAAATACCGAGTATAAGACCGTCTTTGTTTTCGAGTAAATTCGCCACGGCATCGGTAATACGGCTTTGGCGCAAAATATTCGCAATAAATTTACCCGAACCGTCCGGCTCGTCTCCCGCCGAAAAACCGCCCGAAAAGGCTAAGATATTGCAGCGTTTTAAGGCCTTTTCCAAATCCAAAAGCGATGCGTGTAAATCTTGCGGCGTTTTATTTTTTAATACAAAGATTTCGGTTTGTGCGCCTGCAAGATCAAAGGCTTTTTGCATATCGTATTCGCAGTTTGTGCCGGGAAAAACGGGAAGCAGTACGAGGGGCTTTGCGCTTTGTCCTGCGGCTGACGGCAGGGGCTGTGAACATCGGGCGCGAAGGCAGGGCCCCTTATAGGTTGTAAGGGCAAAGTCGGGTATATGCTCTTCGCCATTTAAAACCGCTTTTTTTGCATCCTTGTTTGAAAGAGGAGCAAAAACTTCCGAAAGGGGACTTTCCCATGCGTTAAGCATTTCTTCGATGCCGATATGTAAGCTTTGTTCGTGCTGTTGTACCGAAATGCCCCGCTCTTTGCAGGTTTTTCCCAAAAAGACGGGAACTTCACAGCCGCTTTTTTTTGCACTTTGTTCAATCGCAGCGGGGTCGGCAGGACTTTCGATAATGATTGAACCGTAGAGGGGCAAAAATAAATCGGTTTCATTTATAGTTGCACAAAAGTCTTTGTCGAAATCAAAGCCGATGCGGTTACCGAACGCCATTTTACTTACGGCTTCGGCTATACCTCCCGCCTGTACGGGGTAGGCCGCCCTCACTCCGTTATCGGCAGCTTGTGCCGAAGTTGTTCCGCCGGCGGCGGAATTATCCGCATACAATATATTCAAAAAGCGGCAGTTTTGTTTAAAACTTTCAAAGTCGGGAGAAAGGTCGTCTTTTATCCGCGTTTTTAAAAGGTAGACAAAGCTTCCGGGCTGCGTAAAAGAGCCGCCGCGTATACGCGAAACATCGGTAATACCGACTGCAAAGGATACAAGAGTCGGCGGAACGTGAATATCCTGAAAGCTTCCCGACATGGAATCCTTACCGCCTATAGCCGGCGTTCCCATAGCTTTTTGCGCTTCCAATGCGCCCAAAAGGGCGGCGGCGGGCTTTCCCCATGATTCGGGAGAAACGGCGGACTCAAAATATTCCTGAAAACTCAATCGGCATTTTTCGGGTTCTCCTCCCATCGCGGCAACGGCTGCCAAAGAGTGCAAAACCGCATATTGGGCTCCGTGCCAGGGACTCCAGCTTAAAATGTGCGGATCGTAACCGAAGGCCATAAGACTTGCCGTATCGGTTTCTTCGGGCGGAAGGACGGGAATCTTTGCCGCACAGCCGGCTTCGGGGGTTGCCTGATAGCGTCCGCCCATCGGGAATAAGACGGTTGAAGCGCCGACCGTTCCGTCAAAGCGTTCGCTTAAACCGCGCCGCGAGCATACTGCCAAATCACTCAAGTTTGAAAGCCATGCCTGCTTTAATTCCGTTCCTTTTTCCGTGTGAACCCGCACCGTGTCGAGGGGGAATAAAAGCGGGCTTTCCGCTTTTTGCGGCGATGTGATTTTTAAGCGGGTGCTTTTGCGGGCACCGGCCGTATCCAAAAAGGAGCGCTCCAAATCCACGATAGTATCGCCCCTCCATTTCATGGTTAAACGCCTTTTATCGGTTATTTTTGCTATAACCGCCGCATGCAGGTTTTCCGCTGCGGCAAAGCGGATGAATCTTTCCGCATCTTTTTCGCGGACGACAACCGCCATACGCTCCTGAGATTCCGAAACGGCAAGTTCCGTTCCGTTTAAACCTTCGTATTTTTTAGGAACCGCGTCCAAGTCGATGTCCAAGCCGTCTGCAAGCTCTCCGACTGCAACGGCGACGCCTCCCGCTCCGAAATCGTTACACCGCCGTATGAGGGTGCTTACTTCGGGATTGCGGAACAAACGCTGGATTTTACGCTCTTCGACGGCGTTTCCTTTTTGTACTTCCGCCGCGGCCTGTGTAACCGAGGATTCGGTGTGCACCTTTGAAGAACCGGTTGCCCCTCCGATGCCGTCGCGTCCCGTACCGCCTCCGACCAGAATAACGCAGTCGCCCGCTTCCGGTTCTTCGCGTTTTACGGAAGTTGCGGGGGCGGCGGCGATGACCGCTCCGAGTTCCATGCGCTTTGCTTCAAAACCCGGATGATATATTTCGGCAACCTGACCTGTTGCAAGGCCTATTTGATTTCCGTAAGAACTGAACCCCGCTGCGGCTTCACGCGTAATCTTTAACTGCGGGAGCTTGCCTTTTCGGGTGTCGGCCGCACCGGTGCGCGGATCTGCTGCCCCCGTAACGCGAAGCGATTGGTATACCCAGGAACGTCCCGACAGGGGATCGCGGATAGCACCTCCGATACAGGTCGCCGCTCCTCCGAAAGGTTCTATTTCGGTGGGGTGATTGTGCGTTTCGTTTTTAAACATTAAAAGCCATTTTTCGCTTTTTTGTTTTTCGGCATTTTCTTTAGTTCCGTCTTTTAAGGACTTTTTGTTTACATCAATATAGACCGAACACGCATTGATTTCTTTTGATTCTTCCAGATCGCCGAGCATACCCTGCTTTTTTAAATACTTTGCTCCTATGCAGGCCATATCCATCAAGCTTTCGTCTTTTGTTTTTTCCGCATAGACTTCTTTGCGCATTGCCCGGTATGAGGCAAGGGATTCCCGAATAGACCGGGAAAAATCTCCGTCTTCGATTTCGATTGAATCCAAAACCGTGTTAAAAGTCGTATGGCGGCAGTGATCCGACCAATAGGTGTCGAGTACGCGGATTTCCGTTTCCGACGGATCCCGGCCCGTTTTCTTAAAATAGTCCTGCACACAAAGAAGGTCGGCATTGTCCATTGCAAGCGACATGGAAGCGTGTAAAGCCGCCAATTCATCCTTGTCCATTTTTATAAAGCCTGCAATGCGGCTTATATCGGCAGGCTCTTTTACGGCGGTTTGCAGTGTTTTCGGCAGCTCTGCGGAAGCTTCGCGCGAATCGACCGGATTTATAAGATGTTTTTTTATGCGCCGTACATCTTCATCGAAAAGCTTTCCCGAAACGGCTATAAGCTTTGCACAGCGCACCGCAGGCTTGGCATCGGTTAACAGCGAAAGGCATTGTTCCGCAGAGTCCGCCCTTTGGTCGTATTGACCGGGAAGATATTCCCATGCGATAAGCGTTTCGTCTTCGGCAAGGGGTAATTCGTCAAAATAAAGCACATCGCTTTGCGGCTCCGAAAAAATGCCGCGGACAGCCTTTTGTATAAGGGCGGGCTCAACATTTTCGACATCGTAGCGGTTTATAAAACGTAAGGATTTTACGCCGCCGATACCCAAAAAACCGGTAATATCGTGCAAAATGTTTTCGGCTTCGTTTTGAAAGCCTTTTTTTCTTTCAACAAAAATACGGAACATAGGCAAAGTATACCCTAAAGAACCGAAAACCGCAACGGGACGGGGAAGAACATTCCCTGTTATCACCGACGAAATCGTGTTTACGGAAAATACCGATAAAAATCCTCAAGCGGAACCTGTTTTTACGGATGCCGAGTTTTGGAACCGCGCGGTGTTAAAAAATTGAAAAATTTTGTTCTTTTTTTGAAAAGACAATTCTTCCGATCGCGCTTATACTTTTACAATCAAGCTGTATTCAGCGTATACTAATTGTCCCAATCGGACGGTAAAGGAGTTTTTATGAAAAAATTAACGGTTGTATTGATGGCTGTATCTTTACTTACCGGTTTTGCTTTTGCAGGCGGTAAAAAGGATGCTTCATCGGGTAAATTGATTGTAGGTTTTGCCCAAATCGGTCAGGAGTCCGGATGGCGCGGAGCCGAAACCAATTCCATTATGTTTTATGCGGGTCAGAATTTGGACACCATCCAGCTTCACTTTGCGGATGCTCAGCAAAAGCAGGAAAATCAGATAAAGGCCGTACGCTCGTTTATTCAAATGGGTGTGGACGTTATCGGACTTGCTCCGGTTGTGGAAACCGGCTGGGAAACGGTTCTTAAAGAAGCAAAAGATGCCGGTATTCCCGTAATCTTTGTTGACCGAATGGCAAAGGTATCGGATGATTTATATGCAACATTTATCGGTTCGGACTTTATCGATGAGGGCATGAAGGCTGCTAAAGAAATGGCACGTTTACTCGGCGATAACGGAAATGTTGTTATGCTTGAAGGTACGGTAGGAGCTTCCGCCGCTATCGATCGTCAAAAGGGCTTTTTGGATGAAATGGCAAAACACCCCAATATTAAGATTATTGCCCGTCAAAGCGGTGATTTTACCCGTGCAAAAGGTAAGGAAGTTATGGAATCCTTCCTTAAATCATACAGCAAAATCGACGGTGTGTACGCCGATAACGATGACATGGTTTTAGGTGCTATTGAAGCTATCAAAGAAGCCGGAAAAAAAACCGGTTCCGAAATCAAAACCGTATCCGTTGACGGCGTAAAAGGTGTTTTTGAGGCCATGGTTGCGGGAGAAGCCAATGTAACGGTCGAATGTAATCCCTTGCTCGGACCGCAGTTCTTTGATGCGGCAAAGAGATTAAAAGCGGGTGAAAAACTGCCGAAATGGATTAAATCCGAAGAAGGTGTTTTCCGCCGTGAAACCGCTGCTAAAGATATCGGATCACGCCAATACTGATAAAAATCGGTTAAGCACGGGAGCTGTCCGAAAACCGGATTTTCGGACAGCAGCCTTATTTTTTTAGGCAGCCCCGTGCTTATGTATTAATTAAGCGAAGGAGCGGTATAGATGGCAAGCGGTCGGATTCTTGTCAGAATGGAACATATTTCCAAGTACTTTCCCGGAGTAAGAGCTCTTGACGATGTTCGGTTTACACTTTGTGCAGGTGAAGTTCATGCCCTGCTCGGAGAAAATGGTGCCGGAAAGTCCACATTAATTAAAGTTTTAACCGGTGTTGAAAAAAAAGACGGGGGAAGCGTTTTTTTTGAAGGAAAAGAAATAAATCCTCAGAGTACCTATGAAGCGCAGGCTATAGGCATAAGCACCGTATATCAGGAAATCAATTTATGTCCGAATTTAAGCGTCGCGGAAAACATATATATAGGCCGCGAGATTTTAAAGAACGGTTTTATAAACTGGAAAGAAATAAATAAAAAAGCCGCACTCTTACTGCGGGATTTTAATTTGAATATAGATGTTACAAAATCACTGGACAGTTATTCGGTTGCAGTACAGCAGATGGTCGCTATTGCCCGTGCGGTAGACATATCCGCAAAGGTCTTAATACTTGATGAACCCACTTCAAGTTTGAGCAGGGTTGAGGTTAAAGAACTGTTCAAAATAGTACGGATGCTCAAAGAAAAAAATATCGGAATTGTTTTTGTAACACATTTTCTTGATCAAGTGTATGAAATAAGCGATACGATTACCGTTTTACGTAACGGTTCGTATATCGGTACTTACCCGGTCCGGGATTTACCGAAGCCGGAATTGATTACAAAGATGGTCGGAAGAGAATATTATAATTTTCATGTTTCACCGCCTGAGCTTCGGAATGCGGAAGATAATAAAGAACAGGTATTCCGTTTACAGGATGCATCTTCCGAATTTATTCATAATATTTCGCTGGATATGCATAGAGGGGATATTCTCGGGTTCAGCGGTTTACTCGGGTCCGGCCGCAGTGAAATACTGAGAATGATTTTCGGCTCCGAGCCGGCCTTATCCGGAAGCTGTGAAATCAAAGGTAACGAAGTTGTTATTAACAATGAAAAAGCCGCGATTATGAACGGGATTGCCTTATGTCCCGAAGACCGCAATGCCGAGGGTGTAATAGGGGAACTGACTATTCGTGAAAATATCATCTTGGCGCTGCAAACAAAGCGCGGGGTGCTTAAGGCCGTCAGCAGGGCTGAGGCAGGCCGTCTTGCGGATATGTATATTCAAAAACTCGCCATAAAAACCCCGTCGGCAAATCAATTGGTAAAAAATCTTTCAGGAGGCAATAAGCAAAAAGTTGTTTTGGCGCGTTGGCTTGCGACCGATCCGTTTTTGTTTATGCTCGATGAGCCGACCAGAGGTATTGATATCCGCACCAAGGCTGAAATTCAAAAAATAGTTGTCGAATTGGCAGCGGAAGGAATGGCAACGGTCTTTGTGTCTTCGGAACTCGATGAGATGTTAAATTGCTGTAACCGTATGATTGTCTTGCGTGATAAAAAACAAACTGCGGAATTAACCGGTAAAGACATATCGGAAGCGGCCGTTATGAAATATTTGGCGGGAGAGAAAAATGAATAAATTAAAAAAAATTGCATCGATGCAGGTTTTCCGTACCTTAGCGGTTTTATTATGTATTTTTTTGATTAATGCCCTTCTGTCCAAAGGAGAATTCTTCCGTATAGAAATCGTCGACGGACATTTATACGGTCGGCTTGTCGATATTTTCAGAAACGGAAGCAAGTTGATGATTCTGGCCCTCGGGATGACTATGGCTTTGGCAACAGGAGGAACCGATATTTCCGTAGGATCCGTTATGGCTATCGCCGGTGCCGTTGCCTGTACCGTAATTGAAGGTTCATTATTTCCTTTTTTTCAGGGGAACACGGCCCTTGCGATTATCTGTGCCCTCTGTGCGGGAACGTTGTGCGGATTATGGAACGGATTTTTAATTTCAAAAATTCAAATGCAGCCTATTGTGGCTACTATGATTTTAATGGTTGCCGGCCGCGGAATTGCGCAGCTTATTTCTGACGGACGTATTGTAACAATTAATAATCCTTCTTATTATTTTATTAACGGCGGTTATATTTTCGGAATTCCGTTTCCGCTGTACCTTGCCTTTTTTTTAGCCTTTATTGTTATTTTTTCAATCAGAAAAACCGCTTTCGGGTTATATGTGGAGAGTGTCGGATGCAATGCCGCTGCAAGCCGTTTTGCGGGAATCAATGCATCACGTATTAAAATAATTATTTATTCCTTATCCGGATTTTTGGCTGCCGTTGCCGGCCTGATAGACAGCGCGGGAATAAAAGGTGCGGACAGTAACAATGCGGGATTATTAATAGAGTTGGATGCAATTCTGGCTGTTGCGATCGGCGGAACCTCTCTTTCCGGCGGTCGATTTTCTTTTATTGCCAGTCTGATCGGAGCTTTGATTATTCAAAGTATCACTACTTCGATTTTATCATTCGGCATTCGACCCGAAATAACTCAAGTGGTAAAGGCTTTAATAGTTATAATTATCTGCCTTACTCAATCTCCCGTATTTAAAAGTTCATTTGGAAAAATCAAGAGAGGTTCTGTATGAAATCCTTTTTTAAAAAAATAAAAAATCCGTCTTTGGTTATAACCGTATCTTTGTTCTTTTTGCTTTTTTTGGCGGTTTGGGTTATAGGACCTGCAAAGTCAAACCGATTTAAAATCATTCCGGTTTTTTTTAATTTATTTAACGATAACGCTTATTTGATTGTTGTTGCAGTCGGGATTACCTTTGTTCTTTTAACGGGGAATATAGATATTTCAGTTGCCTCCGTTTTGGCTTTTACGGGAGTTTTTTCAGCTTATTTACTGAAAATTGGTGTCCCGCCGGTTTTGGTAATGTTGCTGCTTTTGGGTATCGGTTTCGGATTCGGCTGTCTGCAGGGAATGCTTATAGAAAAATTCAAGTTGCAATCTTTTATCGTGACCTTGGCGGGGCTGTTCTTTTTGCGCGGTATGTGTGCCGTTGTAAGCAAGGAGTCTATTGCGATTACGAATCCGATATATACCGCTGTTGCTCAGGCAAAGATTGCCTTCGGATCGGTAAAAACGATAGGGCGTATCAATATTTATTATTATGTTTTTATTGCGATTGCTGTAGTCATTGCGGCTTATATTGTATTAAAATATACCCGGTTCGGAAGAACCGTGTATGCGGTTGGAGGAAATGAACAGAGTGCCCGCCTTATGGGGCTTCCGGTTACAAGAACCAAAATACTGGTTTACGGAATAAGCGGCTTTTGTGCATCTTTGGGAGGAGTGTTATTCAGTTTTTATACGCTTGCCGGTTATGCTCTTCAAAATATGGGATTGGAAATGGATGCAATATCTTCTGCAGTTATCGGCGGCACCCTTTTATCAGGAGGAACAGGCAGTATCATCGGAACGGCCTTTGGTGTGCTTATACAAGGTACCATACAAACCATTGTTACGCTTTTGAATCTGAATGCATGGTGGACAAAGGTTTCCGTTGCACTGCTGCTTTGTATCTTTGTTATCCTTCAGCGTATTATACTGAATAAAAACGATATGAAGAGGAAAAAAGCTTAGGCGGCATACTCGGGTATGTTACACGGATTATGTCTCGTAAAATAAACAATTTGCCGTTTAAAATAAAGATGATGGGCTCCTATGTGCTTACATCGGTACTGCCCTTTCTGATAGCGGCGCTGATAAGCGGTAGTGTTATGATTTCTCAGACAAAACATACCTCTATTCTGCTTATGCATCAAATTATATCGCAGGTCGGCAATTCCATAGATATGTATGTGCAGTCCATGGATAAGATTGCCGGCTATCTTGCTATCGAAGTCGGTAAAGATAATAATCCTTCCCACAACAAAAATAAATTATCTTCAACATTGCAAAACCTGATTCAAGCAACGCCCGAGATTGCAGGGATTTTGTTTGCATTTACCGATGATACTTCCGTAAGTACGGGCATGAGCCGTATTTCGCGCGATCCGTTTTTACTCGAGTCGTGGTATCAAAGCGCAATCGGCTCCGGCGGAAACACGGTGTTGGTCAGCTCTCCTGCCGGAAGAAACATTCTTACGAATTATGAGGATAGCGTTGATGATATCTTTTCTCTGGCAAAGGCTGTGTTCAGCCCCATTGACGGAAGCTTGGCGGGAGTAATACTTTTAGATATTCGGCATAATATTATCAGAGATTCGATAAACAGTGTCAGCATAGGTGATACCGGTTTTGTATTTGTTATAGACGCGGATGATAATATCATATATTCGCCTGCAAACAAAATTGTATATCGTATTCCTGCAAATATTTTGAAAACCGAATTATCTCCGTCCCGAAAAATGAAGCCTCTTGAACTGAAAATAGGGGATAAACGGTTTCAAATCGATATTGTCTACAGCAATTATACCGGCTGGAGAACGGTCGGGGTTTTCCCTTCCGGAGAATTCAGAAAAAATTTTTCATGGGCAAATCTTACGCTTATTATCAGTATGATTTGTATTTTGCTGCTTATTTTCAGTGTTTCTTTGTTTTTTTCAAATACGATTACCAGACCTATATTAAAGCTGCAAAATCTTATGCAAAAAGCGGAAACGGGTAACTTAACGGTCCGTTTTAGAAGCTTATATACTGATGAAATAGGGAATCTGGGCAGAAGCTTTAACCATATGCTCGAACAGCTGGATAGGCTTGTTAAACAAGTATATAAAGAACAACGGGATAAAAAAGAAGCGGAAATTAAAATACTGCAGGAACAAATAAAACCGCATTTTCTTTATAATACGCTGGATACGATATCATGGCTTGCACGGGAAAAAGGGGCTCTCGACATTGTGAAGTTGGTCGATGCATTGACAAATATGTTTAGAGCTGGCTTATCCAAGGGTAAAGATTTTATCACCCTAAAAGAAGAATTAAAACACATCGGCAGTTATTTATATATTCAGCAAATCCGCTATAATGACAAATTGTCGTACAGTATAGAAACGGATGATTTTTTGAATAATTGTTTGGTTCCGAGAATCCTTTTACAACCTTTGGTCGAAAATGCAATTTATCACGGTATAAAGCAAAAACGCGATAACGGTATAATAAAGGTCCATGTCGAAAAAATAACGGAGAACAATCTTCCTATGCTTGTATTATCGGTATATGATAACGGAGTAGGAATTCCTCAAGATAAATTACTGCCGCTTCAAAAACTCTTGGAAATGGATGATACTTGCGAGGGAAAAAACGGATTCGGCTTGTATTATGTTGCAAAACGTATTTTCTTTGCGTACGGTCCTCCATACCGTATTACAATAGAAAGTTCGCAAAGCAAGGGAACGACAGTTGCTCTTT
>CAUURR010000015.1:0-20376 GCA_963547555.1 uncultured Treponema sp. | reverse complement strand
ATCTTTTTTTACGTCATAAAGGGTTATAATACTTTGTTTAAGTTCCATTGTTGGCTGTATTACTTCAAAACAGTCAATATATGAAACATCGGCTATTATCTGTTTAAATGCAGTCATAGTTAAAGCAAGCCCTCTGAATTTATGTTTATCAATTACAGTTTTGTTATCAAATACAGACTTTGTTATAGTGCCTCCAAAGTAGTGATTTAATATTTCATCCGCTTTAGATAATAAATCAATGCTTTTATCTAAATCATTTATATCAAGAAAATAGGTAATAATATGTTTATTCTTTTCCTTATTAAATTTTGCACCTACGATAGCAGTATTAGATTCCGGTCCTCTAAAAAGTCCTGCTATACGGTTACTTTTTGCAACAATCTTATTATAATAAACACTGATTATAACACCTTCAAACGGTTTTTGTTCTTTTTCCCAAAAATCTTTAATTTGCTCTATCTGTAATTTTAAAGCAGTTAAATGCGCACTGGATACTTCTTTTTTACTATTCATAGAGGCTCCACCGCCGCCACCAGTTTTAGATGCTTGAAGAAAGCGTTTTCCCCTTAGTTCTAACACATTATTCATTTTCACTTTCCTCCTTACTTAACTTTCTCGCTACAGTACTTTTTGATTCACCTTTAAGTTTTTCTATCTCTCGAACGGTAAATCCTTCATTATAAAGCCGATTAATATCTTTTTGTTCTAATCCACCAATTAGATTATTGTATAACCTTTTCAAATAATCGGAATCCGTATTACTAAATGCTAATGATGTCTTTATTATGTTTTTAAGTTCTCCCGGATATGGTAATTTTTCCGGCAACTTTAATATTTTTTTTAACAATCTTGTGTCTTTTGAAATTCCTTTAAAATTCTTAATGAACGATGAAAAATAATACTCTGCAACTTCAATTAAATCTTCCTTGTTATATCTGTTAAAATCAATAATTGCATCAAAACGTCTACTTAGTGCTTTATCAAAGCTCGAGTATAAATTAGTTGTTGCAATAAGTACTATCTCTTGATTTAAATCTGTTAATCTATCTAATTCCTTTAAAATAGTTGATGTAACTCTACCCATTTCTCTGACATCATTTGTGTTAATTCTATCAAGAGCAATTACATCTATTTCATCAAATAAAATTACAATTTTATTTGCATTTGGAATCATATTTATTTCATGAAATAGTTTTGTAATATTTTTATTAGTTTGGCCTAATTTACTATCAATTAAATTTTCAAAATCAACAATAAAAAGATTTCTATTTAATAACCTTGCTACATTTTTAGCGGCTTCAGTCTTTCCACTTCCTGGACATCCTTCAAAAAGAAATTTATTTATCCCTATATTATGATTAACTGCATTAATAATTCCCTTTATGTCTTCAGATATTTCAGAAGGTAAATTTAGTACTTCAATTCCTCTGATATCTATCTGTTTTAAAAATTCGCTTTCAAAATCACTACTTTGCGGGGCATATAAATTAGATTCCGACATTAATCCCATAATATATTCGGCTAATTGACAATCGTCAGTACTATCAAAATATCTTGCTATAGTTATCGCTTCATTTCTAAAAGCATTTTCATTTCTCTCGGTATGGTATTTTATTAAATTCAAAATATTTTGTTTTTTCATATAAATATATCTCATTAATATTAAATATTATACCACACATTATGACATTTGTCTGTATTTTTGGGACATATTATTATGAAATTATGGTAATTAATATATATAAGAAATATAGTTTGCAAAGATATGTTATTTTCAAAGTCAATGTTTGCAGTTGCTTCGTAAAAGATCAACAATGGGGGCGTTTTTCACATAAAAATAACAAGAAGCCGATAAGTTTTTTATTGTCTCTTTCCGCTCCCTCTACTTCTCCCCATCTCCCAATCCGAAAACCTTCCTCCAGCCGGCGGAAAAAAAATCGGCAAGGGTTTTCATTGAGTCCAAAGCGTCTTTTTTTTTGAAATTATGCAGTACGGTTTCAAAGATGCATGAAAAATATGCATGGGTCAGCATATGCAGTTCTTTCGGCGGAAGACGGCGGACGGTAATGCCTTTTTTTTCAAGTAGTTCGTAGGTTTTATAGGTATCTTTAATTTCCCGCTCTACCATCCAATCGGTAAATTCGGCATATTTTGTACCTGAGGCACAGCTGAGAATCAGCTTAAAGGCTTCAAGATGCTCAAAAATATAAGAAACAAAATCTTCAAGAGCTTCAGCCGATACTTTCCATATTTCATCTATGCACCCTTCTTCAAGTACGCTGAAGCACAGTTTTTCGGAGGCGGAATACTGTGCTTGTAATCCCTGAATTGCGGGTTCCACCAATGCGGAAAAAAGGTCGGCCTTATCCTTAAAGTGCCGGTAAAATCCGCCTGTCGTAACGCCGGAAAGCCTGCATATTTCACGCAAATTGGCACGCTCAAAACCTTCTTTCAAAAAAAGTTCTTTACCGTTTTTGAGAATCGTTTCGTGTGTTTGTGCGTAAGTTCCGGTATTCATATTTTCCGCCTTTTGGTAACTGTGTTATCAGTATAGTAAAAACGGCGGAATTGTCAATGACCGGTTCCATCAATATCCGAGTCCGCAATAAAACAATCAACAACCTCGATGCGAGCGTCGGGGGATTAAACCCGCTGCACGAATAAAAAAGCCGAACCCGCCTAAAAGCATACCGCTTTTTGACGGACCCGGCTCTTTGTTTACATTCCCGCCTTAATGGGGACGGGAAAATTTGTTACATTTTTTGCAAATTGGCTTCCAAAATATCAAGCTGTTCGTTCAATTCTTTGGGCAGGTGGTTTTTGAACTTCGGATAGTGGTTTGCGCGAATGTCGGCAATTTCTTTTTTCCAGCCTTCTTTATCGACTGAAGTGATTTCTTTCATCGCTTCGGCGGAGATGTTCAAGCCGTTCGTGTTGATGGCGCTTTCTTTGGGCATATAGCCGATGGCGGTATCAATGTAGTTGTCTTTACCATCGCAGCGGTCGAATACCCATGCCAAAACGCGGCTGTTTTCACCGTAACCGGGCCAGATAAAGTTGCCGTCGGCGTCTTTGCGGAACCAGTTGACGTAGAAAATCTTGGGAAGTTTATCCGCACTTGATTTTTTGCCGATGTTGATCCAGTGTTGGAAGTAGTCGCCCATGTTGTATCCGCAGAAGGGGAGCATGGCGAAGGGGTCGCGGCGAACCTGTCCTACCTGATCGGAAATAACGGCCGCGGTAACTTCGGAGCCTACGATAGAGCCGAGGAATACGCCGTGGTTCCAATCGCGTGCCTGGTGAACCAAGGGAATCGTCGAGGGGCGCCGTCCGCCGAATAAGAATGCGGAAATCGGCACGCCTTTGGGGTCTTCCCATTCGCTTGCGATACAGGGACACTGTTTTGCAGGAGCCGTAAAGCGTGCGTTCGGGTGAGCGAATTCTTCACCTTTGGGGCTTTTGTCTTTGGGTAAGGCATCGCGGGTGTTTCCCTTCCAGTCAACAAGCTTGCCTTTTGCCGGATAGCCGATTTGCTCCCACCATACGTCGCCGTCTTCGGTAAGGGCGCAGTTCGTGAATATGCTGTTTTCTTTGCAGGATTCCATAGCGTTTTTGTTCGATTCGTCGGAAGTACCCGGCGCAACACCGAAAAATCCCGCTTCGGGGTTGATGGCATAGAGGCGGCCGTCTTCGCCGAATTTCATCCATGCGATATCGTCGCCGACGGTTTCGACTTTCCAGCCGGGAATCGTGGGAATAAGCATGGCGAGGTTCGTCTTTCCGCAGGCGGAGGGGAAGGCGCCGGTAACGTATTTAACCTTGCCTTCGGGATTGGTCAGCTTGAGGATGAGCATATGCTCGGCAAGCCAGCCTTCGTCGCGTCCCAACACGGAAGCGATACGCAAAGCAAAACATTTTTTGCCCAGCAGTGCGTTTCCGCCGTAACCCGAACCGTACGACCAGATAAGACGTTCTTCGGGGAAGTGGGAAATATATTTGTGTTCCATGTCCGCGCAGGGCCAAATGCCGTTGTCGCTTTCGCCTGAGGCAAGAGGTTTTCCTACCGAGTGCAGACAGGGGATAAATTCTCCGGTTTCATTGATGATTTTAAGAACGGCGGTTCCTACGCGGGTCATAATGTCCATATTACAGACAACGTAGGCCGAATCGGTCAATTCAATACCGTTTTTTGCGATATTCGAACCGACAGGTCCCATCGAAAAGGGAATAATGTACATCGTGCGGCCTTTCATACAGCCGGTGTATAAGCCGGTCATGGTTTTCTTTAATTCATTCGGGTCAATCCAGTGGTTGGTGGGGCCGGCAGCATCTTCGGTTTTGGCGGCAATATAGGTACGTGCTTCAACACGGGCAACGTCCGAGGGAAGAGAGCGGAATAAAAAGCTGTTGGGCTTTTTTTTCAAAGGAATAGCCAATCCCGCATCAACGGAAAGCTGCATTAAACGGTCGTATTCTTCTTTTGAACCGTCGCATACATAGACTTCATCGGGCTGGCACATTTTAATACATTCATCAACCCAAGCCCGCGCTTTAGGGTTTTTAATCTCGTCTAATTTCATATAAACTCCTATTAAAAACTTTTGCAGGGAATGTAGATTCCCGAAAAAGTTTTTGGCAGCGCTTTCGCAACCACCGGTTGAGAAAGCACCATCGATATGCGGGTGTGCAACGCAAACCCGGGATAAAACAAAGCGGCGACATTGCAGACGCTTTGTTTTATCGCTATTCCTTGGTTCGGCGTCGAGCCGTGCATTGCAGATTGACTAAAACCTACGCCGTATCGATAAAACTATACAGTATTTTTCCGAACGTTACAAGGGGGCGCCGTTTGTGTTGTTCGGATCGGGGGTGTTACGGGGGACTGTTCGGTACTGCGTGATGCTCTTGTAAAAATAGGATTTTTGCCTTATACTGTAATACGGTATGAAACAAGTACTTCTCATAGATACGCCGCCTCTATTTCGTGAATTTCTTAAAGAAAAGCTTAGTTCCGAAAGAATAGAAGTTGAGACGACGGGCGGCAGGTATGATGCCTTTGCTAAGATGGTTTCTCTTTTGCCTGATCTTATTATTATAGATGTACCTCAAAATTTTCAGGATTTGACCGAATTTTTTGAAAAAAAACGCGCTGATCCGAATGCCAACAGTATTCCCGTTATTTTAAGCGGACCGCTTCCTCCGCGTGAAGTAGTTGCACAGCTTCCGAGCTATCACGTTATAAAATATTTTAATAAACCGATTAAATTCGATATATTTTTTGAATTTATAGGTCAAACCCTTCGTACCCCTCTTTCTATCGATACGACGCAATCCATATTGGAAATGCACTTAAATAAAAACATCATTTTTATCGAAATCGCTCAAGGACTGAATAGGGAAAAGCTTGCGCTTTTGAAATATCGCATCGATGAAATGATTGAAGTTAATAAAGTTATTACCCCTAAAGTTATTTTAATGATAAGCGATTTGCGCCTGAGTTTTGTTGACGGTATCAATCTTCACTTGCTTTTGACCAATGTTACCTTTGATCCCCGAATCCAGCGAAAAAATATAAAAATACTTTCAACCGATCAGTTTGTCAGGGACTTTGTAGACGGACATGAGGAGTTTAGCGGTGTCGAGGTTGTTGATAATTTATCCTCGGTTTTAAATAAGCTGGTTACCGATAATCCCCGGGATGATATAAGCGATGTTATAAGCCGAAATATTCTTACTGCGACCGAAGATATCGGGGAAGCTTCAGTGGAAATGCGGTTCCGTTCGGAAGAGGGAGTTGCATCGATAATGAATGCAAATAAGAATGAAAGATTGGAGATTGCCATTATCGATGACGATCCGATTACCCGAAAAATTCTGGAATCCGCATTCGGTTCATTGAAAAGTCAAATCGATATCTTTGATTCCGGTACGAAATTTTTAGCCGCCGCAGGCCAAAAGATTTATGACGTGATTATTTTAGATATCTTTATGCCGGGAATTTCCGGTTTCGATATATTGAATGCTTTGTGGCTCAAACAATATCCGGCTCCGGTTATCGTATACTCGTCCGCCGCACAAAAAACGTCCGTTATTCAAGCATTGAGCTTGGGGGCAAAAGCCTATCTTATCAAGCCGCTTAAACCCGATGCCATTATTCAAAAAGTTCTGGAAGTGTTAAACACTAAGGTGTAAACATGTCTACAGAGAAACTTGATTATGCCGATACGGGACTTTTTTTAGCGAATACGATTCACGAAGTTCGTACTCCGATTCAAACCATTATCGAAACCTTGGAGCTTTTTCAGCAAACAAAACTCGATACTGAACAAACCGAATATATACGGCAGATTCAATTCGCTGCCGATGTTTTACTTTCGCTTGCAAATAATATTTTGGATTTTTCCAAGATTCAGTCGGGTAAAATCGAAATTGAAAAAATCCCGATGGATGTAATCGGGATAACCGAGCAAACGCTGGATTTGATTTGTATAGAAGCTCATAACCGCGGACTTGAAATTGTTACGGATCTTGATTATACAATTCCGCCTTTTATAAAAGGGGATCCGGTCAGAATACAGCAGATTTTATTGAACTTTATAAAAAATGCCGTTAAATTTACTTCCAAGGGATATATCCGGCTTCGCCTGTCTCAACAAAATAACGGCACCGTTTTACTGTTTGAAGTTGAAGATTCGGGTATCGGTATTCCCGAAGAAAAACAGCGGCATTTATTTAAAGATTTTTATCAGGTCCATGTTTCGACCACCCGTAAATACGGAGGTACGGGACTGGGGCTTTCAATTTGTAAAAGCCTGGTAGTGCTCATGGGCGGCGATATCGGTATGCGTTCCAATCCGATGGGGGGCTCGATTTTTTGGTTCACCGTTCCCATGGAAAAGCTTTCGGCCGAAGAAATGCAAAAAGCTCTGTCGGAAATAAGGCCGCGAACGTCCGATCCTTTGATTCCGGAAAGTACTTCGGTTTTGCTTGTAGACGACAGTAAGCTTGCGCTGCGCAGTTTATGTGCAAAGCTTAGGGCATTAAACGTTAAACACATAGATACGGTATCTTCAGGCGAACAGGCTCTTCGACAAATGAGAAAAACTGCGGCGGTCGGCAATCCCTATTCTTTGGTGTTTATAGATATGCTTATGCCCGGTATGGACGGCTGGTATCTTGCAACGGAAATCAATAGCGATACGAGTATCAATAATTCAAAGCTCTGTTTAATGGTGCCTGAAGGACAGATGGGCGGCGAAGCGAAGATGAAGATGCTTGATTGGTTTAACGGCTATCTGTATAAACCGATTAAATTACATATGCTCAGAGAAATGCTGCTTACACATTTCAGCACACCGTTGGATTTGGAAGTTGTGGAATCTTCGGTATCGCAAAATGAATTTTCAGTAGCAGGTTTGACGATTTTAGCTGTTGAAGATCATCCCGTGAACAGAAAATTGATACAAACATTTTTAAAACAGTTCGGCGCCGATGTGTTGACGGCAAATGACGGACAGGAAGCGGTTGACTGTATAAAAGAAAATCCTCATATCGACTTGGTTTTTATGGATATCCTTCTGCCGCAAAAAAGCGGTTTACAGGCAACGATTGAAGTTCGCCAAGTCGGTTATAAGGGAGTTATTATCGCCTGCACGGCAAATACCGACTCATCCGATTTTAAACTGTATTTATCAAACGGCATGAACGATATTTTGACAAAACCGTTTAAGCGGAAAAATATTGAAGATGTGTTGAGAAAATGGGAACCTTTTGTACGTAGAATAAAAACGGATATGTCCGTAAGCTGTCCCGCTTTTACAGTCGGCGGCGGCGTACAGTTTCTTGATGATGTATGGGCTGTTAACAGCTTTATGGAGAGTATCAAAAACGACAAAAAAACGGCATCCGATCTTATAGACCGTTATGTTTTTCAAACCGATCATCTTGTACGTAGAATACCCGAATACCTTGCAAAAAAAGAATTTATGCGGCTCGAGGGAATAGGTGAAACTATCAGGGACAGTTCAGCCGTTCTTAGAGCAGATCTTTTAACTTCGGCAGGAACGGCTTTGCAGCAGGCGGCAAAAGAACGCGATGCGGCGGCGGTAAAAAAAGCATTTAAAGATATCCATTCGGGCTTCGCTGCCTTTGTAAAGGCAGCCCGCGAATCTTTACAGTGATAATACGGTTGGTATGGAATCTGTATTATAAAAAACCTACATTATAAATCGGAGAATATAAAATGTTCATAAAAACGAATTACCACACACACTGTACGTTTTGCGACGGAAAAAATACCGCCGAAGAAATGGCGCAAAGAGGCGCGGAATTGGGGCTGGGCGTATTGGGTTTTTCATCCCATACGGCATGGCCCTTCGGCACCAAATGGCACTTACAGCCGCGCCAATACGATACGTATCTTGCCGAAATAAAACGCTTAAAAGAATTGTATAAGGGCAAAATGGAAATACTTGCCGGTTTTGAAGCCGAGTATATACGCGGCTTTACCTTGCCCGAAAAAAGCGTTTACAAAGAATTTAAGTCGGATTATCTTATCGGCTCCGTGCATTATATTTTTTCGGAAAATCTTAAAGGAGCCGAAGTGCCGCCCTATTTTACCGTTGACGGAAGTACCGAAGAATTGCTCGGCGGCATAAAAAGTCATTTCGGCGGAGATGCAAAAAAGGCCGTGCAAACCTATTTTGCTTTTGAGCGCGATATGGTACAAAGCTGCGATTTCGATATTATAGGACACGCCGACCTTATCCGCAAAAGAAACGGAGAACTGCGTTTTTTCGATGAAAACGACGATTGGTACCGCCGTGAATTGCAAGAAACTGCAAAAGCAATCGGTAAAAGCGGTAAGGTTGCCGAAATCAACACGGGCGGTATGAGCCGTGCGGGATTGCCGAGCCCTTATCCTTCGCCGTATTTTTTAAGCCTTTTGAAAAAATACGATGTTCCTCTTACCCTTAATTCCGACAGCCACGAGGTGCGCACGCTTACGGACTTTTTCGATGCCGGAATAAAAGCCGCCCGCGATGCCGGCTACGACGAGCTGTGGTATTTAAGCGCAGGTTCGTGGAAAAGTCAAAAAATACCGCTTTAAGCCGGTCTTATCCGCGGTTGCGTTTTTCATCCGCCGATTTACAATCGACACATAAAAGCGCATAGGGAATCGCTTTTAATCGTTCTTTGGGAATGCGTTTGCCGCATTTCATACACAGACCGTATTTACCCTGTTCTATGCGGGTTAATGCCGAATCGATGAGCTTCAATCTATTCAAATCTTTTGTTCCGACGGCATCGAGCATTCTGCGGTCGATATCGTCCGAAGCTATATCCACAACATCCTTCGCTTCCATACTTTCAACAATTTGGCGAAAGTCATTGCTGTTTGTCATCAGCTGCTCAATAATTTCGGTTTTTAAATCCAAAAGCGCTTGTTTCATTTTTTCGATCAATTCTTTTTCCATTTCCAAAACTCCCATAGTTGACAACATATAGATTTACTCATAAAATTATACGTATGAATTCGGAAAAAGGCAAACCCTTTTTTGCGGATTTTGCATTTTTTTTGCCCAAACGGGCATTATATTACGTTTTGGAGGCACTGTGGCTAAAGAAGAAGCTATTGAAGTCGAAGGTATTGTGAAAGAGGCGCTGCCGAACACAATGTTCCGTGTTGAATTACAAAATAAACACATCATTCTTGCGCACTTATCGGGCAAAATGCGCAAACACTACATCCGTATCGTACCCGGCGACAGCGTAAAAGTTGCATTATCACCTTATGATTTAAATCGGGGAAGGATTATTTTCCGCGAAAGATAGAAATCAGGACGTTTTGACCGTTCACATACTCAATTTGATTTTACTTATTTGATTTTCGGCGAAAAAAGTATGCGCAGAGCCCGTATTGTGCCTGTAAATCCGTTTACGATTGCGGCTAAGCACAAAATCGGGCCGAAAGGCAGGAGTATCCATGAATAGCGCAAAAAAGCAAGTCCTATAAAAAAGAATAGGATATGGCGTATGAGGGCGGAAAAGGCCGCCTGTTTCGGCGGTACGGTTTCTTCGGGCTCTTCGTAGGTATAACGGTAAAAGCGGGTACCGCCGGTTCCCGTGCGGCTGTTTTTCATCGCCTCTTCGTACCAAGTCCAAAAGTCCGTGCCGAAGGGTTCGCCCGTAAATCCTGCCGAAGAGGAATCGTATGCGCTTCTGTTGTAGGATGCGCGCGCATAGCTGTCGGTACTTCCGTAACGGTCGTATTCGGCGCGCTTTGTTTCATCGCCGAGTACCGAATAAGCGGCGCTTATGCTTTTAAACTTTTCTTCTGCTGCGGCGTTTCCCTGATTGCGGTCGGGATGATATTTAAATGCCGCATCCCGGTAGGCTTTTTTTATTTCATCGGCCGAAGCGTTTTTTGTTACGCCGAGTACCGTGTACAAGTCTTCCATAAAACAATCCGCTTATAAAATAATCGAAAAGGACGAATGTTACAATAGGGCGTTGCAAAAGGTCGGCGGGATTACGGCATATGTAAATATGCTGTATGTAAATCTATGTATGTACATACGATGTATGTAAACTTGCGCGTATTATAACCCAGGTTGCGCCGCGTCCGCCGTCCGCTCCCGAGGGGTGGCCCGAAGCGCCCAGTCTTTTATCCTGTTCGATAAAGGCGCGCACCGTATCTTTTAATACGGGTTCTTCCGCCGAGTGGTTTCCCTTTCCGTGTATAATCATCACTTTTTTTAATTTGCGGCGGCTGCATTCGCCGATAAAGTTTTCAAGGCTTGCCCATGCTTCTTCGCGGGTAAGGCCGTGTAAATCGAGTTCGGCTTCGCAGGGAAGTTTTTTAACCGAAACCGCATTTGAATAACGGCGTTTTTCTTCGATACGGTCAAATTCGGCATCCTTATCCGTAACCCCGTATCGGCGCATCCATAAGTCCATCGGGTTTACGCTCTTTTGATTATTTGCGGCATTTTCCCCGTCTGTCTGCCGACTGCGGGCGGCACGGTTCTGTTTGTGCTGCGGTGCTTCGCTTTTTCCCCGTTCAGTCTGAACGTCTTTTTGTCGGGCGTGGGGCTGTCCGTTTTCCCATTGCTCAAGAATATCGGCAAAATCCACTTTATTTATTCTCCGTTTTATTTTGTATTTCTATCGCTTCGCTTTTTAGTATCCAGCCGCTGCGTTCTCCGGCCGCTGCCAAATACCAATCGCCGCTTTTGTGCAGCAGACGAAGCCGCGTTCCTTCCTGTAATACGGCACTGCCCTGTGCGCCGATTTCGGGGATTGCGCGTAAAACGGCATTGTGTGCAATAAGAGCCGGCCGCATAAGGGGCGGAATGTTTTTAATCAAAATAACGACACAAAAACACCCGAGTAAGCAAATGCTTACGGCGATTTTTTTTGCCCGTTTCTTTTTAAATAAAACAAAGGCGGGGGCGGGAAGGATACACAATAAGACTGCCGCGGCAAGTGTCCAAAAGAGGGACGCTTCGTCCGGGTTTTGTAAAAGCAGTTTTTTTTCAAGGGCTTTGCGTTCGCGGCGGAAAACCCAAAATGCGGGTGCGAGGCGTTCTTTGCTTCGAAGTTCGGCAAGCTGCACGGCATGATTTTCATCCGTGTCCGCCGTTCCTACGGCCGGGTCTTGTACAGGGGCTGCTTTCGCTAAATTATCCGCGTAGATTGATAACGTATAACAGTTCGGGCGGGGCGCAGGTTCTTGTACGGCAGTCGCTTCCGTTTCGGGGGCGGCTACAACATTCAGCAGCAGGGGCGGAACTTTTACCGTATAGAAAGTACCGTTGTAAGACTCGGCTTTTACTTCCGTGCGCGGGAATTCCCGGATTCCTTCAAAAAAGGGAGTGTATACAAATTCGGCAACGGGAACGGCCGCTGTTGAAAGTTCACCGTTTGCCGCAAAAGTCCTTTCCGCAGCAGGCTCAAAAAAACGTGCGGACTCTTCCAAAAGGGCGTCTTCGGGGGGTTGCCGATTTATATCCTGAATGTGCCGAAAATACCGTCCCATCAGCCGTACGCGCACGGATTTTCCCGCCTGTACGGTTTGTGAGGATTGTGCAGCCCGTTCCGATGGTGAGTTCTGCGGGGACGGAGTTGCGGTAAAAAAGAATTCGGGCACAAGAAAATCGGGATTGTCAAACACATTCAGGGACGGAAATGCAAGGGCGTATGTTTTATCCCGTATGCGGACTCGTGCGGGCGGAAGGTCGGTTTTTCCCGCTTTTATAAAGCGTACCGAATATGTAAGCCTTGTACCGCCTTCTTCCGCCTTTTTTTCAAAGCCGCTAAAAACCGCACCGTGAGGCGGATTTTCAAAAAAGACTTCGACTTCGGAAGGCTGTGCATCGGGAATGTTTGCCGCAAAAGTGCAATCGGTATTTGTTTGCAAAAAAGGAGGTTTTTCGTTCGGTTCAAATAATTCAAAACGGAGCTCATTATGCGGAAGCGCATGTTCGGCGGCACTTAAACGGTGTGCCGAAAAGGAGAATAAACATATCAGGGCGGCGAGTGCAAGAGGTTGTCTAAAAGGCCGGCTGTTTTTGGGAAAGCCCGCTTTTAAAAATCCGGTTTTCCGCTTGAGGCGGGTTCGGTGTACATATTTTTCCATCGTTTTTGATCGTTCTCCCTTATCAGTGAAAATACCGTGTCTGCGGCTCCCGGAGGCGCATTTTGTACATCGGCGGGCGTCCGTGCAGATGCCGCCGGTTTTGATTTTAAGGCCTTTTGTGCAAGGCAAAGTTCAAAATTGATTTTAGCGTCTTTGTCGGCCGGTTTTATTAAAAGGGCGTTTTTAAAACATTCGGCTGCCGATTGAAAATTCCCTGTGCGGTACGCGATGATGCCCTTGTTATATGCGGCGGCAAATAAAAGGTCGGGCGCGGAATTCGGCGGAATTTCATTGAGTTTGCCGAGGGCAGCTTCATTTTCGTCCTGCATAAGATAGGTTGAGCCGAGCCCGTAAACGGCATAGGCTTTGAGTTCCGGATTTTGCAGTTCGCGGGCGTACTGAGACGCGGTTAAAAATGCGGCCGTTGCTTTTTGATAATTTTGCCCGTTCCAATAATAAGAACCGAGTAAAACGGCGCCCTTTTCTTTATTCCATGAAGAACAGCCGCCTAAGAGCAGGACAAGCAAAAAAAACGGAGCGGTCGGGAGTTTTTTAGCGGGCTTTAAATACACAAGGGCAAAACCCGCAATAAAAAACAAAATGCCGAGCAGCAAAAAAATAGCGTGGTGTTTTCGTTTTTGCATTTCATAGCCCGTTCCCGCCGATATTTTTTTTGAGGCGGAAAAAGACACATCGGGTTCGATAAGGTTCAGTATAAAAACGGCGGCGTTTTTTTCGGCTGCCGGTGTATAAAATACGTTTTCTTTTTCCGCCGCCTTTTTAAGTTTCGATGAGCGCAATGCCGTTTTTACCCGCGTTTTACCGTCGCCGGTTGTAATTTCAATTTCTTTTTCGTTTCCTGTGCCGGCTAAAACTACGCTTATGCTGAAGCGGGCGGCTTTTTCGCAGGCGCGGGCGATGTTTCCCTCGGTTTCGTCCCCGTCGGTAAATACGATAACGGTTGAATTGCGTGCCGATTGGGGCGGAAAGGCTTCAAGCGCCCGCTCTATTCCCGCTGAAATACTCGATCCCGGTGCTGAAAGCATTGCAGGCGAAAGCATCCCTATAAGGTTTTCGGCGGCGTGATAGTCTTCGGTTAACGGAAGGGCTAAAACGCCGTCTCCCTTTGCCAAAACGGCTGCGACGGCCGTTCCTTTAAAACGGCTTAAGAGGTTGAGCGCAAGGCGTTTTGAAAGTTCAAGGCGGGACAGCTTTTCTTTTTCGCCTGCGTCCTCTGCGGTCATACTGTAGGATATATCGAATACAAAGCATACGGCACTGCCGCTTCTTTGTACGGGAACGGCCTTTGTTCCCCACGAGGGGCCTGCAAGGGCGCATACGGCACAGAGCCAGGCAAAGCTCCGGAATACGGTCCGTACATACAAACGGCGTATAAGAAAACGACCCGTTCCCGTTGCTCTTGCAATCAGGCCGGCCTTTCGTATATTTATAAAGGCATATAAAAGGGCGGGAGGGAGGACTAAAAGCAAAAATAAAGCTTCGGGGTTTTCAAACATCAGGATACCGCCTCCTTCAAATATAAGCAGCGCAAAATCCATGCGGTAAAAAAACAGGCGAGGGCAATCAGTGTACATTCCGGATAAAACGAGCGCTTTTTTTGTTTGAGCGTATACGATTGGCGGACGGTATTTTTTATGCGGATGTTTTGAAGGGCTGCCGAAAGGGATGCAAGATTTTGCACCGTGTAGTAAGTCCCGCCTCCCTCAAAGGCAAGAGTGCGTAAAGAAGCGTCGTTAAAGTCCGAATCCAAATAACCCGAATAGAGCTTGCCCGTTACGGGGTCTGTATACTCGATGGGAACCGAACCCTTTGTGCCTATTCCCGCAATGTAGAGCGTAATGTTTTTATCCTTTGCTAAAGCGGCTGCCGTATTCGGATGCACGGCTCCGGTGTTGTTTTCTCCGTCGGTAAGCAGGACAATGATTTTGGCGGGGGCTTCGGATGAGGCAAGATGATAGACGGCAGTGCTTATACCGACTCCCAAAGCCGACCCGTCCCCAAGCTCACCGATTTCCATCGTATTGAGGCGCGTAAAAAACGTTTTTTGGTCCATCGTAGGAGGCACCAAAAGGGCGGCTTCCGAAGCGGAGGCGACCAGACCGTAAGAAGCGCCTTGATTTTCGCGCACCAACAAAGATATAGCCTGTTTTGCCGCTTCCAGACGGCTTGTACCCCCTATGTCCAGGGCCGCCATTGAAGGACTTGTATCGGTAACAAAGATAATTTCCGCCCCGCGCGAAATAAAACGTTTTTCCTGTTCGGTTAAAACAGGCTCGGCAAGGGCTGTAACAAGGGCGATAAAACCGCTTAAAAACAATATGTTTGACAGAGTGCGCAAAAAACGGCTGAACCGGTGTTTCCATTCAAACCCCTGTCCCTGCCAATCTTCAAGGGGAAGGGGAAAAACGGGCGGTGAAACAAGGGAAAGTTTTCGGAGCAGGTAATACAGCGGAATCGCTAAAAGAAATAAAAACGCCGCCGGATGTTCAAAGCCGTTCATCGTTTGCCTCCGGTTCTTCGGGCTGTTCAAAATAGACAAGGGCTTTGCGTGTCTTTCCGATGTAAAACAGGCGTTCTTCTGCGGAAAAATCGGGATTTTGTATACCGCAAAAACGAATGTAATCGCAGCGTGCGCATACTTCATATAATTCGTGAATGTATTCGCAGGATGTTTCCGATGCGGTTCCCGCAAAGAGTGCCGAAAAAGATACGGTTAATTCGCCGCTTGTCTTTGCCGTAAAGGGCTGCATAAAACGCTTTTCAAGATAAATCCGTATAAGAGCCGATAAGCGGCTGCAAAAGAGGGATGCAGCCATTTCCGCGCCGTTTTTTTCCAAAAACAAAAGTTCGCGGCAGGCTTTAAGGTAATTGCGTGAAGAAAATATACGGGCAAAAAAAGATTCGGCAAAATTTCTTATCAGCTTAAAGCGGAACAAAACGGCAAGGCCCGCAGCGAAAAAAAGCAAAATGAGGGCGGAAAACAAAACAACGACATAGGTTGTTCCCGGTATAATAAGGGGGCTTCGTACCGGCCGAAGATTTTTTTCTCCGCGTTTTTCACTTATAGACTGAATCTCAACGCCGGGAATATCTATAAAAAGCGGACTTGCGGAAAGCTCGAATACGGAAGCCAAATCGAAAGGTTCCATATCGAGTTCACCCGTTTTCCAGGGAATAAAAAATACCGACAAAACGTAGAGATTTCCGCTTCCGCTTAATGTAAGTTTTTTTACCGTATAGTCGCTATTTGATAAGTGCTCGGTGATTTTCTCTTCGGAAGTTGACAAGTTTGCCTGCCTGCCCGCTGTCCGTGAGGGCGCAACTCCTTCCTGCATACCGCCGGATAAGCCTGACGTATCCGGGCTGAACAGGTCTCCTGCAAACGAAAACTCAAAGCGTATTTCGGCTTCGTCTCCCACATACACTTCTTTGGGAATGAGGGCGGCTTGTGTGCTTTGCGCCGCGGAAAAAATCGGCAGGGCGAGAAGAATGAGCGTGTAAAAACGGCGGCAGTGCCCTTTTTGCATCATAGGCCTCTTTTTCCCGACGAAAAAAAATCAATCAATACCGGAAGCGGGTCTTCTCCGGCCGTTATGTTAAGCGGACAAACACCGCGGCGGATAAAGAGGCTGTGCAGGCGTTCTTTGTGGCGTTTATGAAAATCCTTCCATTCACGCTTAAAAGTGCGTGAAGATGTGGGAAGGACTGCGGTTTTGCCGCTTTCGATATCGGCAAAGGGGAGGCCTCCGCATGAAGGAAGTTCTTCGTCCGATTTTGAACCGATCTGCACGGCGACAACTTCGTGCTTTAAAGCGAGGGCGGCAAGATTGTCTTCGTATCCTGCACAGCGGAAATCGGATATGACAAATACAAGGGAGCGGTTTTTTAAAAGTTTTGCCGAACCGCGCAGAGCTTGACTTAGGGCCGTTCCCTCTACACGGCGCGGAGGGAGGCTGTTCAATTTTGAAAATAAAAGCATGGCGTAATCTTTACCGCTTTTCGGTTCGGCCGAAAAAAGGATTTCGCCGTCAAACAAAACGCAGCCGACCGGACTTGTATTATGCAGCGAGGCAAACAGTAAACAGGCGGCCGCTTCGGCAGCCGTTTTTAAACGTGCGCGGTATTCTTCTCCGCTGTCCATCGATGAAGAAAAATCAACGATTAAAAAAACAATGAGTTCGCGCTCTTCTTCAAACATTTTAACAAAGGGTTTACCCATACGGGCGGTTACGTTCCAATCTATTGAACGCACATCGTCTCCGCGCATATATTCGCGCACGCCCGAAAAATCAATACCGCGTCCCTTGTAAAAAGAACGCGATGAGCCGAGCTTCATGCTGTCCGAAAGACTGCGAGCGCGGATGTGCAGGGCTGAAGCTTTTTGCGCGATAATGCCCGTATTCGGTAAGAGTCCGTGGGTATGCCGCATTCTATGCATCATGTCAGGGTACCGGCAAAAACGAAAGAATTTTTTCGATAAGTTCGTCCGCGCTTACGTTGTCCGCGGCCGCTTCGTAAGACAAAAGCAGGCGGTGGCGCAAAACCTGCACTGCCGTATCCTTTACGTCTTCGGGAAGCACAAAGGAGCGTCCGGCAAAAAGGGCCCGTACCTTCGCGCAGCGGCACAGGGCTATACTTGCGCGCGGGGAAGCGCCGAATGAAATATATTTTAATATGTCGGAGCGTTCCGCCGCTCCTTGAGAAATCGGGGCATGAGAAGCGGCTCCGTGCATACGCGGTTTTTTTACGGCATCCGGGCGGGTAACGTTTACAATCGATACGATGTAGCGCATAATCTCTTCGGCGCAGTGTACTTTTTCGGCTAAGGCTCTGCAAAACTCTATTTTTTGCGCATCGAATACTTTTTTAACGGGTATGTTTTCGGGTTTACCGCCTTCTTTTACGATGAGCAGTTCTTCGTCGACAGACGGATAATTCAGTATGATTTTTAATAAAAAACGGTCGAGTTCGGCTTCGGGCAGATTATAGGTTCCTTCCTGCTCGATGGGGTTTTGAGTTGCCATAACAAAAAATGGCCGGGCAAGCGGAAGGCTTTGCTCTCCTATCGTAACCTGATATTCGGCCATAGCTTCAAGGAGGGCGGACTGAACCTTTGCCGGAGCGCGGTTTATTTCGTCCGCCAAAAGCAGGTTTGTAAATACGGGACCCTTGCGCACCGAAAAGCGGCCGGAAGCTTGTTCGTATATGAGGGTACCCGTAATATCGGCGGGTAAGAGGTCCGGTGTAAACTGAATGCGTTTAAAGTCCAAACCAGACATATCCGAAAACGTTTTTACGGTAAGGGTTTTTGCCAAACCGGGTACGCCTTCAAGCAAAATATGACCGCCTGCAATCAGGGCTGTGAGAATACCGTCTACGGTCTCCGTTTGCCCTACTATCCGCTTTGCGGCTTCTTTACGGCAGTTTTCTATTATAGTACGGCATTCATCAAAGTCGCTTTGATTAAATTCTTCATTTTTTTTATCAATCATTTTCCGTTCCTTGTAACAAATTTTCGCTTCTCATTGACACATTGCCCTGCGTCGCTTATTATACCATATCATGATACATGCATTAGCACAAGAATTAAATACCGTACTTGAAGGTACAAGTGCGGGTTCTCTTTTGTCCGATTTAGGCAGGCGCATCTTTTTCCCTAAGGGAATTATCGCCCAAAGTGCCGAAGCAAAGGAATTCGGCTACAGAGCCAATGCGACAACGGGCATGGCTTGTATTGACGGCAAGGCGGTAACGCTTCCTTGCGTACAAAAGCACCTGCCTCTTTTAAACACCGACGAATCCGTCGCCTATGCACCCACGGCGGGCAATCCCGTGCTGCGTGAATTATGGAAGCAAAAAATAATCGAAAAAAATCCCGATTTGGCCGATAAAACCTTTTCTTTGCCCATTGTCGTTCCCGGTCTTACCGCAGGTATTTCATATTTGTGCGACTTGTTTATATCCGAAAACGATGTACTTTTAGCCGCCGATCCCTCATGGGATAATTACGCCCTGATTGTAAAAGCGCGGCGTAATGCGCAGTTTTTGCAGTTCCCGATGTTCAGCGGCGAAGGTTTTAATCTTGCGGCTTTTAAGGCGGTTATGAACGAAGAAAGCAAAATGGGAAAAGTCCGCGTTTTGCTTAACTTTCCGCAAAATCCGTCGGGGTATTCGCCCACCCGTGAAGAAGCGCGCGAAATATGCGATATAATCCGCCGTGCCGCCGAAAAAGGTGCATACGTTACCGTATGGTGCGACGATGCCTATTTCGGTTTAAACTATGAAAAAGAAACGGAAACACAATCCCTGTTTGCCTTTTTAGCCGATATACACGAACGCGTACTTGCCGTTAAAATAGACGGCCCTACAAAAGAAGATTATGTCTGGGGCTTCCGCACCGGATTTTTAACCTTTGCCGGCAAGGGATTGCAGGAAGAGCATTATGCCGCTTTATCAAAAAAAGTGATGGGCATTATACGCTCGTCCGTTTCCTGCGCATCGACGCCCGCCCAGTCGATTATGATCAAAATGCTTCGGAATCCCGCTTTGCAAAAAGAAAAAGATAAGTTTCGGGTTTTGCTTGAAAAACGCTACCGTAAAGTACGAGCCTTTGTCGATGCGAAAAAGGGGCATCCGGTTATTGAACCCTTTCCGTTTAATTCAGGCTATTTTATGAGCTTCCACTGTAAAACCGTCAGTGCGGAAATTCTGCGTCAAAAACTTCTTGCCGAATACGGAATCGGTACGATTGCCATAGATAACGAAACACTGCGGGTTGCTTTTTCGAGTATTGATGAAACGGCCATAGACGGCGTATATGAGGCGGTTTATAAGGCTGCCGAGGATTTGGCAAATGAATAAAATACGGGAACTTTTTTGCATTCTGCTTTTGAGTATCTTGATTATTTCCTGTAACGCCGCTTACGAGCGTCCTGTTGTATTATGGACAAATCAAAGCGAATTTATAACCTATGCGGAATTGTTCAACGAAACCCGAAGCGATGTAAAAGTCCTTGTTGTGTATAAGGAAAATCCTGTGGAAGCTTTTCCGCCCGCAAAAGACGAAGACCTCCCAGACATTATCGTCGGCCCCTGGTTAAAAAATCGGCGTATCCGCGGAAACTTTATGCCCCTTGATTATATGTTCGACGACAGACTTATTGAACGCTCCGCATTTTATCCGCAGCTTTTAAAATTGGGAAGCGTAAACAACAAACAGTACCTTTTACCGGTAAGCTTTAATTTAAGCGCGCTGATTTTTTCGACCGACTACGCGGACATCATTCCCGACAATTATATGCTCAGCCCCGATCAAATACGTGATGCGGCCGCTCTATTGAACAAGATGAATGATAAGGGCGTGTACACATCGATGGGCTTTGCGCCGCGCTGGACACCGGAATTTTTATACCGGATTACAAAACTGTACGGGGCGGATTTTTCCGAAGCTGCGAATAAAAAAGAAACTTTTAAATGGAACGCTCATGCTTTGGATGAAGGAGTCGCTTATTTACGCGATTGGACGGAATCGGTCAACACATCAACCGCCGCCGAAGACGATTATCAATTCAAATACTTATACAACCCCGGCATCAAATGGGTGAGCGAAAAACACTGCCTTTTTGCCCACATAGTCGGCAGCGATTTGTTCAAAATTTCCCCCGAACGCTTGCAGGGAATCGATTTTCGGTGGATTCAAAAAGACAACAAAATTC
>CAUURR010000014.1:0-20514 GCA_963547555.1 uncultured Treponema sp. | reverse complement strand
ATTTCCAAATACCCGCGCAGTCTGCTCGGCGTAATACCGGCAAAGCCCCCTGTCGATGCGCTTGAAGAAATGCCGGCTTGCCACAACATCGTAATTTCGGCATCTTCAACGGAAGGATAGCGGTTTGTCATAATCGTTTGCAAAGAACGTTTCCCGTTTACGAGGGCTGATTCCGTTTGAAACATACCGAGCCGTTCTTTCGCCGCCTTTGCTTCTTCTTCGGTGAAGTATTCCAGTTCGGTAACTATATCCGGATTTGTTTGCGTTAAAATATTTATTTCCGCAATGAGGCGGTTGTATTTTCCCACAAAGGTAATCAATGCCTCTTTTGCCGTTTTTTTATCCGGTTCTATCGTAATGGTTGCCGGTTTTTCCGTTTGTGCATGTAAATTCAATTTTACGTTCGGCACCACATCTTCTATTTCATTGCCGGCTCGTGTAATCGTAATCCCCTGATATTTGATTTTCGCATCCGAAGCGGTTTCCACCGGATTAAGGGGGATGTAATCTCCCGAAGCGGCCGTATTGATTGTTTCGGGAATGCTCATAACTATTTTTTTATGTGTGTTGTTGTTTTTAACGACAAGGGAACGTATATCCGGATAATCGGACATTTTCAGCGTGAATGAATTTTCTTCTCCGTTCCCTTTGAGCGGGGCGAGGGGAATTTCGGTGCCGTTTGCATTTTTTACAAAAATAACCGCATTATCTTCAACCGGCTCTTTTATAACCGCTTCGCCGCTTTCAGGCAGTTTTGTGTCCAATTCTTCGTTTGAGAGCATAATATCTTTAAACCGAACCGTTCCGGGAGAGGGCAGCTCCGGTTTATCGGGAAGAATCTCTTGAGCCGGAATATCGACCGTACGGACATTGAAGCGTATGATATTTCCCTTTTCCGATGCAATTTTTTGTGAAATCGGAGCTTCAAAGCCCGATCGGGGCGGTAAACTCATCTCATCTTGTGCAAATTGCACTGTTTTTGAGTTTAAATTGCCGCTGTTTTGAATCGTGTCGTGTTTGACGGTAAAAGATTCTTTCGCCGCCGCCGGCGCTTTACCGATCATGCCCGTTTGCAGGGCAAAGTCCTTTGCCGCTTTTGAAAAAATCAAGCGGTTTTCGCTTCCCGTAACCAAAGATTCGATTAAAAGCGTCCGAGTGTTTTTGGTAACGCCGATAAGAGATGCCTTGACCGTATTTGCCGAACGCCTATTCAGTGCGGCGGCAAAATCCGACAATTTTCCGCCCTTCCAGTTAAAACTTATCGTTTTTTCGTTTACCGTATATTCGTATGTACCGGCGGGAACCTGCATTTTTTCGTCCAATTCCGCCGATAAAAAACGGTCGGCTTTTGCCGTTTCAAGAACTTCAATTTTAAAAGACTGTAAAGAAGCATCCCGTTTCGGCTCGGCCGTTACGGCACCCTCATCCGTAGATGAAGCGAGTTTTGTACTGAAAGGGTTATCGAATGAATAAAGAGAGCGGACGCTTTCGCGTAAAGTACTCATGTAGCCGTTGACATTCCGCCACGCCGTTTGCTCGGTTTTATACGACTCAAGCCGATCCTGTTCCCTTTTTAAGGGTACGCGTTCGGCTTCCATCAAATTTTTTATGAGATCGTTTGTTTTATATTTATCGGTTACACCGGGTATACTTATATCGGCCATGAACTGTCTTCACGGTTCCGCCTATCGCACTTCGTCGATAAAACTGCCTATTGCATTCTTTATACGGATTTTCATTTCCTGTACTTCGGCGGACGGAATCTCCTTAATTATCCTATCGGTAGACGGGTCCACAACGGTAACAATAACCTGATCCAAGTGTTCGTTCATATTATAACGCAATTTTTTCGCCGAATAATTTTGAACGGGTTTGGCTTCGGTTTTTTTGGGAGGCGATTTATTCGTTCCGGTTTCCGGCTTCGTTACGGTTGCTTGTACTCCTCTTGTTGCTGCCGCATAATCGTAAGCGGCTCGGCTTTCCATAGCCGGATTATTCCCAATTCCATTTGTAGTCATACTCATGGCGTTTCCTCCTTGAAACGGCGTTTACTAAACGCTGGGCTTTTTCTACTTTGAAAAAGAAGAGTGCGGAAGAGGGGCGCACCTCTTCCGTACCTTCGTAATTGTTCATCAAAAAGACGACATCCGGTTTTCTCTTTAATGAACTTTCTGTGTTTAGCTCAACAGGGGCAATACGTTTTGTGCTTGCGTATTTGCCTGAGCCAACATCGCAACGCTTGACTGGGTCAGAATCTGGTTCTTCGTATATTCAACAATCTCGGACGCCATATTGGTATCTCTGATGATTGATTCCGCTGCTTGCAGGTTCTCCGAAGCGATTCCTATACCCTTTACAGCCATTTCAAAGCGGTTTTGGTAAGCACCGAGGTCTGCACGTTGTTTGTTAACAGAAGTAAGTGCCGAGTCCAAAGTCGCGATGGCCATGTTTGCCGATTCGGGATCCGCGATTGAAAGCTTTGCGGTTGCATCGCCCTGCGATCCGACCAATCCCAATGACTGTGCGGTCATCGTTCCGATGTATACACGTGCGTTCTGGTCTACGTTTGCTCCTACATGAAACTGCATAATGCGTCCCGATACCGAATCGGTTGCAAAAGCGCCGGTAAGCATATTCATTCCGTTAAATTGTGCCGAACTTGCTATGCGGTCAACTTCATCTATGAGCTGGGAAACTTCAACCTGAATCTGCATGCGGTCTTCATCGCTGTAGATACCGTTAGCCGATTGGATTGAAAGTTCGCGGATACGTCCGAGAATATCGGTGGTTTCCTGCAAGTAACCTTCGGTTGCCTGAATAAAGGAAATACCGTTTTGGATATTCTTTTGAGCCTGGTTAAGACCGCGGATTTGCATGCGCATCTTTTCGGATACGGCAAGTCCGGAAGCATCGTCACCGGCTCTGTTTATCCGCTGACCCGAACTGAGCTTTTCAATGTTGCCTTGTACATTGTCGTTGTTAATGCCGAGTGTGCGGTTGGCATACATTGAACTCATGTTGTGATTAATAATCATATTTTACCCTCCATGTGATAAACCTATAAAGCATCATGCTTTAAGGCCCGGTACGTTTCGGGCGGAATGAAGACTTTGCGCCTTCTTCATCCCGTTTTAGAACCCGTACGACAGGAACCGTTACGCTGTTACGAGCGGATAACCGCTTTACAGCCGTAACCGCTTCTGCCGTTACGCACTCACGAGGAAGGAGCTGTCAATGTTCTCTTGTTTTACACAACGGATTGTACCGCAATGTAAAACACATGCTTCTAAAAGCACTCATATAACAGCTTGGGGGAATTTGAAAGAAAAACAGAGGGAGAAAACCGCTCAAGCTGCGGGCACGGAAGCCCTTGCTATTATTATAGCACAGCTTCCGCGTTCCCACAAGCCCTTATACAATACTATTGGAGCAATGTCAAGACGTTTTGCGTCGTGGCGTTGGCCTGTGCAAGCATAGCCGTACCGGCTTGTGCCAAAATCCGGTTCTTGGTGAAGTCGACCATCTGCTTTGCCATATCGGTGTCGCGGATGGTGGATTCGGCTGCCTGCAGGTTTTCCGCGGCAACATCGAGTCCTTTGACTGTCTGTTCGAGCCTGTTTTGGTAGGCACCGAGGTCGGCGCGCTGCTTGTTGATTTTTTTCAAGCCTTCATCAATAGTACCGATAGCGCGGTTTGCGTCTTCGGGGTTGTCGATGTTCATGATTTTTTCCGAACCGATATCGCGTACACCGACTGCCATAGCGGTCATGGTACCGATGAAGACCTGCATGCGCTGGTCCATGTTTGCACCGATGTGCAGCCACATGGAAGCGGTAACGGTGTTTTCACCGGTTTGGCGTGCGAAACGTCCGGTCAACATGTTCATACCGTTGAACTGGGCATGACTTGCAATTCTGTCCACTTCAGCTACAAGCTGAGAAACTTCAACTTGAATCTGCATGCGGTCTTCGGCACTGTAGATACCGTTGGATGACTGTACGGCAAGTTCACGAATACGGTGCATGATATCGGTGGTTTCCTGCAGATAAGCTTCGCTGACCTGGATAAAACTGATACCGTTTTGCGCGTTGCGTGAAGCCTGATTCAAACCGCGGATTTGTGAGCGCATTTTTTCCGATACGGCAAGACCGGAAGCATCGTCGCCGGCACGGTTAATTTTCATACCGGAAGCCAATTTTTCCATGTCTTTGGTTTGCGCCAGGTTGGTTACGCCCAAGGTGCGGTTTGCGTACATTGCGGACATGTTGTGGTTGATAATCATGTGATTCCTCCATGGATATAGTGAACGACAGCATCCTTGCTGTCTTTATGTGTAAAGACTCATGAAGTACTTACAAGGCTACAGTCATGACTCTTACACAGCCGAGAGTACCCGGCTGTTTTACTTCAACGAAGGGTTACAGCTATGGCTCTCTCTTGATATATATCGGACAGGGGGTAAGAAAACTTTAACTTTTTATAAAAAAATGTTATATTTAGGCTGTATAAAAAAACTTATTTTTTAACAAGCGAAAAAATGAAAGAAGATAAAAAATGTCCGTTTTGCGGCGGTACCGAATTAAAAGAAGTGCGTTGTATTTCCAAACTCAAAAAAAAGGCGCAGGATAAGCAGGCGGCCGGGAGTACCCTCTCTGGCCGGTCTGAAGAGCGGTGTTTTATGCACTGTACGGGACTTAACGGCTGCGGGGGCTTTTTTTTACGGCCGGAGTATTTTTTGCCGCCCGAAGTGCAAAAAGAACGCTATCTTTTACACAATAACAATCTTTCCGATGAGGGGTATCGCTCGTTTTTAAAAACGTTTGCAGATACCGCACTTTTGCATATAAGGGAGCTGCTTGGCCGTCCGCCGCGTACGGTTTTCGATTATGGCTGCGGTAACGGTGCTTTAATTGAACTTTTAACTTCTTATACGTGCGGTACGGGCGGCGGGCTTTTGGCGGAAGATACCGAAATTCGGGGCTGGGATCCTTTTTTTGCGCCGGATGTGCCCTTTTTTCAAGACGGTGCCGATGCGGTGTTGTGTCTTGAAGTTGCCGAGCATTTTGAAAACCCGCACGAGGGTTTTGCGGGACTTGCAAAAGCCTGCAAAAAGGGCGGCTATGCGGCGGTACAAACGCTTTTTGCACCTGGAACCAACGGTGAGGCAGGGACGGATACGGACAGCGGCGCGGAAGCTGCAGAAGCGGCGTTCCGCTCGTGGTGGTATAAGGAAGACACCACTCACGTAAGTTTTTATACCGAAAAAGCGCTTAAAGCATGCGCAGAGCGTGCGGGCTTTGTGTATTGCGGTACTTATAATAATTGCAGTATTTTACGCGCCGCCTTTCCGCGGTGAGAAACGGCGTTTTTTTCTTCGTCGGATAATTCGGCGACGGTTTTGCCGTATTCGCTTAAAAATACGATAGGGTCGTAGCCGAAGCCGCCCTCGCCGCGGCTTTGTTCGATATCTTCTATAAGAGAACCCTCGAACGTTTCCTGTATGCAGTAAAAGCGGTCTTTTCCCGAATATAAAACCATCGCGCAAACGTAGCGGCATCGGCGCAGATTATCGGGTGCTGCACTGGTATCGGTTTTCGGGGGTGTTTTCAAATCGGGTGGCGGGCTTTTCCGTACCGCTTCATTGACGGCTTGCAAAAGCAGGCGGTTTTGCTCTTTTTGCGGAATCTTTGTACCGTCGGGTTTGCCCTTGGGAAAGGCGTTTCCGGCGTACCGTGCCGAGTAGATGCCCGGAGCACCGCCTAATATATCGACACAGATGCCCGAATCGTCGGCTAAAACGGGTTCTTTGACAATTTCCCACAGGGCACGCGCCTTTATTAAAGCATTTTCAAAAAAACTGCTGCCCGTTTCTTCCGGATTAAAGTCGATTCCCTTGTCTGCGGGAATTAAAATCGTATGATTGCGGCAAATCTCCTGCATTTCTTTTTTTTTGTGCAGGTTGCCCGTTGCAAGATAGAGTGTCATATCAGTCCTTATAATAATCGATAATGCTTTGCGTTCCGTTTTGGGCAAAGCCGCGTTTATCAAGTTCTTCAAACATCGAAAGCACCGTATTCAAAACCGGTAAATTTTTGTTTTGCTCGGCCATAACGCTTTGGGCGATTTTCATATCTTTTATAAAATGTTTGATAAAAAAGCCCGCGCCGTAATCGTTTTTAATCATTTTGGGTGCATTGTAGTCCATTTGCCAGCTTCCCGCCGCCCCTTTTGCAATGGCTTGTAAAATAACTTCGGCGTTCAAATTGTTTTGTAATGCATACGCCATCGCTTCGGCGCAGCCTGTCAGAGTACCGGCAATGGCTATTTGATTGCAGGCTTTACAATGCTGACCGCTTCCGGCGGGCCCTATATGCGTAATTGTGTTTCCCATAAGCCGAAAGAGGGGTAAAAGCGCTTCAAAATCTTCTTTGTCGGCACCGGCCATTATCGAGAGAGTTGCATTTTGTGCTCCCGTGTCTCCGCCTGAAACGGGGGCGTCGGCAACGCGGAATTTTTTATGCGCAAATTCGGGCGAATGTGCGGTATCGTACAGGCGTTTTGCCAAAATAGGGGACGAAGTAGTCATATCGACTAAAAATGCTCCCCGTTCGGCATGGCGGAAAATACCTTCCTCTCCCAAGTACACCTGTTCGACATCGGAAGGATAGCCTACAATCGTAAACACCGCCTGTGCACCTTGAACACAGGACGCTATTGTTGCGGCGGGTTCTATGCCGTATTGCTTTAACGCTTCGCATTTTGCCGGGCTGCGGTTGTATATTTTTACCTTATGGCCCGCCTGTGCCAAATGGCGCGCCATAGAAGAGCCCATAACGCCGGCTCCTATCCATGCTATATTCATATTGTCCCTCACATAAATATCATATCATGAACAAGCGGAAAACTGCAAGGTAAAAATTGTGCGTAAAATGCCGGCTGCCGGTTTTTCATATTTCGGGTGGATTTTCTGCGGCTCGAACGGATTTTTTTAGGATAAAGAAAATGCATAAAAAATCATATTTTTAAATCCTACCCCTTGTAAAAAACGGCAATGCCTTGTATTATAGAGGTAAACTCGTGAGGAGGATAAAATGAAAAAGACAATCTTATTAACGGCTGTTTTTCTTGTATGTGCAGCTTTATTGTTCGGTGCGGAAGGCTCCGATAATTCCATTGTGTACCGCAATATAAAGGTTTATAAGGTATATGCCCATCCCGATGCCTACATTATTATGTACTATACGAACAGTATGGATTTGGGGCAGGTAACCGTTCCGACCGAGTGGTTTAAAGCGGGAAGCGGAAAGGGTGTGCTGAATACGTATAAAACTCCGGTTACTCCTTACATGACTTTACAGTATACGGACGGCGCTTTTACAAAAATTATTTTAAATATGCCTTTGCGGCGGACCGATATAGCGTGGGAAACCATGAATCAAACTGCCGATACCGCGGCTGCCAAACAAAAAGATACTTTAAAACTCGAATAATCTCGTCTGTACGGTTTTACAGGGAGAGGAAGCGGCGACCGCCGAAACGCTCCCTGTTATCTAAAAAGGTTTTTTATGCTCAATATAAGGGATGCGCAATTTAAACTTTTTTCCGATTTTATATCGGATCATGATGCCTTTGTCATAGTCGGTCATAAGGAACCCGACGGAGACTGTATTGCAAGTTCCCTCGGCTTGGCGTATATTATCAAAAAATTCGGTAAGCCCTGTCAAGTGCTTTCGGCCGGTCCTTTTAAACGCACCGAAACAAAAAAATATGAAAAGCTTTTTTCTTCAGAATATAAGCCGCTTTGCACAAATCCCGAAAAAACGGGTTTGCTTATTGTCGACTGTTCGGAAATGTTCAGGCTGGGAGAAACAATCGAAAAGCAGGTAAGCGGCTTTAAAAGTTTTATTATCGATCACCACAAAACGGCGGCTCCGGCAAGTGAGCTTTGCATATTAAATCCGAAGGCTCCGGCAACCGCTTTTTTAATTCAGCAATTATACGAACATTTTTTCGGGGAACCCGATAAAGAACTTGCGGAACTGCTCTTTTTCGGATTGGGAACGGATACCGGTTTTTTCCGCTTTTTGGACAGCGGAAGCTCCGATGTATTTTATGCCGCCGGCCGGCTGGTGAAAGCCGGTGCGGATCCGAGAAGCACTTATGAAGATATAAACGGGAGCAAACCCCTTGCAACCCGAAAACTGTTGGCCATTGCCTTGGACAGGATAAGCGTTCATTGCGGCGGAAAATTGCTGGTAACCTACGAAACGGTGGAAGACACCAAAAAATACGGTAAAGACGGCCGGGATACCGATATTTTGTATCAAATCCTTTTGGCAACCGAAAATGTCCGCGCCGTTGCGGTGTTCCGGCAGGAAAGTGAGCATAACTGTACGGTCGGGTTTCGCTCGAAAGGGAATGTGGACGTAAGCGCTGTTGCCGCACGGTTCGGCGGCGGCGGCCATAAAAACGCTTCCGGTTTAAGTATTGAAGGCGTACTCGACGAAATCATTCCAAAAATAATCAAAGAATTTGAAAAAAATATTTAAAAATTTTATTTCGATTCGATTTTATCCGATTTTTATGTTTTCTTTATAAAAAAAAGGCATTCTTTTTATTTTTTTCTTTAAGTCATTTTATACCAATTATCGGTAATATAATAAGATAAAATCTTCGCGGCTTTTTTCTTTTGTTGGCACGGTTTTTGCATATAAGCTCATACCGATAAAATAAGGAGGCCCTGAATGACGGCGGAAATGAACGGAATCTATGAAGCGATTACCGAAAAAAAGATTTCTTTGTGTGAGGGAGTAAGACGTATCATTACTTTTATTTATTTAAATCCGCAGCTTTTCGGCTTAATGAATATTGATGCCGATTTACGGAGCAATATAATGGTCAAACTGCTTGAAAATCTGCCGGTATATATCGCAAATTATTCCAATGCGCGGGCTTTTTTTTCAACTTATATGAGCGCGATTATTTTAAATCTTTTGAAGTCGGAGTATAGGAATTTGTATCGGCAGCAGGCACACGAGTCTTCAATTGTGTATTATTTGAGTAAAGAAAATGAAACCGCTGCCGACGGCGCATGGGATAACACTCCGGCTGCGGATACGCTTGAAGACTGCGGTTCTTCTTGTTCCGAAGGAATATATGCCGGATACCGTTATAAGAAAAATACGGTATGCGGTAGATTGAATTCCGTTCATATGCTTATTTTGGCGTTAAAAGCCTGTTATTTTTTAACCGATACTCAGATTCGCCGTTTATCGAAAATAACGGGCTATACCGAAGATGAGATTTATGAATACAAACGGAAGCTTGAAGAAGCTATGCAAAAAAGATTAAAACGCTATAAAGAAATTCAGTATCGGCTGAATAATTCGTACATGATGAAAAACCGCTGTTTTTTGCAGCTTATGACTATGCCGCCGGATTCCGCTTTGTTTAATAAGCTTTCAAAAACCTACGGTTATTATACGCAAAGCTGGCGGACAAAACTGCGTTTGTCGCAATCGTGCGGGCGGCTGCGCCCTACGAATGATGAAATTGCGGATGTGTTGCATTTGCAATCTCATCAAGTATATCAGGCTTTGCGATATATACGTTCAATCGGAAGTTCCGCAAAAGACCTTGTTGCCGATCGATTTTAGACGGAACTTTAAACCGTTTTTTCAATCCGATTTTCGCTCATAAGAAAATCGACCCGTATATCGTGAGCTTCGGCGGGAACTTTTTTTACGATTTGAATGCTGCGGCACAGACCGACAAGGGTTACGTTTTTATCCTGCGCCGTGCCGCTTTTTTGCATACCGCTGTTGTTTGCGGAAAAGAGCTTGCCGCACAGACCGGCTAAAAAGCGGTCGTAATAGCCGCCGCCGCGTCCGAGCCTAAAGCCGTGTTTATCGAAAGCAAGACCGGGTACAAAGATTAAAATCGGTGATTCGGCTTTTTCGGCGGTAAGGAGGGGAAGGCTTGGAGTCGGTTCCATAATGCCGAAAACTCCTTTTTGCGTTTGCCGGCAAAGGGGAATGCCGGGATTCAGTATAAAAAAATCCATATCTTTTCCGTCAACTCTCGGCAGGGCGGTGATTTTATTGTCGGCAAAGCATAGGTCAATCAGCTTTCGGGTAGGAGCTTCTTCGGGAAGAGAGGCGTATAAAAGAACGGTACGGGCATTTTGATAGGCTTTAAAATGCGCAAGTTCGTTATACAAAAAATTGTCCGCGGGCGGAAGATTTTTGAGCTTTTGTTTGATGTTACTTCGCAGTATTTTTTTTTGTTCTTTTATAGTATTCATTTGAGTGTTCAGTCTTTAGTGTCTGCGGAAAAAAGCCAAAACAGGGGTACGTTTTGCATGCGGGTTTTCAAAACCGCGGCGAGTTCTTCGGCATCGGCTTCATTGAGGATAAGCAGGCGATCGACATAGCGGGCAGGATTTGAGGCACTTTCGGCACCCCTTTGCATAAGAAGAGCGCGCTGTTCCATTGTCGTAAACGAAAAAAAGACTGCCTGCGTGTAGCGGTTTTTTATTGCGGCGGCCGCCTCTGCAGCCGATGCGCCTGATGTGTCCGTTGAAGCGACCGGTTGTCCGCCGGTTTTTACAGCGGAGGCAGGCGGATTTTCTTTCTTTTTTTTGTTTTTTCCCGCAAGTTCCGCAGCAAGTTCGGTAAGAACGGTTTTAAAGGCTTTTTTTATGCCTTTTTTACTTTTTACTTTTACAAAATGCAACGAGGCGAGAGGAAAACCTTCAATATCGCCCAATGCCGACACGCTTACCGCAGGACTTGCCGCATGGCTTGGTGCAGCGGCTGCCGGCGGACTTGATATGGCGGTTTGGGTGTTTTTTTCGTTTTTTGAGGCAAGCTCGAATTGTGTTGTCATGCGGTAGGCAATTTCGTGAAGGAGAGCGGCGAAAAGCACTTCTTCTCGTGAATCGGGCGGCGGACTTTTTAAATAGAGCTGGGCGGGGTCGGCAAAATCCGTTGTGGGAATCAGCTTTGCGGGTCTGTTTCCTGCAAGTTCTGCCGGAATATCGGTAAAAAAGAGGCGGTGCAGGCGGACAAGCCGTTCTCCCTGACTGAAAGCGGGAACGGGTGTTTCGGGTTGATTGTTATCGGCATTTTCCGTAGATGAAACCGCTTCCGTATAAAAGGCCGATTCTTTTCCGAAATATCGTTCGGCAAGTTCTTTAATATCGGCTTCCGTATTGCCGCAAAAAATCAAGTTTAAGGAATCGGGATTATAGACGGAAACGCAGGCATCCCGTATTTCCGCGTAGGTTACGGCGGGAGGAGTATCGCCCGTAATTTTGAAAAAGGGTTCGGCATCGGTGCCACCGAAAAAAGTTTCCAGTGCCGCTTCTTTGAGCTGGGCATCGGCGGAAGCGCTTTCGGTACGCCGTCTGTAGGCTTCGGCAAAATACAGTTCATCCGCTTGTGCCGGGCTCGGTTCCGTGTTTTTAAATGCTGCGGCAAGAACGCCGAGTACCGCTTCGGTATCCTGCACGGCGTAAGAAACGGAAAGGGTGGAGGAAAAAAGACCGGCGGATGTTTTTACTTGCGGAAGGGCGATAAGACTTTGTGCTTCGTAGAGGTAGTAGAGTTCATCTTCTACGGTACGCGCGAGGTTTAAGAGGGCTATGCTTTCAAGTCCTTTTTTTGCGTAACCGTGTTTAAATTCGCCGCCTTTTATGCCGAGTACGCAAACCGTCCAGGCGGTATTCGGCAGCTTTTGTATGCTTACGGGTATGCCGGATGAAAGAGTAAGGGTTTCGATGTTTTGTTTTGTAAAGGCTCCATAGTTTTCCAATGCGGTTTCGGATTCCGGAATGAATGAGGGTGCCTGTTTTGCTCCCTGCCCATCGGCTGTATTGCCGGATGCCGTTTTACTGCCCGCGGTGCCCGACGGAAAATTCAAGGTTTCTTTTTCGGGCTTGACAAGTTCGCAGCCGCTTTCGGTGAATTCTTTTTCGTACAGTTTATATTGCGATGAATGCACAATCAAAAAAGTCCGGGGGAACACGAAGATGTTTTGTATATCTTGAAGACTTACGTTTTCAACTGCACGGGGCCATTCATAAAAATATTCGATGCCTCCGTATGCCCAGTTTTCGCTCAAGGCGTCGATAAAGGGGTGCACGCCCTTAAATGCTTCCTGCTGTAAAAGACGGGCATATTTTTTTGCCGATTCAAGGTCGGCCTCGGTTATATTTTGTACCTCTTCTTTTATCTGCGCGGTAAGCTTGTTCAATGATTCAACGGGGTTGTCTTGTTTTGCATTCGTACCTGCGGCAAAAAGGGTTTGAATGCTCAGCCTGCCGTCGGAGCCGTCGGCGGTAAAGGATATGTCGATGTTTTCCGTTTCGCGCTTTGACTGCAAGATAAAAGCTGCCGTCCAAGCCGCCGCCGAAAAAATTTCCGGTGTTTCGATAGGTTTAGCGGTGTCGGCATCTTCTTTTTTTGCGGGGGAAAATTTTACGGTTTGTGCCGTATATTGAATAAGCACTTGATTCAAATCTTTTGAAAAATCCTTTGATACAAGCACAAAATTTTTTTGTTCGCTTTCTTTTTTTATCGGGTCTGATTTTTCGCGGCTGAAAAGCGGCGGCGAGTACGAGCGTTCCCAGTCGGAAAGTTCTTTTTGTACGGCTTCAAGCACGGCTTCGGCGTTTACCGGGCCGCTTATAAACAGGGCACTTTGATTCGGTACATAGCGTTTTTTTTGAATATATGAAAGTTTGGCGCGGATTTGTTCCGTGTTCATTTTGGTAAAGAGGGCAGGATACACGCCCGAATCTTTTTTCCACGGCGCGGCGGCAAATACTCGATTGTAAACCGCCGTGTTTATAAAGCCGCCGGGACTTCGCGACCAGTCGGAACTTTCTTTTTTTAAAGCCGAAAATTCTGTCTGTACGGCGTTGTCGGAAAAGGAGGGATTTTTAAGCGAGTGCGCAAAAAGGCGGAACGTTTGTTCAAAATTCTGTACGGCGGCGGTAAACGAATAACGCGCTTGCAGCGAGGTACATTCGGCTTTGAAATTTCCCGCTCCCGCTTTTTTATAGGCATCAAGGCCGCTTCCGCTTTGCCAAAAAAGGCGGCTGTAGAGGCGGTAAAAGCCCGTTGTTTCCGGCTCTTGATACGAGGTTCCCGCCCGTGCCGTGTAATCGGTTTTTACTACGGGTACGGAAAAATCTTCCTGCACATAGAGTTCCAAACCGTTTTCGAGGGTATAGGCATAAAAATTTTCGGGCGGGTTTTGTTCGAGGAAATCCGTTTGTGCGCCGAGACAGAGAGGACACCATAAAAATGAGGAGAAAACAAAGCAAAAAACAAGCCGTACAAAAAGGCGCTTCGTGTGCATAACTTATTATAGCATAGATGAGCGTTTATCGAAAGACGGCAAAAAGACACCTCTAAAAAATCATCGGATTTTTAGAGGTGTTCATAAGTGTAAACAAGACAGTGTAAGCAGAGCGTTCCGGCTTGAAATCGGATGCGGACGGCTCTACAAAACGGCACTGTGTTTCTATTTTATGTTGGCGGGTAAAAATCGTTTTTTAAGGTCCTTTGCTGTTGAAGCTTTGGCAACCGCGGTACCGGATTTTGTGTCGACAATCTTAAATTTAAAAGGTTTTGCCCCCTCATTGATTTCTTCCAGATCCGATTTTATCGCCGCGGCGGGTATCTCTTTTCTCTGCGCCTGTACGGTTAACCGCACAATAAACTCGTTATACAAGAACTGTTGTTCTTGATTTAAGACAATCCACCCCGGCTGGGTGCATGCGCTAAAAAATACAAGTATGCTTAATACCAATAAGATACTTCCTACAATTGCGATGTTCCGTTTCATACATCACTCCTTTTGGGTAAATTGAATTTACAAAAGTATGATTCTTTTAAGTTTTGCGTATGCAAAACTCTCTTCTATTATACCCCCCCCTCGAAAATGTCAAGAAAGAATTTCTGAAATTTCTGAAAAAGTTTCTGAAAATTTCTGAAAATCCAACAACCCCGACGAGGTCGGCATACGGCGGATTCAGCACACCTCTGATCTATGCTTCAGCGCAGTCCGCCCTTATAAAGAGCGAAATACTTGTAAAATCGTACCCATTCCTCTTGACTTAAACCGCACTGTAACCGGTATACTTCCGGTATCAGGAGGTTATCCATGAACGAATTTAACGGCGTGGCCGATACCATGCTCATACCGATGGCGGCGCGGATTTACGTATCCAAGCGATTCCCCGAATATTTTTATGACAAAACGGCTTTGTCGCTGGAAGAAAAAATCCCGCAGGATGCGCTTGAGCGGATTTGGAAATCATCTTCCGAATACACAATGCTGGCTTCGGTTGCCCGCTATTATAATTTTGACGAGATGATAAAAGCCTTTTTTGCCCGGCATGGAAAATGCAACATCATCAATCTCGGTGCGGGACTCGAAACGGCGGCGTTTCGGCTGCAGACGGACGACGCAATCTTTTACGAAATCGATTTGCCCGAAGTGATCGAACAGCGCAAGCATATTCTGGGCGCAAAAGAAAACGAACGGCTTATCTGTGCCGACCTTTTTACGTTGGAATGGGCACAGCACATCGACACCGCTCTTCCGTCTTTGATGATTGTCTCGGGCGTCTTTCAATATTTCCGCGAAGAAGAGATTGTGCGGTTTTTGGCGGATGTTAAAAAACGTTTTGCGAAAGGAGAATTGATTTTCGATGCGACAAACGAGGTCGGTATAAAATACGCGAATAAGTATGTACAAAAAACGGGCAACACTTCGGCGCAGATGTATTTTTACGTAAATGACTGTTCGGCTTTTGCACAAAAATGCAGTATGACGTTGACGGAGCAGCGCACTTTTTATACCGCCGCGCGGAAAATGCTGAAGCGCAAACTGAAGCTGTATACCCGCATCGCAATGAAAGTGTGCGACGATGGCGGAAGAACGGTTATCTTACACTTACAGCTGAATTGAGAGGGCGGCGGGGTATTCGCTTTACAGGCGGTAACAAGCGGAGCGTCTTTAATTATGCCTGTTGCAATTCTAGCTTCAGGGGGGTATTGTAATCATATTAGTCCGAGAATCAGGTCTTTAAATCTTGACTTTTCATTTGAGATCCGATAGAATTTTATCCGATTAATTAAAGCGATATGAAGTTGTTAGAAAGATAAAACAAATTTTTATTTCGTATCCAGCAGGAGTTTTTATGAAAAAAATCGTAATGGTTGTTTGTGCCGCCCTCTTGGTATGTTCGGGATGTTCGGCGGGAAAATCGGGTGCAAACAAAAAAGTAAGCGGCACTTTCCGCGGTACGGCGCAGGGAATGCGCGCACCGATCGTTGTGGATGTAACGGTTGAGAAGGGTGAAATAAAATTCGTAACCGTCGTAGAAAACGATGACAGTCCTGTAATCAGCGATGCAGCGGTCAATTCGATTCCGCAAAGAATCTGCGCTCAGCAAAATATCGAAGTCGACAAAGTAAGCGGTGCAACGATAACGAGCTTTGCGATAAAAACGGCCGTTGCAAATGCTTTGACCGAAGCCGGGGCGGTACTTGATCCGTATAAAAAAGGAAGCGATGCGGTTAAAAAAAGGGAAAAAAGCGCTGCCGAAAGTGTTGACGTCGCCATTGTTGGAGGCGGTCTTGCCGGAGTGAGCGCCGCAATCGAGTTTGCACGCAACAGCAATTTGTCCGTCGTTGTGCTGGAAAAAGAAGCGTATACGGGCGGTTCCGCACGTGTGTGTGGCGGCGGTATGTGGGTTGTCAATTCGGAAATGAATAAAAAAGTAAAGCTTGACAGCACAAAGGAAGAGCTGGTTGCTTTTTATGAAAAACGGAGCAAAGGTGCCCCGGTAAACAAAAAATTGATTGCCAATATTTACGATAAATCGGCCGGTACGTTCGACTATCTTTTGGAAGGCGGTCTTCCTTTTTCGCAGGAGCGCTGGTATTTAGCACACCCCGACAGCAAATTGCCTGTTCTCGATTCTTTGAATAATAACAAATACCCGTGGGAAACCGGCGACAGCGGTCTTTTTCATGCGGTTGAAAAAATAGCCGAAAAACTGGGTGTTCAGATTCGATTGAACAGCAAAGTAACTGAACTTGTTATCGAAGACGGCACCGTTACGGGAGTAAAAGTTGAAGACGAAACTTCAAAATACACGCTGAATGCTAAAAAGGTAATTTTAGCTTCCGGCGGATTTTCGCGGAACCCGGAACTCGTAAAAAAATATGCGCCCGGCTATACGGCGGCATTTCCTTTTACCTGTGCCGGCAGCACCGGGGACGGTTTTATGTTGACCGAAAAGCTCGGCGTACAAATTGTCGGAAACGGCATGATGGGATTGAGCGGAACGAATCCTTCTTACGGTTATTACGGTAAAATCGGCAGTCTTGTTTTTGCCGCAAAAGCGATAGTCAATAAAGAGGGTAAGGATTTCGGTTTGCAAGAAGCTTTTTATGCGGACGGACTGAAATTGATAATAGACCAAACCGATTCGATGAGTATCGGTATCTATGAATCTACCGAAAAAACGGCGGAACGGTTGAAAACGGCCTTGGATGCAGGAGTAGCAAAAAAGTTCGATACGCTTGAAGCTTTTGCCGCTTCTTACGGTATCAATGAAGCGGAGCTTAAACGAACCGCCGAAACAAAGAATATTAAAAGCGGCCCCTTTTACGGTGTTGTTATAAAACCTTTGTTAATCGGTTCCATTCCCGGCATAAAGGTAGACGAAAACTGCCGCGTATTGAATGCGGAAAATCATGCTATAAAAAATCTGTTTGCCTGCGGCGAATTGATTTTCGGAAACATTTTCTCCGGTGCCTATGCTTCTTCGGGAAGCGGTTTGGGAATAAGCACTTACACGGGAGTAATTGCGGCCTCAACAATAATTGAAGAACTTAAATAAAATAACTGCAATCGATTTGTGCGGTGAAGCTGTTGATTTTCACAGGCGATGAATGATTGTCGAATAGTAAAAGGGCTGCCGGAGCCGATAAGCTTCGGCAGTCTTTACCGCCGCTGTTCGGCAAAGTGCGCAAAAATGCAGTATGACGTTGACGGAGCAGCGCACAAGACCGTTAGACTGCAAGCACCCAAGACCTTTAAAGTGCAAGGCTGCCCATCGGATCCCAGGGGGCAAGTTCAATCGGCTTTTGTTCGAGCATATCGCGCTGTTTTTTGCTCAAGTAGTTTTTGTTTATAACAACCTGATAGGTAAACTCGCTGAACCATTCGTCGCTCATTACCCAAAAGCCTTCTTTTCCGACATCCTTACCCCAGCTGTTTTCAACCCGCCAGCGGTTCGGCGTTCCGTCATCTGCTATGTTTACGCCTGTAAAGGTCATCACGTGGGTCATCAAACTTTCGCGGTAATCAAGACGCTGCTCTTTTGTAAGCGGGAATTCGGTGTCGAACAAAAGGTCGGGGCGCACCGCCTTTACCGACAACAAGCCTTCGGTTTTTAGAAACCGCTGCTGAACATCGCTTCCGAACCAGACGGATTCTCCCGCTTTCATTTGGGCTATGGCGGCTTTTTTTAAGTCTTCAATCGGAAGATTCAAATACCGGACGGGGTTTCCTCCTGCGACATTTCCCAAAAAACGGACGGTATAGGTTTTATAAAATGGCTTGTCCTTTGTCGGCGCATTGATAAGGCTTACATAATCGTCGAGCTTCATTCCCACATATTTTTTGAAAAACTCCTGCGGGGTTGCGCTGATGCGGATAAACTTGTCGTCTTTGTCGCGGGTTTCCCATGTAAAAGAGGCCGGCGGTTTTCCCAGCGATATGCACAACATTCGGTACACTTCGCTCATCATAGTCTTTTTAAGAGCGCGAAGTTCGTTTTGACTTTTTCCCTGAACGTGTCCGTCCCGTAAACGCATTGCCCATTCGCGCAATTTTAAGGTTAGATACTTTGTGAGGTCCTTTGTCGCCGATGAATCGAAACTTTCGGGCATCGCTTCCTGCGGAATAACGCCGTATTTTTTTACCAAATCGGCAAACATATCCCATTGACCGCCGTCTGCAACGGGGTCTGCCAAAAGATGGTGCATGAGCCTTCCGTCGAGCGGTTCGTCGAGGGTTGCCAAAATGTTTTCCAAAAACCAATTCGATTTTTCCAATTTGTCCCAAAACAGGGGATAGTTTTGCGAAAGCTCCATATTTTTTAATTTGAGCTTTTTCATTACCCGCTGCCGCATCGTATTCAAAGCGGCAAACATCCAGCAGCGTCCCGACTGCTTTTGATTTGTTACTTGTCCCGCATCCAGCGAAATCGAAAAATTGTTTTGGCAAAAGCGGGTTTCTTCATAATCGATACAGCTTGCGCCGATACCGTTTTTTACCGCCGCATTCATCGCCGATGCATAAGCATTTTTGCGGCTGAAATCTTCTTCAAATTGTGTAAGCATAGCGGCCGTAAGGCTCGGTGAAAATTCGGCCGACACAGTTGCCGACGACCGTGCCGATTTTTCGCGCTTTTTATTTTGTGATGTATTCATACGTTTTATAATAGTGAGCGGCCGTATAATGGTCAATAGTATAAGAAAGGTGAAACCTATACAAATTTGAATAAGTGTGTTACAATCAATTTGATTGGTTCGGGCTTTAACTTTACAGACACAGGACACGGTGCCCGAACGTAAGGAGGGACGTATGCACCCGTATTATAAAAAAAGCGAACAAAAGCTGAAAAAAGAGGCGAACGCTTATTTGAAGCTGATCGCCTGTGAAATCGAAACAATATTTCAAAAACCCTATGAGCAGGCATTTGAAGATATATGGCGGGTTTACTCCGACGACCTTATGGAAAAATTTCCGTACATCGGCGGCGATAAGGCGAGCGGTACTTCTAATCTTACGGGAGCTTATGTTTTTGTGGCATTCGGCGAAGCGGCTAAAAAACACGGCCTTGATTTGAACGAGTGGGGCAGGCTGACCACGATTTGTTTTGAAAGATATTTTGACGCGATACCCGCCTTTGTTAAAAATCTGAAAGCGGCCGTATTCAAATACCCCAAATTTGTAAATAAAATGCTCAAAAAAAAGGATACGCAAAATCGCAAAAACGCATTGAAAAATCCGGGTAGTTTTGAAACGCTTACTCAAGAGCCGACCGAAGAGTTCCCGATTAATTTTCATAATCTCGTATGTCCGCTCTACAATTTTGCAAAAGAAAACGGCTACATGGACTATATGCCTTATTTGTGCAATTTGGATTATGTTATGTTCGGAAAAATGGGAGTATCGCTGTACCGTGAAAACACCTGCGCTTCCGGGGACGGCTATTGCGACTTTAAAATGAAAAAGAACGCACCGATTCCCGCCTTTTGGCCGCCTCATATATTGGATAAAAATGACCCGTTAAAGTAAGGCTCTTGCCGTTCAATCGGTTGATTTTATTAAGGTAAATATTGGCTTTGAAAACGAGTGAGTTAATTTATTCACATAAATTATATGATTGACGAATTAAACTCACTATGTATTCAATATCGGAATCCGAATCAATGCTTATTTCATAATCTCCGTTTCCATGATGACCGATATTTGAAACATCTCTTAGTATGCCCTTTGAATCCGATATATTTCCTTTTGAACTATTTAACCAGATTTTGATTTGGTTTTTTTGAATATTTATATCGCAAAAATTTGTCTTTCTTAAAAATGCAATATAAAGCTTTGTCGGTTTTATGGAAATATCATCGCCGATATTCAGTATCATTGTTTTTAGCTTTTCATACAGTTCTTGAATTGCCTGTGTTCCGAATTCAATTTTTTCCTGTTCGGTATACACCTTTATTTCTTTATTTACGGCTTCAAGTTTTTCGTTTGATTTGGAAATTGTTTTTATTGATTCGCTAGCATTTTTTGTAATAATTTGTGTAAATGAAATAGTTTTATTTGCATATTTTTTTATTTCGTATAATTCAATAGGTAAATCCTTAAAAGCTATTGCTTCCCTTTGATAGGTGGTAAAAGATGGAGCTATAAAAACAACTTTGGATTGAGTCCAATCGATATCATTTCTTTTTAAATTTTTTCCGGTTGTTTCATTATATTCCAAAATAAAGTCCGATTTATGATTAAGCATTAAGGACAAATAAGCATAGCCTTGGTCGATTACACTAAAGTTTTTGTCCTTCTTATATTCTATTATTACAAATGACGATGTGCTTTTATCAAAGCCAAGAGAATCCAGGCGAAATTTTTCAATTACAAATTCGGTCTTTACAAATTCACAATGTAATAACTCTTGCATATTTTTTTCGCACAGATTTTGAATTTCTTTTTCCAGCTTAAAAGGGACTTCTTTTATATAATTTAATTTTTCGTTTTCCAAATTGAATAAGGCCATTTACGTATCCTCTTTTTCGACTGTCTGCCTGATAATAGAGCTGTCTGTATTATAGCCAAAACAATTCATTTTTCGAACCGATTAATCTTTCTTTTTAGACATTTTTTGGGCTGTCGAATAATTTATCCGTAAAATCGTCA
>CAUURR010000013.1:0-20610 GCA_963547555.1 uncultured Treponema sp. | reverse complement strand
GCGGACCGCTTCATATGCTTCTTTAATGGAAGCCATGGTTTTTTGCAGGTCGATAATGTGAATGCCGTTTCTTTCCGCGAAGATATACTTTTTCATACGCGGATCCCAGCGCTTAACCTGGTGGCCGAAATGCACACCCGATTCAAGCAAACTCTTCATGGTTACTACTGCCATGAACAACTCCTTCATCGGAAAAGATTTTTTGCGGAACTCACTTATAATTCCGTCTGTTTTAATCTTTTCCCCAAACTCTGTTTCTCGACACCGATATTCGGCGCGGATATTTCATGATTGATTTTCTTTCAACCGAAGCGAATCAATCACGGCGGGAACGCTTAAAAAAGCCGAAAGCTTGGTGCTTTTTCGACCTTCAAAAACGGTACCCCGACTTTTTAAGTATCGCACAAAATTCAAAAATAGGCAAGCCCATAATCGAAGAGTACGAACCTGCAATACGTTTTATAAAGCGTTGTGCCGTCCCCTGAATTTTATATGCACCCGCCGCATCACACCATTCGTTCGATTCGATATAGCGCTCTTTTTCTTCTTCACTCAATCGGGCAAAACGCACGCGGCTTACCGATGTGCACGAAATATACGTTTCGGTTTCCCGATTATAGACTGCGATGCCCGTATACACCTTGTGTGTTTTTCCGGAAAAGGTGCTTAAAAAAGAGAGAGCCTCTTGTTTCGTTTTCGGTTTTTCGTATATTTTTCCTCTAAAAACAATCAGTGTGTCCGCAGCAACAATCAAGCGCGCCTTTTGTATATCGCAGTCTCCGTCTTCTATAGCTTTTGCGGTACTCAAAGCTTTGAGAATTGCAAGGTATTCGGCTCTTTTTTTTATACCGATTAGGTAGGTTATTCCCGCAGGAATTTCTTTGTTGGAGGCAGGGATTTTTTCATCGCACGGGGGAGCTATACTGAAAAAGGGAATATGTAGCTGTTCCAATATCTCTTTTCTTCGCGGCGAAGTTGACGCAAGAATAATCGGCTTTTCGGCCGCTGATTTTTTATTTTGCCGGTTTTCAGTACCCATGTTTATAGCCTTATTTTGAGCGGCGGTTTAAGCGTGTTCGTATACGCTGTTTGATGTGCTGTATTGCAAAAAGGCGCTTTTTATTTTGCATGGACGGAAACTTTGCAAAAAAACGTTCGGCTGCAGGATAATGCTGCGAAAATGAATCGATTTTTTGCAAAATACGTTCGGATATTTCTCCATTGCGTATTAGAGAATGTTCTTTTACCGCCTGAAACATTTCCGCTGCGGATTGGGATTTAAACCATATTTCGTGTTCGTAATGTTCTTTCAAGGATTCGACAAAAACCTCTAAACGGGTAAGGTATTCGGTAAAGTCCGTAAGTTTGCGCAGTGTCAGCGCAAAATCGAATGCAAAAACCGCTGAAAGACCGAAAGCCGCATACTGCCTTGTGCGCACCGAAAGCGAATCTATAACAAAGGCTATATGCGGATGTACGAATATGACGGCAATGCTTCCTGCCGCCGCGAATAAAAGCAGGTTTTGTAGACACACGCGTCCCTTTATATTGAATTTTCTTTCGGAATAGTCCCACCATTTTGTATTAAACAGGCTTTCCAAAAGCCAGCCGGTCAGGTATTCCAAAATACCGGTAATAACAAAGGCGGCAGAGTAGAGTATAAAAATGTTGTTTTTAAAAGGTTCAAGTAAACCGATAACGAGCAGTCCGCCGAAACCGTAAACGGGACACCACGGCCCGTGTAAAAAGCCGCGGTTTATAAAGCGCTTTTCAATACTGCCGCAATATATAACTTCGCAAATCCAGCCGATTGTACTGTATACAACAAATAATAAAAACAAGCCGGAAAGGGTGTTTGTAAGCATACGAGTGATACAGGATTCGAACCTGCCACCTTCGCCTCCGGAGGGCGACGCTCTATCCAAATGAGCTAATCACTCAAGATATATGACGGACTGTCTTGGTTTTAACAGTCCGTCATAAAGAGATTGCGTTTTTGTCTAAAAAGCAGTCGGCTTTTTATAAAATCCCTTATTCTTTATTTTTTAAAGAAAAAAGCAATTCTTTCGCTTTTTGACGCACGGGGATTACATAATTGTAATTCGTTGCAATTGAAGCGATGGTTTCCACCATTTCGCTTGAATTTTTTACCGTAGGAGCAAGCTTTCCGTATGCATTAAGAACCGAATAAGCCAAACTGTCGGTCGGATTCAAAACCGAAAAACGTTTGTGGATCATCGAGATTTGATTGACCACCTCGTCGTTTGTGTTTACACCGATATTGCCGAGGGCATAAATAGCCGCCGATAAAACCATCGGTTCGCTTTCGATTTTCATAATACGCATCAGAGTATCTTTACGAGCTTTACGCTGTTCATCGGAAAGACCTGCGGTTTCGCCCAGCATAACACATGCTTGGCGGCGTACTTCTGTGTAATTATTCATTAAACGGCCGCCGGTGCGCGACTCGTTAAATATACCTTCTCCGGCCATGTTCTGCAAAGCCGCTTCAATAGCCGGAGACGATCGACCTTCGTCAACCGCGCTTTTGATGTACTGCAACGTCAACAACTTTGTTTCGTAGTCATCAACGAGACTCATTTCACTGATGATCATATCTTCGTTCGTACCGAAATATTCTTCTTCAACGGTAACTTCCGAACGTTTATTATCTTGGGCTGCGGCATTAAAAACGATAAGTCCCAGACAAGCCATAGACAACGCGATTTTGGATAACTTCATACGGTTCCTCCTGTAAAACTCAGTGTTTTACCGTTTATCTATATAAGTATACAGGTAACACTGAATAAAAGTCAATATTCCTACTCTTTAAGGGTGTCCGAAAACTTGAGTTTCGGACAATTCCCTTTTTTAGAGTATCGGCAGTTTTACAAGCCAGCGGCCGTTTATTTTTTCAAATTCGTAATAAATTATATCTTTACTGCCGTCGACTTCTACCGCTTTAACTTCGACAGTCGATATATAGCGGATTTCGCTTACTTTTCTGTCCATTCGTGACGGAATAAAAACGTGGGAAAAATAGTCGCCGAGGGTACGAAGATTCAAGCCTTTTTTCGGCAGCTTTGTTGCAATAACCTGCAAATTCAATTTATTGCTCCAATAGGTTATGGAAGCGGGAGTAAGGTAATTGCGCCATAAACCGTAGTCATGTTTTTTCATACTCTTATCCAAATCCGCAATAACCGCAAGCACTTCGGCTTTGTCGCGCTGGAACTCGTCAAAACTGACCGATGTACCGCCGCTCAAGGCACTGGTTGAACGCGAATATTCTTCATCTTCGGGTGTTTGTACGACCGTTTTCGATTCAGCCGTTTTTTTAGTCTTTTTTTGACTCTGCAATTCCGTTTGGGGAGTTTTACCCTCAACCGCCTCTTCGGTTGTTTTACATGACTGCAGCCATAATCCTGCGGCGCATAAAAGCACCGAAATAAATAACAGTTTTGTGTATTTCATATCTTAATAATAACGGTATTGTTGCAAATAGTCAAATATGTTATAGTCGATTTATGGTAAAAGCCTTGTTTCCCGGTTCATTCGATCCGCCCACCTACGGACACTTGAATATTCTTGAACGGGCGCGCAGTATTTTCGCCGAAATCGACGTCGTTATCGCGGATAATCGAAATAAAAAATATTTATTTTCCGAAGAAGAACGCTTAACCTTTATGCGCGAATTGACCGCTCCCTGGAGCAATGTGGAAGTGCATGTGTGCCGCAGCCTGATTGTGGATTACGCGCACGAAACGGGTGCGAAAGTTTTAATTCGCGGTATACGCAATACGGCGGATTTTTCGTACGAATTCGATTTATCGCTTTTAAACAGCAGTTTAAATCCCGAAATAGAAACCCTGTTTTTTCCGACCGATTCGCGCTTTTTTCTTTTAAAATCCAGTGCGATAAAGGAACTTGCATTTTTCGGCGGCGATGTATCCGATATGGTTCCCGCGATTGTGGAAAAGGCGCTGAAAGAAAAATTCCGCAGTTCGGAATAAATTCTTTTGAAGTGAACGGCGTATGCTTGACAAAAAATCAAAAAGTGTTATAATGTGTTTTACTACTTGACGGTCTTGTCATAATATGGCATTTCGGTTATAATATTTGATATTTTTAGAGAGGTTATATAATGGCAGTACCCAGAGCAAAAACGTCAAAAGCACGTACAAGAAGACGGCAGGGAATCAATATGCGTTTGAATGCCCCCCATCTTATTGAATGTGCAAATTGCGGAAACTTAATTATGCTTCACCGCGTATGTCCCAAATGCGGATTTTATCGCGGAAGGCAGGTAATTACGCCGGAAAGCAACGGCTGACAGGAGTTTTAACGATGGATGAATTGTTTAACAAAATGCAAAAACTGATTGCCGACAAGTTGGAAATTGAAGAATCGAAAGTTACCCTCGACGCTTCTTTCCGCCAGGATCTCGGTGCGGACAGTCTTGACACCTATGAATTGGTTTATGCTATTGAAGAAGAATTGGGTGTAAGCGTTCCCGACGACAAGGCCAGCGAGTTTGAAACGGTTCGCGACGCCTATGAATTTTTAAAATCTCAGCAGGCATAACTGCTGTCGATACGATTTTTCCGTATTCAAATGCACCGGCTAAGCTTTATGTTTACCGGTGCCTGTTTCGGCTTTTTTTGTGCGGCGTTTTTTTAAAGCGGACTCTTCTCTTTCTTCTCAACGTAAAGCTTTGCTTGCCGAATTTCAAAAAAAAGCCGGTATTAAATTTAAAAATCAATATCTGTTAGATAATGCCTTTTATCACCGTTCTTTTGTAAATGAAACGGCCGGAAATGCCGTTAATAACGAACGTCTTGAATTTTTAGGCGACGCCGTTTTGGGAATGACCGCCGCTTCTTATTTATACAGAGTTTTAGACGATAAACCCGAAGGCGAATTGACAAAGATAAAATCCTTTATAGTTTCGGAAACTTCCTTGTCGGAAATAGCTTTGAATATCGGTGTGGAAAAGTGCCTGTGTTTGGGTAAGGGAGAAGAACATTCGGGCGGACGGGGTAAAAAAGCGATTTTGGCCGACGCTATGGAAGCTGTTTTCGGTGCCTATTATTTGGATTCCGGTTTTAAAGCGGTTGAAAAATTTATTCTTGATTTACTGATTCCCCAAATTCAAAAAGTTCGGGAAAATCGGCACCAAAAAGATTATAAAACCCTGTTGCAGGAATTCTATCAAAAAAAATACAAACAGTGTCCGCGCTACGAATTGGTAAGCAGAAGCGGTCCCGATCATGACCGGATTTTTTCGGTAAGTGTCCGCTTGGGGGATGAAGTTTACGGTCCGAAAGACGGCAAAAGCAAAAAAGAAGCCGAGCAGGCTGCCGCCCGCTGTGCATGGGAAATGCTGAATCGGGACGTCCTTTAAGATAAATTTTGATACAAAATTAAATATTTTCCGTTTTTTTGTATGTTTTTGTTCATTTTTTATTGACATTTTTTGTTTTTTTGTATATAATAAAAGCTATGAAGAACGTAAAACCGATTGTGTGTATATTGGTCTTTATGTGCGCATTCCCCTTAGTCGCTTTTCACGGCGGGCCTCTTTTATATCTGCGCGCCGATTTCGGCGGCGGCATTACTTTACCGAGTATTTCCGACAAAAGCTTAAAAAAATTCAATAAAGATGCCGTAAAAATGTCCGGTATGATGAGCGCACTGCTTATGAGTGGAGAAGTTGAAGGCGGCTATGTATTCGATTCAAACCGTTTTTTCGGACTGCGTAAAAAGCATCCGTTCAGCGCATTGGGTACTTTCGTTTTTTTGGGGGTAGGCCAGGGTAATTCTTCTCAAAAAATTACAGCGAATACGGGGACTACTACACTTGATACATTTGTAATTGTAGACTTTATGCCCGTGGTAAATTTCGGTGCAAGCACAAAAGCCTATTTTTTTAATAACCGTTTGGGAATAGGTGCCGGCTTTGGCGGCCGTATGATAGCGGATATGAGTCCTGCATATCTTTATTATTTTTCCGATCCTAATATGAAGCCGGGAGTAGGAGAAATAATTGTAACCGAAGATATGATGAAAAAGATGAATCCTCTGATGTTTTCGGTTAAGGGAACGCTTGAATACAATATACCCGTGTTGGACACAACCGATGTGGTGTTGGGCTGGTATACACGCTATAATATCTACCGCCCCAAATATTTAACGGCACCGGCAGCGCTTGCCCAAAACGCCGATTTAAGCAAACCCGTACTTGATTACTGGCTTAATTCGCTTGACTTCGGTATAAACTTCGGTTTTGCCTTTAAGCTGTAAACTTAACGGACCGATTTTAATTCAAGGAGAATTTATGAAACGTTTTTCCGGATTAAAGCTGTATTGTTTACTCGCACTTTTCAGTTATATATTTGTAGCATGCTCTTCTCATTTTATGAACCCTTATTATTTTCAGCAGCAAAACAGCGGCGCAGATGAAAACGGCGGTTCTTTACTGCCCGATTGGGGAGGAGATGAGCCTTCCGCCCCGTCCGAACAGCCGCTTGAACCGGGAAAAATAAGTATGTTTTCGGTTATACTGCCTGACGGTAAAATTGCCGAACCGAATCACGATACAACCGTTCATACCCAATTGGCCGGAAAATTGTCCGCGGAGGAAGGATTCCCCTTCGGCTCTTATCCGTCAAGCCGATTTACCGATTGGAAAATCTACAGTAATTTTTCGGCCTCAAATGTGCCCGAAATGCGGTATTCCGGTACGGTAACATGGGAAGGATCCGATGACGAACAGTGGTATAACGGAAGTAATGCATCGGCAGGCGGAAATTCCATTACATCCATGAAATATTTCCGCTATTATGGTAGAAATCCTTTTAAGCTCTATGCGAATGAAAAATACGATTTATACGGAGAAGACGGTAATCCTACGGGCGAAAAAGAATTATTGATGAAACGTTTTGTGTTTTATCGGTTTACGGGTAACGGCGGCGGGCTTGTTGCATTGAATAATTGTCTTGTTGCCGTAGATACCTATACAAAGCTGGTATTTTCATTTGCCAAACCCGTTGATTTTAAATCAGTTGCAGGAAGCAATGTTCCGACAAAATGGGCGCCGGTAGATACGGCTTCTACAGGGCCGGGCGGCAAAAAATACCGCTTTTACCAATACGACCCGATCGGCTATATAACCGACGACGGTGTTTTTCATTTAAACGATACGTATAAAACAAAGCAGGGAAGCGGCAACTATGATCCGACCTACACCGAAAAATCTCCGTATCTCGGTTATGTGGGTAACGCTTCGGGCGAAAACAATTCGTATGTTATAAGCGGTACCTTGACCGTAAAAGCAAAATATTTGAAAAATATTTCCGTAACCGATGCCTGGGGCGATCACGGTAATGGCGACGGAACCGATTCGCCCGAATTTATCTACGGCATACGTTCGCGCTCGTATGAAGGAACCGCCGTTCCGCAGTGGGATGTGTTGTCTTCGTATAAGGCCGATAGTCCGGGAATTATGCCCGATGCCGCAAAACATATAAAAACCGGAACTGAGTTACCCCTCGGCGGTAGTAAAGAGTATAAATTTGAAGGCGCAAAGGTTCAGCGTACTTTGGAACTTGATGCCCGTGTAACTGAAATAGATATAGGTAAAGGTTCAAACGATGAGATTACCGACTACGAAAAACCCGTTATCTATTTGCGCTATGACGGTTTCAGTCAATCGTGGAAACCTGCATCGACAAACGGTCCGGCCGCTAACGGTCCGGTTGCTTTTGATAAAAATTTTGAACTTGCAGTAGGACAAACCAAGGACTTTGTAATTACTTTGCGCGCTCCGGAAGGCGAGCAAATGGAACTTTGTTATGAACTGTCTTGGAATACTTCGGGCGGTTCTTCCGAAAAACCCGCCTTCGGCATCAGAGTGCAAAAAAACGGCGATGATGCCCAATACGGTTTTAGCGGCGATAACGGCGTTTATACTGTTGAATACCGAGACACAAGCGATGAATCGGCACGGGAGGCAAAAAACGTTTCGTTTGCACTCAATGTGTTTAATTTAAAAGCGGGTATTCCTCTTAAAGCGGTATATAGTACGGAAAAAGCCGATTTTCCTCTCAGTCCCGTTTTTAAGGCGGAAGATACCGTTCTTTCGGAACCGATTTTTTCGACTGAAAAAGCCGTTGTAGATGTATCGCTTTCTTTGCCCGCAAAAGTCGGCAGCGAGCAAAACGGTAAAGTTATTTTTACCTTTATCGATGAAAATTCCGCCTATGATATGCCCAATTCTCCCGATAAGATAGAGATAAATGTTATACGTCGTGCCTATAAGATAATTCCTGCGGCTGAATTATCAATATCGAATCCCTGCCTTAAAAATATATCGATATGGGATATTGGAGGAGATGGACCGAAAAAAGGATATAAAGATGCCGAATTCTCCTATGAATTAAAAGCGTTGTACAACAGTGAGTCGGCAAGTGAGGGAACCGTCTTTTCTACAAACAATGGCGGCAAAATATCGATTTCGCAAACTGAAACAGCCGATTTGGATTTAATAGGCGGCGGATATAAGCAAACGATTGATAAACCGCACAGCGGTACTCATACCGTTCGTTTAAGTAGCGAAATAAACGAGAAGGATTCAACCGGAAGCGATGATGTTATTGTAAAACATGAAAAACCTGTTATTGAGTTACGCTATGATTCGCTCACCGATTCGTGGTCGCCTTTCTTTGAATTACCCGCATATTTTGAAGACAGTAACGGTAAGTGGGAAGTAAAATCCGTATCAATGGATACTCTTACACGGGGTAACAAAAGGCGGATGACAATATCGATTTCCGCTTACATATGGGATTTGACAAAGAAAGATGATTGGTGGTTTCCCGGTGAAGCGGGCTGGGGCGATATGGAATTGTCTTTCGATGTCGAGTGGAAGTAAAGCACTTGTAAACTAAACTATAAACCCTTATAAATTATAAATAAAAGAAAAAAAGGCTGTTTCGGAAAATCCGGACAGCCTTTTTTATTTACTTTTTCGTTATTTCCCGTATATGCTCTTTAGGCAGTGCGGATTCCACCGTTTTTTGAATCAGTGCGGGAATAGCGGACTGTTCTTCTTTTGTCAGTCCTGCTGTGGGAACGGGCGGATGGATGGTCAATATCAAGTGTCCTTTGCGAAGCGATTTGTGTTCTTCCCACAAGCGCCAGGTGCCGTCAATCGTAAAAGGAACGATTGGAGCTTCCGAACGGTAGGCGAGCTTAAAACTTCCCGCTTTAAATTCGGCAACGGGGCCGCCTTTGCTTCTGGTGCCTTCGGGGAAGATAACGAGGGGGTAACCGCGCCTGACGGTATTGACCGCTTCGCTCATAGCTTCAACCGATTGGCGGCGGTCTTTGCGGTCCATAAATACGCACTGCATATGCTTCATCCAGTCGGATAAAAGCGGCACCTTTAGTACCTCTATTTTTGAAATAAAGGCAATGCTTTTGGGAACGTAACCTAACAAAAGCGGTATATCCATATAGCCTTGGTGATTGCCGACCATGACAAAGGGGCCGCTTTCGGGAATATGCTCCATACCGCGTACTTCAACGGTACTGCCGCTTAAACCGATAACCATCTTTGTCCATTCGGCAACCTTTTCTTTTACCAGTGCATCCCGTTCTGCTATTTTTCCCTCGGCGCCAAGCCGTGCGGCCGCCTTTAAATGAGCGCGTGAACCGATAAGATAAAATGCAAATTTAAAAAAAGCGATGATTGTGTGTAACATAAATACAGTATAGCAGTTTTTGTGAAAAATGTATACAAAAAATAATGAGTCCGTATAAAGAAACGGAGCCGCCGAAAACATGCGGTTTTACGACAGCTCCGATTACTTTTAACCTTGAAAATCCCGTTCGGCTTTGGTTTTAATTCAAATTGTTATCGCTAAGCACGGCTTTGTACGATTTCAAATCGACATAGAGATCCTGTGTAACGGGATTGCGTTTTGTCTTTTTGATTTGTATGATTTCATACACCAAAACCGCGACGTTCGATACAATCGACAAAATACTTATAATCGTGAGCGCTTCGGGCTTGTAGCTTGAAGTGATTGAAAACAGGGGCGATTTTGCATAACTTGAAAAGGTGATTGAAAACATTGCCCATAAAGCGAGGGTTTGCGCGCGGTGCTGAAGCCATGCGCCTTTTTTAAGACAGAATTCGCTGATGGTGCAGGACAAAAGCAGAATCAAACCTGCGTACATGGAACGAGTGGAGATACAGTTATAACAGTATGAAAGGTTCCATAAATCGTATGCAACAATCCAAAACCACAACTGGTCGGGCCAAATCATATCTTTCGACTTTGTTTTTGCGATGCGGATACCGAATATGCCCGTTAACGTTAAAATCAATACGATGCCGGCAATACCGTTTAAGATGTTCCATATACCGCCCTGCATAAGCAAACCGTCTACGGGGTTTGTAACGGCTTGTCCGGCGTATGCGGCATAGACTTCAAAATCGCGGTATACGGCTTCGGCAATATTGATTGACAAAATCAAAGCGGGAAAAAACAACAGCCATTTTTTTGTGTCCGCACCTTTGATGTAGCGGATTGCCATAAAACCGATAACACCTGCCAATGCCGAATAGGTTTTTACAACCGGAAACCAGTCGCCGTTCCCGCGCACGGCCGTTTTGGGCCATACGGTAAAGGTCAATACGACAGGCATAATAATGTACACGATAATCGACAGCCATTTACTGCGCCGCGTAACATCATTGACCAAAATAAGACCGGCAAGCACGGCCAAACCGATTAAAATGTTTTGCCACGTGTAATTTGTAAAAAAGAACATAATTCCTCCATTCGGGGGCCGAAAAGTAAAGTTCCGACCGCCCCTAAAATTATTTAAAAAGACAACTTTACATCCGATATCGGATAGGCTTTACACGAATGTATATAGCCGAATTTTTCATCCGCCAAGCGCAAGAGGGCACCGCGGGGCATAAAGACTTTACCGTCTTCCAATTTTACGCGGCATAAACTGCATTCGCCGCTTCTGCAGCATACGTTTACGCGCACACCCGCACGCTCAAGGCTGGTAAGAAGCGATTCGCTCGACTTTCCTTCAATCGTTTTACCGCCGACCGAAATTTTGAATACTTCTTTACCCTTAAGGTTTTCCGGCCAAAAAGGTTCGTTTTGAATATCCTGGCGCGAACCGAACATTTCGCGGCGGATATTTTTCGGCTTTATCTTTAATTCTTCAAGCGCTTTGGTGCAAAAGTCGGTCATAATTTGCGGGCCGCATAAATAATAGGTTGCATCCGCCGGCTTTTTTACAAAGCTTTTTATACGTTTTGCATCGATAAAACCTTTTTCACCCTTGTATTTGGGGTCGTCGGATATAACCAGCTGATAGTGAAAATTGGGATAGGCTTTTGCAAAGGCGCTTAATTCTTCATGATACGCCGCATATTCCGCTGTGCGGTTGCCGTAAATCAAAAAGATTTCCCTGTCTTGACCGCTTTCAAGAATTTCGCGCGTCATACTCATAAAGGGTGTAATACCGCTTCCGCCGGCTAAAAATACCGAGCGTTTTGAGTGGAACACGGGATTGTAATGAAAGCGTCCCGAAGGAGCGGTCGCCGTAAAGCTGTCGCCTTTTTTTACCTTCTTTAAAAAGTAATTGGAAACAAAACCTTTTTTTATTCCCGCAACCGTAATTTCGTAATACGAGCGCTGTTTGGGCGAAGACGAAATACTGTAGGGTCTGCTTGTGCATACGCCGTCTATTTCAACATAGACGTTGATGTATTGTCCGGCTTCAAAGGGGGGAAGATAGCCCGTTTTCGATACAAACCGGAATACCTTTGCATCTTTTGCCGCGGGGTAAATATCCGATACGGTTAATTCCAATTTGCCGGGGTGCAGTTTTGCAAGGCAGCTTTGTACCGAATCCTTTTGCACCAAAATATCCATACCGCTTTTACGGGCAAATTTTATTTCTTCAAGCACTTCCTTCCCGTTTTCCATAGTGCCGATAAGGGTTTCTTTAATCGTAGGCATCAGTCCATCTCCTTCAGAATTTTTTTAGCGACGGTATTGCCGTACATATAATTCGGGCCGAATCCGCAAGTGTTTACCCAGCCGCTTGCAAAGTCGAGGTTGGGAATAAAGGTGTCGCGGGGAAAGAAAAACACGGAAGATTTTAAATCCTGCTCATAACCGTAAATCGCTCCGCCCGGATGATTTAAATAACGCATGTGGGTAATAGGTGTTGCGATTTCCATTTCTTCAATATGGCTTCTGAAACCCGGATAGCGTTTTTCGAGGCGCTCGACAATCGTGTTTGCCGCATCGTATTTTGCCTTGTGGTATTGTTCGGGCGAAAGTTTTTCCCACGCGGTACCGTATTTGAGGGTTCCGGCCGTAACGATACTCGTTCCCTTAGGCGATACTTCCGGGTCGTCAACCGTATAGCAGGTGGAAACAATCGGATCGATGCTTGTATCCAATTCGTAGGAGTTCATAAAGTCGCGGTTTGCGTCCAAACTGTCGTAGGTTAAATTGAACGAATCGGTAAAGCCGATTTTTTCGGGCGGGCAGTCCAAGCCGATAAAGCAGGTGAGGGCGGAAATACCGACGGTGTACGCTTTTAAATACTCGCGTGCTTCGGCGGGAATTTCTTTTTCGTCGAGGAGGTTTGCATAAGTTGCCGTCGGCGAAATATTGGAAATGATTTTTTTACAGCGGTATTTTTCGCCGTTTTCGTCGATAACGCCGACCGCCTTACCCTTTTCCAAAATGATTTTTTTAATGCCCAAATTAAAGAAGACCGAGCCGCCGGCTTTTTTAACCGCTTCGGTTAAAGCCTGCGAAATAACCTGAGAGCCGCCGCGGAGGTAGTAGGGTTTGTCCTCGGTGTAAATATAGGTACAGCGCGCCAAAATCGTAAAGGGAAAGCGTGAAGGCGGCATACCCATAAAGCACCAGTAGGCTGAAAGGCATAACTGCACTTCTTTACTTTTAAAGAATTCGTTTAAAACGTCGTCCGTGCTTTTAACCCCGTATTTTGCAAGGGTGGGGTACATTTTCGGGAAACCCGCTTTCATAATGAGTTTTTTTAAAGCGGGAGGTTCTCCGCCCGAACTTTTAGCGCTTTTTTCCATAAAGGCGACGGTTTCTTCGTTAAACTTCCATACCATTTCATAGTAGCGTTTGATTGCTTCTTTTTCTTCGGGGAAGGCTTTAATAAGAGCCGCTTCGGCTTTCATTCTGTCTGCGGGAAGCGCAACTCCTTTTCCGCCGGGCAAATTGATTTTGTACAGCGATTCGATTTCTATCCAATCGATTTTGTCTGTAATGCCGTATTCATCAAACAAAGTGCGAAGCGGGCCGGGTTTTTCCGGCGTTCCCATCGAACTTAATTGGTGCAGGGCTACTTCGAATTCGAACCGTCCACGGCAAAAACTTGTTCCGCATCCGCCGGGAATATTGTGCCGCTCGAATACGGCAACTTTTTTTCCCGCCTGCGCCAGAGTAACTGCGGCCGAAAGTCCTCCGTTACCGGCACCTATCACAATAACATCATATTGCGGCATAACGCCTCCTATAAAAATTATCACGGGCCGGTCTAAAAAAAGGGTGGGGCAAAAAACAAAGTTTTTGGACAGTCTCTCTTTTTAAACAGCCCGTGTCTGTAAAGCAAGTGTTATAAAACGATTTTTATTTTATTATGGTCATAATTGCAAAATAGCAGGGAACAGCCATTAAAATCAGGTTTATAACCATAAGGACCGCCTGCACGCCGGTTTTTTGGCTTGCTTTAACGAAAGCGATTACCTTTTCGCTTTTCAGTTTTTCTTCAAAAATCTGCTTGCATGAAATCTGCAAAATACCGCCGACGGTTAAAGAGTTTGCGCGGAATACGAGCCATAAGCCGGGATTGCGTGTGATAATACAACCGAGCAGGGGCATACCGAGTATGGCAAAGTGCAGGTAGGCAATCGAGGGGCTGAATTCGTCGGTAACGAAAATCCAGTTCCAAATCGTGTATGCGATAATCCAGCATACGGTTCCCCAAAACACGTATTGTTCGTTTGCACCGTAGCTGTTTGCTTCGTAAATGTATGAAAAAGAATAATTCTCGCCCAATACGTTTCTCCATGAGGGAGCCAATGACCATACGGATATTGCCAAAACCAAACCGGTTACAAAGTTAAAATATTTTTTATATTTTAAATCGGTAAAAGTGGCTTCAAGGATGTTGATGCTCAAAAAGACCAATACAACCCAGACAAACCATTTACCGTTAATGCCGGCAAAATAGTCCATAAAAACCGCTGCAACAATGGCGGTGCGAAGAATAATCAGGGTTGAAAGTTTGAGCTTCTCGAAAAAAACGGTTTTTAAATAAATCAAAACCAAAAAGGGAAGCACGACATTAACGGGGATATTTGCCCAAATCGGAAAATAAGACGTTAAAAAAGAAAAAACGGTGATGATGATTGCCGTACAAAACCAAAGGGGAAAGTGCGGAATCTTTTTTGCCAACATGCGGTCCTGAAAACTGCTCATAGGTTACCTCTTTTATATTATAGATATTATATTATACAATATACCCCCGTGGAAACGCAAGAAGTTTTTTACGGTTTCGATGCTTTTTTACCGTTTTTTTATGATTTTTAAAGCTTCAGGCTATTTTAAAGCGAAAAAGTTTTTACTTCCCGTTCGGCAACGGCTTTTTCTATAAGAGAGTCGCAATCGAGTTTTCCGTACAGAAAACACGCTTCTTCAAGAGTTCCGTGAAGTACCGGATGTTTCGGTGCAAATAAAACGCAGCAGTCTTCATAGGGCAAAATCGAAGTTTCATAGGTACCGATTGCGATTGCCGTTTCCGTTATCTCTTCTTTATCCATGCCGATAAGCGGCCGCAAAAGAGGAAGATTTCCCGCACTTTCGGTAACGCTTAAGTTTTCGATTGTTTGGCTTGCAACCTGTCCGAGGCTTTCACCGCTTATAAGGCATGAGGCACGGACTTCACGGGCGATTGCGCTTGCAGCCTTCATCATACACATACGAAGAAGCATCGTAGACCAGTTTTCGGGTCCCGTCTGTTTTATGCGCATTTGCACTTCGGTAAAAGAAACGATGTGCATACGTACTGAAAGGGCATAGCGTGCCAATACGGCGGCCAAATCTTCGGTTTTCTTTTTTGCTTCATCCGACGTGTATGGGTAGGCGTGAAAATAAACGGCTTCCAATCTCATGCCGCGCCTGAGCATACGGTAACCGGCAACCGGAGAATCGATGCCGCCCGAAAGCAAAAGAAGCCCCTTGCCGCCTGTTCCGACCGGAAGACCGCGGCACGCCTTGTGCGGATTACCGTAGACAAAGCAGCGCTCGCGTACTTCCACGTGTACGGTCAAGTCGGGGCGGTGAACATCTACATCCAGTAATTGCGCATCGCAGACGGGTGCGGCGGCTTCGCGGCAAATTTCATAGGAGGTAAGGGGAAAACTTTTATCGCCGCGGCGCGCTTCTATTTTAAAGGTTTTTGCTCCCGCTTCTTTTGCCGCCCGTGCTTCTTCAAGTACGGCTTGCGCAACGGATTCGGTATTTTTTTCGCATATATGCGCGCGCGCCCAGCCGCTTATACCGATAAGATGTTTAAGCGCATATTCAATATCTTCGGCACGACTTTCGTCGGCTTCTATATACATTCTGCCTGCGCGCAACGTGATATGTGAGCCCGTATGTTTTAAATACGTTTTTGTATTTTCAATAAGTTTTTTTTCAAACAGGCGGATATTTGAACCTTTTAAAGTCAATTCACCCAATTTTACAAGATAAATACAGTCGGTCATAATTGCGCATTTTAACATTTTTTGTTTGTTAGGTCTATGAAATTCTTTATGTTTTGGTGTATAATGCCAATCATGGAAAGAGAGTTTACACATATCGATTTACCTATAAATCTGCCGCTTTTATTTAAGCTGCGAGCGGAAAGCTGTCCTGGGTTAATTGCTCAAGCCGCGAAAGACAGACGGGGCGTTTTTCGCACGTACAGCTTTAAAACCGTCTATGAAGAAATCCTGACTTTTGCTTCGGCATTGCAGGATATAGGTATTACAAAGGGAAGCCATACCGCTTTAATTTCCGATAACCGCAAAGAATGGCTTATCGCGGATTTTGCCCTTTTATCATTGGGAGCGGTTGACGTGCCGCGCGGCTGCGATTCAACTGCTACCGAATTGCAGTATATTATTTCGTTTGCCGACTGTTCTTACGGTATTTTTGAGAATACGGCTATTCTCGATAAGGTGCTGCAAAAAAAGCCTCCCCTTTTAAAGAAAGTTATTGTCTTTGAAGATTTGACCTCCGATGAAATCGATAGATGTGTGCACGCGGGAGTTGAAGTATATGATTATCGCAGCTTAATGGCCTGCGGTAAAAAATTGCCGCTTTCGCGCCGTACCGAAATCGAAACGGGAATGTCGGATATTAAAGGTTCCGATATTGCAACAATCATTTTTACATCGGGAACCACCAATACCCCCAAAGGGGTTATGCTTACTCACCGCAACTATATGGCGCAGCTTGAAGTTGTCGATAAGGTATTGACTGTAAAACCCGGCGATATGTGGTTAAGTGTTTTACCCGTATGGCACAGTTTTGAACGGGTAGTTCAATATATTGCGATAACCCTTAAAAGCGGTATTGCCTATTCAAAACCCGCCGCAAATATTATGCTTGCCGACCTTGAAGCCGTGAAGCCCCAGTGGATGTGCGGTGTTCCCCGGCTTTGGGAAGCTTTTGCAAACGGTGTATACCGTTCCATGCGCAAAGAAGGCGGCATAAAGCTTAGTTTGTTTATGTTTTTTATCGGTGTCGGAAAGCACTTTGCCCGGGCAAAGGAGCTTATTTCCGGCCGCGTATGCCGCTACACTCAAAGATCGCGTGTGCGCGATTTTTTAACGGGGATTTTCCCTTATATTGCTTTATACCCCCTTTATATTCTCGGTGATGTGCTTATATACCGCAAAATCAAAAAAAAACTTGGAGGAAATATTACGGCAGCCATATCGGGCGGCGGCGCACTGCCTGCCGATATAGACGATTTTTATCGTGCGATCAATCTTACCTTGCTTGAAGGTTACGGTATAACCGAAGCCGGTCCCGTGCTTTCCGTGCGTGACTGTATAAAACCCCGCCCCGGCTGCGTCGGCATCATCTATCCTTCAGCCGAAATAAGTATACGCGATGAAAATAATACAAGCAGCGAACTTCCTCCTGGAAAACTCGGTTTGATTTTTGCTCGCGGCGACCAGATTATGAAAGGCTATTATAAGCGCCCCGACTTAACGGCCGAAATTATCGATAAAGACGGATGGCTCAATACGGGCGATTTGGGAATGCTCAGCTTGGATAATGAAATAAAAATTACGGGACGTGCAAAAGATACGATTGTGCTTTCCGGCGGAGAAAATATTGAACCTCTGGGGTTGGAAAAAGCCCTTACCGCAAGCCCGTATATAGAAACGGCGTTTGTAACCGGTCAGGACGAAAGATATTTGGGCGCTCTCATTGTTCCCGATAAAAATGCGGTGTGTGCTTTTGCTGCCGAACAAATGCTGTTTTACATCGATTACAATGATTTGCTGCAAAACAAACAAATACAAATGCTTATTCAAAACGAAATAAAACGGCTCATTCATATATCCAACGGATTTCGTCCCTGCGAATATATTTACGGTTTTGAATTACTTGCGGACAGCTTTATCGTAGGCCGTGAGCTTTCGGCAAAACAGGAATTTATGCGTCATAAAATAACGGAAATCTATAAAGATAAAATACAAAGACTTTTTGAAAAATAAAAGCTGCCGCCTCTTTTATAAAAGCGGCTTGTGTACCCGCATTTTTATGCCGATATTGTACATATGGGTATGTTTTTTTGCGCTTCGAAACGCAGAGTTTTCGGTATTTTGTGCTTTATACTTTTTGGGTATGTATATGCGCAAACTGCCGTATCGTCCGAAGCTGACTCTTCTGATAAAAAAATATCCGATGAAAAAAAATCCGTCAACGGTATATGGGAAAATAAAGAACGCTTTGTAAAGTTTAACGATGCCGTTTTTTCGGAAAACGCAGACCCTGAAGCAAATAAAACTGTGCAGGCGCAAATTGTTTTAAAGCCGTTTTACCGCTATTATTATGACGGTATCTATTCTGCGGGCGCGGAACTTACCGATATGCCGCTTGCCGTTTTTAACGACGGCATTTATACCGAATTTTGGACTTCGCATAAGGTTTCAGGCGGAACGTTTTGGCGTCCCGAAAATAATCGTAACGATTTTACGATCGAAAACGTACCGATTGCGCGCGAACTTGCAGGCTATTACACTTCCGATGATTTAAAAAACGTCTATAAAATCCGTTATTGGATAACAAAGGCCGATTTTACCGAAGAAAAGGCCGAGCTGCGAATTCCCGCTAATTCGTCCTCCGAACCGGCCGATAATTCGATTCCCGATACCGATTTTGCAGATGTGATTCTCATCGATAAATATATTAAAATAGGTAAAACCGTCTATACCTGCGCAACCGGCAGACGCACCTATATCCGCAATCCGGAAAAACTTGCCGCTTTACCGGAAACCGCCCGTGTAAGCGATATCCTTGTGTTCGGAGACCCCCTGTTAAAGCGTTCCGCTGTTACGGATTTACAGGCGGAAATAGATGCACATAATTCGATTGTCTATCCTCCGCATTTCAGCGTTGTACGTTTTGTAGAGCCTTCAATTTACAAAAAACTTGAAACTATGGGAATTGACGACTTTTACAATATCAGGGCACGCTGAACAAAAACGGAACGCAGAACAAACCGCAGTGTTCCGCCGGTTGAGAAAAACGGTGAAAAGGGCGGTTTTAATTTTAATTTACACGGGTCATAATAAGACCGCCCGCCATCGCCTCCGAGTTCGTTTTCATATAAATCATGTCGGGACTTTCAATTGCGATTTGTATACTCATAAAAATTCCCGGCTGTAGAGTGGAGGTCGCTTCATCATATAATTGCCAATCAAAAGTATATAAACCGGGACGCAGATTTTTTATATTGTTACACTTTAACTTGTTTGTTGTTTCCAATGCTGTCCATTCCATCCATTCTTCAGTACCGTTTGTATAGGACTTTAACTTTGTTACGCCCATCGTTCCGATATTGCCGATGCGTATCCAATTACCGTGAAGAGTATCAAAGGGATAAGCGGGCACCGTATTGGTTGCCCTGGGTTCTTCACACGCACACAGTATAAGTACCGCGCATACGGCCGCGGCGGTCAGCAATTTGTTTTTCATAACTATCTCCTAAAAATGCAGTTTTATTCCGCCTGCAAATATAACGCCGTGATGTAACCCGAAATGTTCTTTTTGAGTCGTATTCAGCGAGCCCTTTTTAAAATGAACATTGTTAAGCATATTATCGACACGGGCATAGACATCGATTTTGTTTTTAAGGAATTTTTTGTCGATTGTTAAACCCGCCATAAGAAAATCGGGCGAATAGATTGCAAGATCGTAATCGATAAGTTCCGGCGAATTCCATTCAATGCGTAGTGAAACATCGGTTTCGATAACGGGAATCGTATACAGTGCCGAGGCGGTTACACGGTGCGGAACCCGTGCCGCTAAATCGATATATTTACCGTGGGAAGCGCTGTACCCCATTGCTCCCGTATAGGCCTAGGAAGCACCGAGAACCGTCCGCTTGAATTTTGAATGAACGGAAATGCCGCCTCCGAAAGTGAGCGCTTTATCCACATTACCGTAAGACCGGTTGTATTTTCCCGAACCCGGATCATAACCGATAATGTGATTATCTATCAGGTTTTGAATATAATTAAAATAGCCCGATACGTTTAGATTGACGAATTTCCCGATTTTTTGTTCCAGATCGAGGTTAAATCCGTGCGATGTTTCAGGCTTTAAATTCGGATTGCCGTATAAAATAAAGTTTCCTGCACCGCTTGCATAATCATGGGTAAACAGCCAGTGCTTTTGTTTAAATGTGGGGATTCTGTAACCCATTCCGTAAGCAAAGCGCAAAGCCGTACTTTTAAACGGATTGTATTTTAGACTTAATTTCGGAGTAATTTGCCACAGAATTTTATTTTGTTCAAGCGGGGGGGCAATGTCAAAACGCAGTCCCGGCACAATGAGGAATTGTTCCGAAGCGCCGATTGTAATCGTATCCTGTGCGTATAAACTGAGCAATAATTGTTTTTTTATGCCTCTAAATGAATCGCCCTGTATTGTTTGAAAATTTGCATTAAAACCGGCCAAAACGGAGTTAAAAATATTCGGATCCCATGCCGCACGGATTTCCGCTTCACCGTCAAGAAATCTTGACTTGCCGTTACGTATATTGTCGTCTACTATATTTTTAAATTCGGTATCAAGCATATAGAATTTGGCACTTGCAAAACCGCTTAAAAGCCAGGCATCCGATAGGGCTTTTTTTCCCGTAAGACCGCCTTCAAAGCGTTTTGTTCCGTAATTCATCGTTTCGTATTTCGATGTGTTTGTCTTTTTTAAAGAATCGGAAAAAAGTCCGTAGATACCG
>CAUURR010000012.1:0-22519 GCA_963547555.1 uncultured Treponema sp. | reverse complement strand
GAAAAATATTTACGCAAATAGTCCTGAATTTCTATTTTACGGGCGGTCAATTCGTTTGAAGCAACCTTATCGTCAACCTTATATCCGAGCACTACGTTTACGATAACGCTTGCGGGAATGGGATCGATGGTTTTTGCACGTATATCCGGCAAAGATTGATACCATTCGTACACGTCCCGTTTGGGCGTGTATTCCTGAGAAATGGGAACCGCCGTTGTAGAAGGCGCATTCGAATTGAGGATCGACATCGTAATAACCACAACCGTTACTATAAGAATGATGGCACCGACACCGATTGCAGCCCATTTTAATATTGTCGGTAATATACCGCCGAGCTTTCCGCCTTTAGACGATGAGGATGAACCGCCACCGCCGTCACTGTCTTCAAAATTCAAATCGTCATCAGCCATACACCTACCTCGCTTAATACTATCATTAAAAATGACCTTCGTCCAGAATAATTATATCAACACGCCGGTTATAAGCCCTGCCTTCGGGCATATCTTCGGCAAACTGCGGTTGGGTATTACCGTAACCTGCAACGGAAAACCGCCTTTCATCGGCACCGAAATCCACCAGATAATGCAATACGTTTACCGCACGCGCAGCCGAAAGCTCCCAGTTACTCGGCCATAAAGCCGGATCCGGTACGATGGAATCGGTATGCCCTTCTATTCTGAATCTTCGGTCTTTTAAATCGCTTAAATTTAAAAACTGCGCCAATTTTAACAAGGTTTCCCTCGTTTCATCGATAAGCAGTTCGGCACTGTTTTCTCTGAAAAGGGCATCGGAAGCCAGCGTTATTACAAGACCGCGCTCATCGGCGGTAACTTTTATCTTGTTGCTGTTTATTTCGGGCGAAAAAATACTCACCGCTTTTTTGACGGCAAGCCCCAAGGATTTTCCCTTTTCCAAAGAAGGCAAAGAAGTAATGGTATTTCCCAAATCGGCAAGCCGTCCGGCCGCCAAAGACATACCGCCCGAAGTGGGATCCCCCTGCAGGGCGACCGTCAACTGGGCAAGCTGAATTTCGTCTATTTCGGTCGGATTAAAAAGCATAACGAAAAAGCACAGCATGAGGGTAATCATGTCTCCGTACGTTTCAAGCCATGCCTTCGATGCCTTAGGCGGTTCTTTTTTTTCCTTTGCCATGCTTTATCCCTTAATCCTTCAGCACGTCCGCTTCAAGCGCCTTTCTTGTCTGCGGGTCAAGATAAGTAAGAAGCTTCATAGCCAAAATGCGCGGATTGTCGCCCGCCTGAATCGAAAGCACACCTTCTATAATCATTTCTTTGTTTTGTATTTCCAAACTGTTTTGATACGCAAGTTTTGCCGAAAACGGTGCCAAAAACATGTTGGCCAACAATGAACCGTACAGCGTCGTAACCAGAGCAACTGCCATGTTCGGTCCGATAGAGCTTTTATCTTCGAGTTTTCCCAACATACCGATAAGACCGATAACGGTACCCATCATTCCGTATGAGGGACCCAAACCCGCCCAGTGAACGATCATGGCGTTCCAATCCATGTGGCGGCCTTCAATACGGTTAAGCTCGTTTTCCATAATGGTACGAATAACGGCACCGTCGGTACCGTCAACGACAAGACGCAGTCCCGACTTCATAAAGGCATCTTCCAAGTCTTCAAGACCTTCTTCCAGCGCAAGGATTCCTTCACGCCTGGCCTTTTCAGATAAGGCAACCATGTTTTGCACGAGAGCCTTGCCGCCGAAGTCGGGAACCTTAAAAATACGACCCATTATTTTAAACATTCCCAAAACCCTGTTCATCGGAAAACTGAGGAACATGGCAAAAAACGAACCGACAATAACGAATATAAGAGAGGCAAGGTCCCAAATACCGCCCAAGCCGCCGCCCGAAGAAAGAACGGAGAATATAAGAGAAGCAAAACCTCCCGCAATACCGATAATACTTGCTATATCCATTAAGCCCTCCCGTTATAATTCATTTTTAAATGCGCCGATAAGACGGCGGTATGCGATAATTTTGTCCCGTATTTCTTCCGCGCCGTTACGCAAAACCAGCTTTTTGCCGGACAGCATAACCAGCGTTAAATCGGGATTATTTTCCATATATTCAATATGATGAGGATTTATCCAATATGTACTCCCATCCAAACGCGTTACTTCTATCATACTATTTTCTACGCTAACTCCGTTCCCGTCAAGTACTGAAGACGATTTTATTGCAATTTTTATAAAAAAAACAAAAAATCTTCATATTGAGTATCGGAATTTTACGGTTCAAGATTAAGCATAAATATTGCACTCTTTGCACTTTTTGCGTACAATAGTCCGATGCGCTTAACGGAATTGCAAAAAGAACTGAACAGTGAACAATTAAAAGCGGTTGAAACGATTGACGGTGCCCTGCTCATCATTGCCGGAGCCGGAAGCGGAAAAACCCGCGTTATAACCTACCGCATTGCATGGATGCTTGAACAGGGGATTCCGCAAAGCCAAATACTCGCCCTGACATTTACGAATAAGGCGGCAAAAGAAATGGCCGGCCGCATTAAAGAGCAAACAGGAAAAAAACTGCAAAACCTGACCGTTTCGACCTTTCACGCCTTCGGGGTGCGCATTTTGCGAAACGATATAGTCAATTTAGGCTGGCGTGAGAATTTTTCGATTTACGACGAAACGGATAAAACCCAGCTTATAAAGGAAACGGGGCGGGAACTCGGATTTACCGCAGATGCCCTCGATGCCTACAAAATCGGCAATTTATTTTCGAATATAAAAACCGGGCGTTACACATGGCAAAGCGCAAACGATATGTACCGCCCCCTCTACGAAGAGTATCAAAAAGGTTTAAAACTGTACAACGCGGTTGATTTTGACGATTTGATTGTCCTTCCCATAAAACTGTTTTCGGAGTACCCCGAAGTATTGGAACGTTACCGCCTGCGGTATAAATACATTATGGTGGACGAGTTTCAGGATACCTCGTTTCAACAGTACAAGCTTATGAGTATGCTTGCCGATAAAAACGTGGCGGTAGTCGGGGACGACGACCAATCCATATACAGCTGGCGCGGCGCAAACTACGAAAATATCCGTATGTTTGAAAAGGATTTTCCCCACGTAAAAGAAATCCGGCTTGAGCAAAATTACCGCTCGACCGAAACGATTTTGGCGGCGGCAAACGGCGTTATATCGCATAACACCAACCGCAAGGACAAAGAACTCTGGTCGGGAAACGGCAGCGGAAAACCGATAGAAATATATTTACCCGAAAATGAAGCCGCCGAAGCCGATTTTATCGCCGAAAGCATTCAGGGTCTGCGCGCCGGAGAAAAACGCAATTACGGAGATTTCGGCGTTTTAATGCGGGCAAATACCCAAAGCCGCGCCCTGGAAGAAGCTTTTTTAGCGGCGGACATTCCCTATACAATGAGCGGCGGAACCGGCTTTTACCAGCGTAAAGAAATTAAAGACATTATAAGCTATCTTCGCGTATGTTCAAATCACTATGACGATATAAACCTTTTGCGCATTATAAATACGCCCAGGCGCGGTATCGGACGAAAAACAATCGAAAAACTGAACGCGGCGGCATCGGAAAAAGGCTGTTCATTATGGGAAGCAATCGAAAATCTGATAAAACAGGGAAACTCCGAAGCGGACGAACTTGCCGAAAAAGAGCTTTCCATGTTTGAACGGGAAGAAACGGAACCGAAAATGCGCACTTTTCAAGCACTCACGGGTGAAAAAGACAAGGGTGTAAGCGCTTTGGAAGAATTTTACGATTTTATCGTAAACCAAAGAAGCGCCCTGCTAAGCGGAGGCGGTCCCCTTTCAAAAAAAGTACGCACTCTGGTCGAAGAGCTGGACTATTGGAGTTACCTTGTAAGCGAATATCCTAAAAACGAAAAAGCCGCGCGCTACAAACTTTTAAATATCGAATATCTTATCAATTCAATCGAAACATGGGAAAACAACCCCGACAATGCGGACACGGGACTCTACAGCTGGCTTAACCGCATTACCCTGTTGTCGCGCGACGATGCCGAAGAAGAATCGCTTTTAGGCAAAGTCAATTTAATGACCATCCACGCCTCCAAGGGATTGGAATTCCCGGTCGTATTTATTGCAGGCTGCGAAGACGGCCTTATTCCCCATGCGCGCAGCCTTGAAGACGGAGAAGGCGGCATCGAAGAAGAAAGGCGGCTTTTTTACGTTGCCATTACACGGGCGCGCGATAAGCTCTTTATTTCTTCGTGCCGCAGAAGGCGTAAAATGCAGACAACGGTTGAATGTACGCTCTCACCTTTTTTGGACGAAATTCCCGCGCATTTAGTCGAATACCACGAGCCGCCCGGAGAATTCAGTGAAGAAGATGCCGCCGATATATTCGCCCAAATGAAAAACCGCTTTACGGTTCCTTCTGCGGAATCGGATAACTCCCTGCCGAATGTTTGACAGAATACCGAATTTGTGATACTGTCGATGTAATACCTATATTTTTATAGATATATTAAATTCTATTGAGGAGGAACAATGAAAACCGCAAAAAAACTCTTGGTACTTTTCATCGCGGCAGCTTGTGTTCTGACCCCGGCTTTTGCAAAAAGACCGGCAGAAACCAAGGCAGCCGCTCCGCGTGCCGTAACCGAAATGAAAGCCGGTACTTACACCGAAACGGTTAACGGTATGCACGAAGGTTTGGTAGTTGAAGTAAAACTTACCAAAAATAAAATTGAAGCCGTTTCCGTTAAAGCTCATAACGAAACACCCGGCATATCCGATGCGGCTATCAATACGGTTCCCGCTGAAATCATCAAACAGCAAAGCCTTTCGGTAGACACCGTTTCCGGCGCTACGATGACCAGTAAGGGAATTTTGGCTGCGGTTGAAGCGGCTGTTAAAAAAGCCGGCGGAAATCCTGCCGAATTCAAAATTGCGGCTGCAGGAACTTCCGTTGCCGCAAAAAAAGAATACAGCAGTACTCCGCCTAAAAAATGGAACGAAACCCACGAAATTATCGTCGTAGGCGGCGGTTTTGCAGGTCTTGCCGCAGCACACAGTGCCAAAACAAACGGTGCAAAGGACGTTGTTCTTATCGAAAAAATGCCCTTTGTAGGCGGAAACTCGCAGATTAACGGCGGTGTATATGCCGCTTATACGAGCAAAAAAGCCGCAGAACTCCAAAAAGAATTGAACCTCGTTCCCGATACGGCCGAAAAGCACATTGCCGACACCCTCAAGGGCGGCGACTACATGGGTGATGAAGCGCTCGTAAAAAACATGGTATACGGTTCTCCCTTCTACCTTGATATGTTGTTCGACAACGGCTTGCAAGTCCGCAAAACCTTAACCCGCCCGGGCGGACACTACGGTTACAGAACCTATACGACCATCAGCGGTCAAGGTTCCGACATCGTACAGGTTCAAAAGAAAATGGTTGAAAAAGCCGGTGTTCCGATTATGGTAAACACCAAAATGGTTACCATTTACCGCGAAAAGCCTCTTTCCGGAAGAGTAGTCGGTATCGGTGTTGAAACCAAAGACGGCTTTAAAACCATGAAAGCTACCAAGGCTGTTATTCTTGCCAGCGGCGGTTTTGCAGGCGACGTTCCCATGAGATCCCGCTATGTTCCCATGCTGACCAAAGAACTGCCCACGACCAACCACGTCGGTGCAACCGGTGAAGGCATTACTCAGGCGCAAGCCATCGGTGCCGAAATTATGCACATGTCATACATCCAGCTCTATCCTTTCGCCAACCCGAACGGCGGTGTTTTGGATGCCTATGCGGTTATTCCCTTCTCCGGCCCCAGCTCCGGTGTTGTCTATGTAGACTACAAGGGCGAACGCTATGTAAACGAAGGCGAACGCCGCGACGTATGCTCGAATGCAGCTAAAAATTCGGGCGGTTTCCCCACCTTCTGTATTATGAACGAAGAAATCGTCAAAAAAGGCGGATTCGTAACGCCGGCTCAGCTGCAGGGCGGTATGGAAGCGGACAGAATTTTCAAAGCCGACAGCCTTGAAGCGTTGGCCGAAGAAATCAACAAGCGCACCTATGACGGAAGAAAGGTTTCGATTCCCGGTGCAAATCTTGCCGCAACCATCAAAAAGCACAACGGCTATGTAAAAGCCGGTGCCGATCCCGATTTCGGAAAGCGCGTTGACAAGGGCGTTATGATGACCATTGAAAGCGGCCCCTACTATGCAATTCCGCAGTGGCCCTCCGTTCACCACACGATGGGCGGTTTGAACATCACCCCCAACACCGAAGTCCGCGACATTTACGGAAACGTAATTCCCGGCCTCTTTGCTGCAGGTGAAATCACCGGCGGTATCCACGGAACCAACCGCTTGGGCTCCAACGCCGTTGCCGACTGCTGTGCAAACGGTTATATTGCCGGTCAATATGCCGCAACCGGAACTCTGCCCGACTTTATTAAGGGTAAATAAGGTTCCGAAACGTTTACGGGCTTGTTGAAAGGTCCGGTTTAAGCCGGACTTTGAGACAGTCTCGGTAAGCTCACAAGGTGCTTAGAGCCTTCGATTTTTAATCGGAGGTTCGGGCACCTTTTTTTATTCGTGCGGAGGGTTTCATACCCGCCGTTTCTCGGCCCCGCTCGTGTCGGAGTTGTTGATTTAAAAGATTAAAGCCGTCTTTACTTGCCTTTTTTACAAAATAAGTTTATATTACAAATATGAAACAATTACAAATTATAAAAAACCTTTGCTGTGTTTTATTTACAGCTGTTTTGTTAAGCTGTGTAAAGGTGCCCGCTCAAACCCGTTCGGCGGCATCCAAGGAGTTCAAAATGACGGAAAACACAAAAGAAATATACCTTGCAGGCGGCTGCTTTTGGGGTGTTGAAGGATATTTCCGCCGCATTCCGGGAGTGCGCTTTACGGAAACCGGTTATGCAAACGGTAAAACCGATACAACGAGTTACCGTGAAATAGCGGCAACCGATCATGCCGAAACGGTTCATATCATATACGATTTTTCGATTATAAGTTTGGAAGAATTGCTTGCACATTTTTTCAGGATTATCGAGCCGACTTCCGTCAACAAACAGGGAAACGATGTCGGCCGCCAATACCGCACGGGAGTGTATTACACGGACGAAACGGACGCCCCGCGCATAAAGGCCTTTTTTGATTTTATGCAAAAAAAATATACAAAACCCCTTGCGGTTGAAACGGCAGCCTTGTTAAACTTTGTAAAGGCCGAAGATTATCATCAGGACTATTTGGAAAAAAATCCTTTCGGTTATTGTCATATCGATTTGAACTTGGCGTCAAAACCGCTGTATGACGAAGAGCGTTTTAAAGTCCCTGCCGATCGGGAACTGAAAAACAAACTGACTGCCATTCAATACGAGGTTACGCAAAACAAAGCAACCGAACGCCCCTACACAAGCGAATACGATAAATTCGATAAACCCGGCATCTACGTTGATATTGTAACGGGAAAGCCGCTCTTTTCTTCAAGCGATAAATACGATGCAGGTTGCGGATGGCCGAGTTTTACAAAACCGATAACAACCTCCGCCATCGATTACGAAGAAGATACAAGTCACGGCATGGTGCGCACCGAAGTTTTATCTAAAACGGGCGGCGCTCACTTGGGACACGTTTTTCCCGACGGCCCGAAAACAAAAGGCGGCTTGCGTTATTGCATAAACGGCGCTTCTTTACGTTTTATTCCCTACGAAGATATGGAAAAAGAAGGCTACGGCGATTATATGCCCTATGTAAAATAACGGGGAATCGCTAAAAACGGAGCTCGAGCTTTGCAAGCCGAATTACAAAACACGGGAAAACTGCCGAATATAAGGGTATGAACGATAAAAACGTACTTATTATTGCCGAAATAGGAACTTCCCACGGAGGCTCCCTTGATAAAGCAAAACGCTTAGCCGATGCCGCAGCCGATGCGGGAGCCGACTGTATAAAATTCCAGTGGGTATATGCGGACGAGATTTTACATCCGAATACCGGCTTTGTAAACCTTCCCGGCGGAAAAATCAGGCTGTATGACCGCTTCAAAGAGCTTGAAATGCCGCCCGAGTTTTTTGAAACAATGCGCGATTACGTGCGTTCGCTGGGAAAAAGTTTTATGTGTTCTCCCTTCGGCATACGTTCGGCCGAAGAACTCTTTGCCTTAAAACCCGATTATATAAAAATCGCTTCTCCCGAATTAAATCATTTTCCCATGCTTAAACGGCTGTACGAACTTGAATCGGCTTTGCCCGAAAAAAAGCAAATTCCGCTGGTGCTTTCAAGCGGGGTTTCTCAGATGAGCGATATTCAAAAAGCCCTTGAGGTTTTAAACCCGCTTAAAAAGATTTCGCTTCTTCACTGCATCACAAGCTACCCCGCCCCGCCTGAAGAATACAATCTTTCGCTCATAAATCTGTATACAAAGAAATTCGGTATAGATGCGGGTGTAAGCGATCATTCTTCGGATCCGCGCATTGTTCCGGTTTTATCGGTTGTATCGGGCGGCCGTCTTATCGAAAAACACATCACATTGTCGCGTAAAACGGACGGACTTGACGATCCTGTCGCCCTTGATCCCGATTTATTCGCCGAAATGGTACAATCAGTGCGCCGCTATGAAAAAATGCTTCCCGAAACGGCCCTTGCCGAAGCACAAAAAGAGTTCGGATCGGAACTATGTAAAACGGTTATCGGAAACGGCATAAAAGAACTTGCCCCTTCGGAAAAGGCGAATTACGGGCGAACAAACCGTTCAATACACTTTATGCACGGCATGAAAAAAGGCGATACGATACGGAAAAAAGATATAGGAGTTTTACGCACCGAAAAAGAACTTTCGGTCGGGATTTCGCCCGAATACTTTGAAACGGTTATAGGACTGAAACTTGCCCGCGATATAAAAGCCGGAGAAGGCTTACAGTGGGAGCACACGGAACAAGGAGTTCCGCCGCTATAAAAGAAAGGCAAATGCACATCAATCAGCACAGCAAATCGAAATGCGGTAAAGTCCTTTTAATGTCAAATCCTTATCCACGCTTTCCAAAACATCGGTAATGGGCTTTATAACACTGTTTAAGCCGCCCGTTGCGATAACGCGCACATCCTCGACTTTACAGTCGGTTTTCGTACAGAGGTCGGACTTTATGCGCTCGGTAAGAGATTCGGTTAAGCCTTTGTAACCGAGTACAATACCGGCTTGTATCGAATGAATCGTATTCGTACCCAGAGCATCCGGCGGCGATTCAAGCGGCACCGAAGGAAGCTGGGCGGTATTATTGAACAATGAGTTCACGGCGGTTCCCAAGCCGGGGGTGATGGCAACGCCCTGAACGGTACCGTCCGCCCCTATAGCCGTAAAGGTAAGCGCCGTACCGAAGTCGATTACAATACAGGGGCAGCGTAAACGAGCATAAGCTTCAACCGCATTGCATACGATATCGCTTCCGATTTGATGAACCGCGGTTTCGGGTATTTTTATCGGTAATTTGCCGAAGATGAGCGGCGCGACAATGAGGGGCTTTTTCCCCGTCAAATTGACCACGACACTTATAAAAGGCCCGATAAGAAGAGGGACGACCGAACTCAGCACGGCCGATTCGACATCCGAGGCTGAAACACCCGCATCACGGAACAAAGAGCGCATAACCGAAGTGTATTCATCGGCGGTACGCTTTGTATCGCTGTAAATGCGCCACTTACATACAATCCGCTCATCGTCAAAGAGGGCGGCAACCGTATTCGTATTTCCTATATCCAAAGCTAAAAGCAATTGCAATTTTCTCCCGTTAGGGCTATTATAAACGATATGACTGCACTTATACAACCGAAAATACTCAAAGGCTTTAGGGATTTTTTACCCCAAGCCGAAATCAAACGCGCACTTTTAACCGAAAAATTAACCGCCGCCTTCCGCTCATACGGCTTTGTACCCATAGATACGCCCGCCCTCGAATACTCCGAAATCTTACTGCGCAAAAGCGACGGCGAAACCGAAAAACAGGTATTCCGCTTTACCGATAACGGGGGGCGCGATGTAGCCCTGCGTTTTGATTTAACCGTGCCCTTTGCGCGTTTTATCGCCGAACACAAGGACGAATTGTATTTCCCCTTTAAAAGATACCACATAGCCAAGGTGTGGCGCGGCGAAAAACCGCAGGCCGGCCGTTACCGCGAATTCGTACAATGCGATTTTGACATTGTAGGCTCGGACAGCGCAGCCTCCGATTTTGAAATACTTTCTCTTATAAAGCAGGCACTTTTTTCGATAGATGTAAAAAACATCACAATACGCATAAGCCATCGCGGACTTTTTAACGTATTTTTGACAAAACTCGGTTTAAGCGAAAAAAGCGAAGATATTTTGCGGACGGTCGATAAATTGGCTAAAATCGGCAGGGATAAGGTACTCGAAATTTTAAACGAAATAACGGGAAGCTCGGAAAAAACCGAAGCGGTGTTGGCCTATATTTCCGGAGCAGACTGTTTCGATGCGACCCTTACCATTATGGAAAAATTCGCCGGAACGGAAGGTGCCGACGGCATAAAGCGTTTAAAAGAAATACAAAGTTTTATAAAAGAAAGCGGCATGGAAAACCTTGTTGTACTTGACCCTTCGATTACGCGCGGTTTGGACTATTACACGGGTTTGGTATACGAAACCTTTTTAAACGACCTTCCGTCAATCGGCTCGGTGTGTTCGGGCGGCCGCTACGACAATTTAACCGGCTTGTACATGAAAGAAAAGATAAGCGGCGTGGGTGCTTCAATCGGTTTGGACCGCTTAATCGCCGCACTCGATGAACTTTGCCCTGCAGCCGTACCGGAAGGTTTTTTGGATGCCGAAATCTTTTGTACCGACGAAAGCTTAATGTCCGTATATCAAAAAACCGCCTTTACACTGCGAAATGCGGGTACAGCGGTTGAAGTATTCCCCGAAGCAAAAAAAATGAATCAGCAGTATGCCGCCGCCGAAAAAAAAGCCGTTCCGTTCGGCATCTTTATCGATAAAGTACAAGCAGGGCAAAATCTTTTAACGCTTAAAAACCTTAAAACGCGGGAACTGCACGAAAACATTACGGTTGAAAAGGCGGCCGAAAAGATAAAAGCTCATCGCGGGAAATAAAATCGGCACAAAAGAATAGACCTGTTCGATAACTGTGTTTTCGAACAGGTCGACGAGTTCTAAATCGTACAAATAGCACGATTTAGAACATCGCACTTCAAGGTGCCCTGTTCAGAAACGGACGTTTCCAAACAGGTTTAATTAAAAAGTACATAAGAGGAAATCCGCATGGAAAAATCGATTACCTTTAAAATCGGGAAAAAACACCTTGTAGCGTGTCTTTCGGCGTTCTTTTTCACACCGAAGATACTGTCAGTGCTTTTCGCAGTCAGTATGCTTACCGTTTTTCCTCACACACTAAAGCCGTTTTCCGTAACGCGATTAATCGCCGCCATAGTGACGGCCGCCGTATTTACGGTGCCGCCTGTCATTATACTGCTGCTTATGATACTGATTATAAGCGCAGTAACTTTTAAACAGGAAAAACAGTACACTGATAACATAGAAGTCCGTTTTTATGATACGTTTTTGGAAGAAATAAGCGTAAACAGTAAACTGACATTACAATATTCGGACATATACAAATTAAAACTACGCAAAACGGTTTTGTTGATTTACATCACCTCTCTAAGGGCAATTATCATTCCGGCAAGCACGGAATACGACATCAAAAAAATATACTCGGAACTGCTCTCTAAAAGTCGGAAGAGTTGACTAAGCGCAGACATGGGCGGAGGCGGCTTCGTTCGCCTCTTTTAGGGCTTTTTTAAGGCTGTTTCCTTTTTTTAAGGAAGCTATCAGGGTTCCCATATGGGCGTCCCCCGCCCCGTTTGTATTGCGTGCACAGACGGGAACGGCGGGAACCGTATAGGCATCAATGCCGTCTTCAAGGCAGTAAACGCCGTTTTTTCCGAGGGTAATTATAACCGTGTTTTTTGTTGCCGCCGCCAAAATGCGGGCAGCCTGCTCTACGGTTTGAGAATCGGTAAAAGAAAGGGCTTCTTCTTCGTTTAAATGTAAAACGGGATTAAGACTGAAAAGCCGCTCCATGCGTTCCAAAGGAATACGGCACAAACGCGGACCGGGAGCAAAATACAAAGTTTTTTCAAAAGTATGGGCACCTGAATCGTCGGTATGAGAGCACTGCTCAAACGTATCTTCAAGCCAGCGCACAAGAGCATCTCCTGTCGGTTCTTCAACTTCAAGACCGCAAATATAGATACTGTCTGCCGACGATATATCCCCCTTATCCATCCAATCAGGATTAAAAACGTATTCGGCGCCGTGCCACGACATAAAGGTGCGTTCTCCGGTTTTATCGATAAAACAATAACAGCAACCGTTATCCCTGTCTTCCACATCGGTAAAAATCGGTATACCGTTTTCTTTAAGGGCTTTACGCACAAAATCCCCGTAGGCCCCCGTTCCCACCGGAGAACACAAGGTATAGGGCACGCCCGTCTTCCGTATTGCCGAGGCCACATTGTAGGCACAGCCGCCCAACTGTAAAGTTTGATTGATTACGTGCACATCTTCCGACCTGCGCGGAAGTTCATCAATATGAATAATAACATCAACAACGGTAGAACCTATAACCAAAATCTGTTTCATGATTGTATTTTTCCCGCAGCAAATTCCGCTTTTAATTTATTTGAATAGACCCGCACCGTTTTTTCGGGGAGCCATCCCGAAGGAAAACAATACCACAACATTGCGCGTTCACGGGATGCGGAGTCCGCATCTATAAAGGTTCCGCTTACCTTTTCTATATCACCCTGTCTGCCGTGGGCACTGATTCCTGCCGTAAAGGACGGTTTTATACGATAAGCCGCATAAGGTTCAATAATAAGAGCCCACTGCTCACCGGGTACAAGGGATTCGGCCGCGGAAATATCTATCAGCGGTTCTTCCTGCCGCCGAAAACAGGAAGATAAAGACAAACAGAGAAAAAATAAAAAGACAGCGAAAAATATTTTTTTGTTCACCGTAAATCCGGTTTATAAAAAAAGTACGCGCGGGAAAATAAAATGAACCGCGGCGGCAACTATACAAAAGATGCCCACATACTTACGGCCCGCTACAAAAATTTTTTCCAAAATATCGGGAAGCGAAACCGACATACTCGATGAAGCCTTGTAATACTCATACAAAAGACAGGCACCGCCTATGATGCCGGCCAAAGCGGGAAGCAAATCGCCCAAAACTGGAATATCGCCCTGTACCGCGCTTAAAAGTTTCATAATACCGGTCAATGCGGTTAAAATACCGGCAATGAGACGGAAATTTTTTGTTTCAAAAAACGATAAACCGGCAGCCCCCGTTTCGGCGGCATCACGGGGATCGCTTTCGGCAAACACAAGAATCAAGCCGGCCGCAGCGTTCATAAGAACCGACAATAAATAAAACTGTAACATATATCCTCCTGGCTCCGCTTTGCGTATCGATTGTACAAAAGCATGAATAATAATGCGATGTTAAATCTTCATCTTTGTTCAACCCGTGTATGCAGCGTTACACTTTCGCCGCCGACACATATTTCAGCATATACGGACATTATATCATAATCCGTAAATATTGTCCTGCAAAATTCCTCTTTTCCGCTATAAATCAGCGTATTTTTTTTCCGGCTTACCCCGTTTTCTTCGGATAGAGCCGAAAAAACAATGTCGGCAGTCAGAGGAAGATTTTCCGCCCCCTTGCTTTCATGGGCTTTTACACTCACATAAACCGAATCCTCAAAAGAAAAAGCCGAAAGCGTAAATCTTATCCCCGCCGCGTCCTTTACGTTTGCCCGTTCTCCGAAAAACATAACAATGAGCACAACAACAAGAGAAAGAGCAACCGCACCGAGCATAAATTTTCCGTGGCTCGTATGAACCAAGGCTTTAAACAAGCCCTTAGGCGGCTTTGGGGCGGTTCCGTCATAAAATTGCCGGACATTTTCGGGCGCCCGTTTTAAGCGCTCGTTTCTGTTATAGTAAAAATTCAGCTCTTCTTCGGGAATGCTGTGCGGATTTTCTTTTTTGTTTTCTTCCATTTTTTTAGCCAAAGCAAATCATCTTATAATCGTATCTATGAGCGTATCGGTGCGCCACCACACAACCGAGGCCGCTTCTTCTTTTGCAAGCAGGGCCGAAATAATTCCCGAAGGCGAAAGAGAAAAATGATGATATACCGTATGCTCCAAATCGACTTCCAAATGACGGCGGATTATTTTTTGACCGTTTTCTCTGAGTATAAGGATGGAAAAACCGCCGGCATCCGCCGTTATAAAGAAAAACCAGCCCGATTCGCTGATTCCTAAAAAATCGTAGCCCATCGAAAAGACTTCCTTCGTATAACCGCCGGTAACCGTTTGTTCAAAATCGGGAACGGCAATCGGCTCCGCATAGCTTTCAGTTTCCAAATTATACGGATAGATAAGGCTTTGATCAAAGCTCATGCCGGACTGAACGCGCGTTGATGCGTCTATTTCGGCGGGAAAATAATCGAGCTTTAAGTATAAAACGGGTTCGTTGTAGTCGGGAACCACGTTATCAAAACTGATAAATACATTGTCCGCCTGAAAAGCATTATATCCGGGCAAAGATTGCATTGCTATAGGCACCTTATAGCGTAAATATCCGTCGCTTGAAAACCAAAATACGATAAAACCGTTTTCGGATAGACAAACGACAACCGGCTCGTTTTGCTTTGTCGTATAAATGTTTTTTATATACGGAAAAGGGGTTCCGCCGGGACCTTCCTGCCCCAAATAGTCGATAAAAGAACCGTCTGAATTAAAACGCAGTACTGCGGCACGAAGCCAAGTCTTTGTTTTGTCATCGTATACATAGCGGTCGCGCGGCAAAATATCGGCCGCGTATAAACGCTTTTGTGAATCGACGGCAATAGGTCCTATTTCGTTAAAAGGATAGACAACGGATTTCTGTGTTGAAACAGTTCCCTGATGCTCCAAGGCTGATTGCGTTTTATTTCCACTTAAATCGACAAAGGACGGAACGGGATTTTTATCTTCATTATAAAGAATGCCTATTAAATCGCCGTAAGAGGTTAATTGCATGATTTTTCCCGCTTCGCCGTTTGCAAGATAAAAAAAGCCGTCATGCATAATAAGACGCGTATTGACGGGAGCGCTTTGCCGCAGATTAAAAAGCTTTAATTCGTTTTCAAAATTGCCGTATTGTAAATCGAATAAATCCTGCTTTTTTAAAGCGGAAATCGGTTTATTTCCTCCGCAGGAAAAAAACGGAAAAAGAGTTACAAACAGCACAAGCAGATACACATAAAGCAGCGGACGGGCAAAACAAAGGTGCACGGAACCCCTTCCCGCACAGATTTTTTTTCCTTTTTGAAGCATAAACACAGCATAAAGTGCTTGCCCAAATATGTCAATAAGCGGTACATTATAAGGTATGATTGACGCGATAATGACATTCTTTTTCGGTTCAAAACAGGAACGCGATGTAAAAGCCCTGGTGCCTATCGTCGCAAAGGTAAACGAAAAGGAAGCATGGGCAAGCGCCCTCGACAAAGAAGGATTTTTAAAACAAACCGCCGCTTTTAAAGAGCGGATTAAAAACGGCGAAAGCCTTGACGATATTTTGCCCGAAGCCTTTGCCCTCGCCCGCGAAGCGGCAAAACGCGTATTGGGAGAGAGAGCCTACGACGTACAGGTTATGGGTTCCGTTGTGCTTCATTCCGGCCGTATCGTAGAAATGAAAACGGGTGAAGGTAAAACCCTTATGTGCGTCGCCGCCGCTTATTTAAACAGTTTGGCGGGAAAAGGCGTTCACGTTGTAACCGTAAACGATTACCTTGCCCAGCGCGACGCAGACTGGATGCGCCCCGTGTATGCGTACTTGGGGGTTACCGTCGGTTCAATCGTATCGAATATGGATAATGCGGCGCGTAAAGCCGCTTACAACTGCGACATTACCTACGGCACAAATAACGAGCTGGGCTTCGATTATTTGCGTGACAATATGCAGTTAAGCCCTTCCGAAAAAGTACAGCGCGGCTTTGCCTTCGGTATCGTAGACGAAATAGACTCAATTTTAATCGATGAAGCGCGTACCCCCCTTATCATTTCGGGTCAGGGCGAAGACGACACGGTTAAATTTTTTGAAGTCGATAAATATGTCGGTCAACTTGAAGAAGTGCAAAAAAATCCCGAAACGGGCTTGTATCCCGACGAAGTACAGGGCGAAGAAGTTATCGGAGATTATACGCTGGACGAAAAAAGCCGGCGCGTATCCTTTACCGACGCGGGTATGCTTAAAATCGAAGCGATTTTGCAAAAGCACAATTTAATCCGCGGCTCGGTTTTTGATGAAGAAAACTTTGAATATATCCACTACTTTACCCAAGCGGTGCGCGCCCATACCCTTTATAAAATCGATGTCGATTACGTTGTAAAAGACAAGCAAGTACAAATCGTAGACGAGTTTACCGGCCGTATTTTGGAAGGACGGCGTTACGGTGAGGGACTGCACCAGGCTATCGAAGCCAAGGAGCATATCAGAATCGCCCAGCGAAACCGCACTTTGGCGACGATTACCTTTCAGAATTTTTTCCGTATGTACGACAAGTTGTCGGGCATGACCGGAACCGCCGATACCGAAGCGGTCGAATTCAGTAAAATATACGATTTGGACGTAACGGTTATCCCGACGAATAAGCCCGTTGCCCGTATCGACGAAAATGACGAAGTGTATTTGAACGAAGCGGATAAGTGGGAGGCCATTTGCGCCGAAATAGCCGAAGCCCATAAAAAGGGACAGCCGGTTTTGGTCGGTACGGTATCGATTGAAAAATCGGAACATTTAAGTTCTCTGCTTACAAAAAAAGGAATCCGCCACGAAGTATTGAATGCGAAAAACCACGCACGCGAAGCTTTGATTATAGCCGAAGCCGGTGCCAAGGGCGCGGTTACAATTGCAACCAATATGGCAGGCCGGGGTACCGATATCAAGCTCGGCGGCAACCCCGAATTCAGGGCAAAAAAACGTGCGGGAACCGAAGCAAGCCAAGAGCAGTATGAAAGCGCCTATAAAATCGAAAAAGAAAAATGGCAGAATGATTACGAAGAAGTAAAGCAGGCAGGAGGCCTCTACGTTATCGGTACCGAGCGGCACGAAAGCCGCCGTATCGATAACCAGCTTCGAGGGCGCTCAGGCCGTCAGGGAGACCCGGGACGCAGTAAATTCTATATTTCGATGGACGACGATTTAATGCGGCTTTTCGGCGGCGAAAAGATGAAGTCCCTTATGTCGCGCATCGGTATGGAGCCGGGCGAACCGATTTATCACCCCTGGCTTACCAAGGGAATTGAAAAGGCACAGCGCAAGGTTGAAGAGCGCAACTTTGAAATCCGTAAGCACTTACTCGACTACGACGACGTCTTAAACGAACAGCGCCGCTTTATCTACGAGCAGCGCGATGCGATTTTAACCGACGAGGATTTAAAACAGCGTATTTTAACCACCGCCCGCGAAACCCTTGAAAACTTTGCCGAAGACTACGCCGTAACGGCACGTAAAAACGCCGAGGGAGCGGCAAGCGACCTTGCTTCCGAATTAAAGCAAAGCTTTGCCCTCCAGCTTCCGCAGGACTTATTGCAGGCGGCACAGGCGGAGCATAAAACCGAAGCGGTAAAAGAAAAGCTTATAAGCGGTATTATGAGCGCACTTGAAAACGATTTAAGCGAAAAAGAACTGTTGGCGGGAAAAGAAAATCTGAATATGTTTATCCGCTATCAATACGTGCAGGCTATAGACCGCAAGTGGCTCGACCACCTCGAAGCTCTGGAAGGCTTGCGCGAAGCGGTATACCTTCGCACTTACAGCTCGAAAAATCCTTTAACCGAATACAAAATCGACGGCTTTAATATCTTCGATGAAATGCTCGACAGTATCCGTACCGAAATCGCTTCTCGCGTCTTTAAAGTAAAGATAACGAATGCACAGGGCGAAGATATGCAAAGAAAGGCGCGCACCATGCACATGAACGCTCAGCACAACGCTATGGAAGCCTTCGATGCGGGAGCTGCACGCTCGGCGGCAGCAGCCTCCCCTTTTGCTTCAAAACGTCAGGGTGAAAACGTGACGGTAGTGCGCACCGCGCCCAAGGTGGGCAGAAACGATCCGTGCCCCTGCGGTTCCGGCAAAAAATATAAGCATTGTTGCGGTCAATAGACGGCAACAATGCGGCATGCTGCGGGCGTTAGACCGCGGCATTGCCGCATGCTGCGGTCAGTAGACGGTACATATTATTATCCCCCTTGCATTATTTTGCATACAAAGGAGTAACATACATGAAAAAACGCTTTTCAATCCGCTACAAGCTGATCATTATCTTCGGAGTATTGATATTGACGGCAGGATTTATTGAAGGCTTTATGGCAGTTCGCTCGGCAAGTAAAGCCGTAACCGAAAAGGTCGAAGCGCACCTTATCGATAAGGCGAATGACGTTGCCGAAGTTGTTGACGGGCGCATAACTGCGCTTTTTCAATTTTTGGAAGGCATAGCCCGAATGCCCCTATTGCTTGATAAAACGGTAACAGAGGATCAAAAAGCGGCTGCATTGGAAAAAGAAGCTGCGTTTAACGACAAAATAGCACAACTCAATTTTTATCCGCCGTCAGGGACACGTTCTTCACCGGACGGGAAAATCGTATCAGTAAAAGACCGTGAATGGTTTCAAGCTGCCGCAAACGGCAGACGATTCGCTTCGGAACCGCTATTGTCCCGTTCCCTCAATGAGCTGGTGATTGTTTTGGCCGTTCCCGTATACGATGCCAACCGGAATATTGCCGGTGTATTGAATTGTGCTATCGACGCGAAATATCTTTCCAACGATATTTCCGATATCATCGTCGGCAAAACCGGCCATTGTTACATTCTGGGGCTTACCGGAACTACCATTGCGCATAAAGATTTCAGTCTCGTTGAAAAACACGCCAACGCAATAGAGTTGGCAAAATCCGATGCCACATATGCCGACTTGGCGGCCTTTACGAACCATGCCCTCGACACCGATGAAAGCGAAATCGGTTACTATACCTACAAAGACATAACCTACATCGCCTCTTTTGCCACCATGAAAACGACCGACTGGTCAGTTATTATAAAAGCTCCTGTAGAAGAATTTATGGGGACTATAAATAAGCTGCGGCTGTCGATGTTCGGTATCGGTGCAATAGTTTTAGTGATTGCACTTATCATCGTCTTTTTCATTGCCATCGTAATGGTAAAACCGGTAAATGTTGTCGTTAATGCACTCAAAGACATTGCTCAGGGAGAAGGTGATTTAACCGTGCGTCTGCCCTTAGTCGGCAATGATGAAGTTACGGAGCTTTCCCACTACTTCAATCAAACAATCGAAAAAATCGGCACATCGATTAAAATGGTGGATACAAGCAGTGATGAAATGGCGGGTATCGGTAACGAGCTTGCATCGAACATGACCGAAACAGCCAGCGCCGTTCAGCAAATCAGTGCGAATATTGACGGCGTAAAACAGCAGGCAGTGACGCAGGCGGCAAGCGTTACCGAAACCGCAGCCACTGTGGAAGAAATTATCCGCACGATAAAACAGTTGAACGCGAGCATTGAAAATCAATCGGCTTCCGTTGCCGAATCCTCTGCGGCTATTGAGGAAATGGTATCGAACATAGCATCCATTACGCAAACGCTCGGTCGTACCGATGATGTTATCAAAAATCTTGCATCGGCAACTGCGGACGGTAAAGAAACGATCAGCCAATCGCACAGCATTACCCAGCGTGTTGCTGAAGAATCGGGCGGCTTACTTGAAGCCAGTAATGTTATCCAGCATATTGCAAGCCAAACCAACCTGTTGGCGATGAACGCCGCAATAGAAGCCGCCCATGCAGGAGAAGCGGGCAAGGGCTTTGCGGTTGTCGCCGATGAAATCCGTAAGCTTGCAGAAGAATCGAGTGTGCAGGGTAAGACAATCACCGAAACACTTAAAGTCTTGTCGGGAGAAATCACAACCTTATCCGAAGCGGCTAAAGTCGCGGATGAAAAGTTCAACATAATTTTTAACCTGTCCGAACAGGTAAAAAATATGAGTTTACGTCTTATGGAAGCGATGAGGGAACAGGAAAACGGCAGCCGCGAGGTGCTCACCGCCATTCGCGACATAAATACGATAACCAATCAGGTAAATGACGGCTCGGCCGAAATGCTGCGCGGCGGTGAAAATGTTGCACAAGAAATGCAAAAACTTGACGAACTTACCCGCGTTATCACCGACAGCATGAATGAGATGGCTGCCGGTGCGGTGCAGATACGCAATGCCGTTACCGAAGTCAACGACATTACGCAAAAAAACAAGCACAGCATAGAAAACCTGTCAAACGAAGTGAAAAAGTTTAAAGTATAACATATCAACACCCCCGCCGCGAGCGTCGGGGGTGTTGAACCCTCTGCACGAATAAAATTATGTATTTTATTTCGTATTTTTGTTGCAAATTTGCGTATAAATATCGATAATCTTTTGGGTCATTACTTTATAATCCCCGTTTAGAGCGGATTCTGTTACCTTATCTTTAAGGCGTTGTCCTATCGGAAGATTATGATTTTTTTCGTATACCGTATGCAAAATTTTAATAAGTTCATCAAGCTTAGTGAATGCAAATCCCGTTAAACCTTCGATATACTGTTCTTCGTTTGTTGCATCATAGATATGGATTATAGGTAATCCGCACGCTACCGCTTCAAGGGCGGAAACGGAATGATTTTCGGAAAGCGAAGTCATCAGATAAGCATCACAAAGATGATAGTAATATTTTATCAAATCATGCGATATTTTTCCCGTAAAGATTACGGATTCTTCTATTCCGAGTTCTTTTGCTTTAAGTTCAAGCTCGGGTTTTAACGGTCCGTCACCGATTATAAATAATCGGCTTTTAGGTATCTCTGCATCGATTCTTTTCCAATATTCCAGCATTAACATAAGATTTTTTTCTTCCGCAATGCGGCCGCAAAAGCACAAATTGAAATAATCGGGACCTATATTGTAGTCCTCTCTCAGTTTTTGCATCAAATTTTTATCAAGCGTTTCTTCGGCAAAATCACCTGCTATACATGTATTGGGTATTTTGTATACCGGCGTTGTTACGTTACAAATTTTTAAGAAATTTTCCATTTTGGCGGATGCGCAAATAACGGCTTTTGAAGATTCCGTATATTTGAGAATTCCCCAATGTACCGCCTTTTTTAAGGCTTTTAAATTTTGTAATATTCCGAAATAATGCAGATAATCATAATACATTGTATGTATAGTATAGACAATCGGAATACCCAATTTTTTACCGGCATACAAAGCAAAGATTCCCTGACTGTATTCATTATGGATATGTATAATATCGGGTTTCCATTCTTTCAGCAGCTTGAGCCTTGTTTTGCTGTAAGGATACGAAATTGAATAATCATACATGTTTTTAAGTTTTACTGCCGGACTATAAAGAATGTTGTCTTTAATGACATGTCTTTTTACATTAAAGTCGGGCTTTACTATTAAAACCTGATGACCTGCTTCCGTCAGTCCCTTACATAACGTTTCGATATGATACACAACACCGTTGACTTCAGGGACATAACACTCGGTAACAATTGCAACTCTCATCTGCGTATACTAACCTCAATAACCGATTTTACCATATAAAAAAATTAAACGCAAGGCGGGCAGCAGCGGCGTGTCAGCGGCGGCACGAAGAGCGGAAACCGGTTGATATGATAGTGGATTGGTAAAAGGAATCACATTCAAATCAACAACTCCAATGCTATGTATTGAAGTTGTTGATTTGAAAAACTTGATACTGTTTAAAGCCATTGACATTCAGCCGGCAGCATTACCGGCATAAAATCCTATTACAATACGTTCTACACCCAACAACACATTTTGCCTATTCGGTTTCACCGCTTTACCGCCACGGACGGCGGTGGTTCCAGCATTACGATGTTTTGCCGTGAGGCAAAACTCGAAACTCAAAATCGGACACGGATGTCCGATTTTGAGTACCTCTGCGGCAAAATGCGTGAACTCAAGGGCACCAAGCCAGGCGGAAGCCAAGATCGTCGTACCTGCCGTCAGGACTGCGGCTGCCCCGATCGCCTACAGTGCAGTAGCCCGCGCTGAAGTACCAACTGCCGCCACGCCCGACGCGGCGAGCACCCGACGCGGCCCCTTGAGGATCGGTAACAATACCGCCTTGCTCATAAGCACTATCGTTTGATGCAGGGGAAGCATTCCACCAATCAAAACACCATTCCCAGACATTCCCGCTCATATCGTGTAAACCGAGTGCATTCGCTCTCCTTTTTCCTACAGGATGAGTTTTGCTTCCTGAATTACCACTATACCACGCAACCGCTCCTGTTTCCGCAGCATCATTCCAGTCAGCTTTGGCTCCGCTTGCACTGTTTAATTTGGTCAGCCA
>CAUURR010000011.1:0-22836 GCA_963547555.1 uncultured Treponema sp. | reverse complement strand
CACGAGCGGCTTGAACTGGAGGTGAAGAATGTTTCGCTGTACCGCAAAAAAAAGCTTATTTTGCAAAACCTTTCTTTTTCCGCCCGCGCAGGCGAAATTATCGCAATTACGGGTGCAAACGGTGCCGGAAAAACAACCTTTGTCCGCGCGTTGTGCGGCTTGCACAAAGAAACGGCCGGCAGTTTTCTATGGAACGGAAAAGCGCTTAAACCGAAAGAGCGTCTGAAGCGCGCGTATATGGTGATGCAGGATGTGAATTACCAGCTTTTTGCGGAAAGCGTCGAAGCCGAATGTTCTTTCGGGCTGAAAGCGGTAAAAGCGGAATCGGTCGAAGCGGCTCTTGATGCGCTGCATTTGTCGGCGCTTCGTGCGCGGCACCCGGTTTCTCTTTCCGGCGGACAAAAGCAGCGGGTCGCCGTTGCCGCGGGACAGGTGAGTGCCAAGCCGCTTCTTGTTTTTGACGAACCGACAAGCGGTCTTGACTATGACAGCATGGCGCAGGTTTCCGCCCTTATCCGCAGTCTTGCCGCACACCGTATCGTTTTTATCGTAACGCACGACTATGAATTTATCTGTAAAACCTGCACCCGCGTTTTGCGTTTCGGCGAAACAGAACTGCTTTCCGATTGTCCCGCCGGTAAAGAATTAACCGATAGGACTTTTTTCCGAGTTCCCCGATACAATGAAAAGGTTCTTGAAGGCAAAAAAGATGAACACTATCAAGCGGAATAAAAACGATTTGACAGAAATTTCAATCATCGGTATAATAAAACCGTATATATGACAAAAGTTCCTAAGAAAGTAGCGCTTGAATTACCTCTGAAAGTCGCACTGAGCGAAGAGGGAGCGGCATCCTTTATCCGTAATAATAAAAAGCTTTCTCGTCTTAAAATGGTTGATAACAGTGAAGAAAACGGTGTAACGCTCGAAAGTTTTGATCCGATTTCTTTGCAAAAATTGATTTTGCTTGATTATGTATCAAAAATAGAGGTATCTTTACCCGAATTTACAACATTACGTCAGGATGTTATAGATTTTTCCAAACTGATTGTATTTTCGATGTTGTATCGGCAGTTCAGTAAACAAGTACAAACCGATTTACTTGCAAGCGAAGTTGTAAAAAAACACAACAGGGCTCATCCCGGTCAGTTTTTTGATGATAAAACGCCGATTTCGCCGGACACCCTGCGTGCCGTTATAAAAAAATATGCCTCGCACATAAACGATATAAAGAGATTGATACTCGATCCCTTGAATGCCGAGATTGTACGAAATAAACAGTTTTCCGATGAAGAAAAAAACACCTATGTATTAATGATTGAAAAATTTTTATCAAAACTCAGTCCCTACAATTGGTATTTGATTGTTTTATTTTCCAAACAAAGCGGTTTTAACGAAATGCTTGATGCCGTCCGTAACGGTTTACGCAATTATATGGGAAAAGGAACGATAGCCGAGTATATTTCGTTGATGCTTTTGGAAATTGCATCGAATTGTGAAGCTTCAAATATGGCGAAAGAGGCAAGACTGATGTATCGCGGTATGGGAGAAAGCAATTTAACGCTGTATGATCCCATTGTCCGCAAAAAAATAATTGCCGAATTGGTACGCAAAAATAAAATGGTCTATGTTTCGTGGAAATTCGGCGGAGGTTCGACGGCTATCGGTAAACAAGGTAAACTGCGAATAACCGTGTATAATCAGGATGACGAATTTGAACAGGTGAAAGAAAGTATAGAAACCTCAAAATCCGCCGACTTGACTAAAAAAAATCTTATCGATTTTTATAAAGAATTGCCCAAGCAGGGAGGCCGTACGGATTTGGGTTTATATTATTTGTCGTATTTAAATGATGCATGTAAGCAAGTCAATATAAAATTCGACTCTTATGTTACGCAGTTTTCCACTTCCGATTTAACCGTTATCAATATGATGTTCGGTTTTTGATTATGAAATATTTGCGTTTTTTTGCCTTCGGGTATCTTTGTCTTTTTTTCGCTTCATGTTCTTCCGATTTGACACAGGTATACGATATTCGATCCGCGGTTTTATACGATGTACAAAAAACGCAAAGCGGGGGAAACGTGCGCTTGGCCGTATATGCGCGTTTAAATCGGGATGCGCAAGAAAGCGGTTTTTTGGAAATTAAGTCACCCAAAGCCGATTATATATGGATTGTTGAAAAACCGCTGTATATTCACGATACGGAAACCGGTTATGTGTGGATCGGAAGTTCCGCTCTTCTTCCTCCGCCCGGAAGCGTTTTTCCCGGCGGCAGATATGTTTTGATATATACGGATGAATCCGGAAAAAAAACGGAAGCATATTTTGATATAGACGATAAGAGGCTTGACGGTTTTAATACCGACGGATATATAAAGCAAACGCTCGGTATTTTTGATAAAAACGGCGTTTTGCTCGGCTATCGTATTGAAAAAACGGATATAACGGCAACAGAGGCCGCCGAACAATACCCGGGTGCATTTTTTACTCGCATTATACGGCTTTCTGCGGACGGATCGCGTTTGCTTTTGAAAGAGCCGGAATTTGTTTCGGCTGAATCGGACTTACATAACGGCGGTGTAAGATGAATACATACGGGAGTATACGCTCCTTTGTTCTCAGAGTGGGAAGAATGACGGATGCGCAGCAGCGCGATTACGAAAATCTGTCTTCAAAATGGTGTATTCCTTTTTCGCAAAGCCATATCAATTACAGCGATATTTTCGGCAATACCGAGAATGTAATTATAGAAATCGGTTTCGGAATGGGGCAGGCAACTGCCCTTATTGCCGAAGAAAATCCCGATACGAATTATATCGGCATTGAAGTTCACCGTCCCGGAGTGGGGCGGCTCTTGGGCGAAATAGCGAAACGGAATTTATCGAATTTATTTATTATTGAACACGATGCCGTCGAGGTTTTGGAAGCGATGATACCCGATAATTCGGTGCAGGGCTTTCATATTTTTTTCCCCGATCCCTGGCCGAAAAAAAAGCATCACAAACGCCGCTTGATAAAACGCCCCTTTACGGATATGCTGTGTAAAAAGCTTTCGCGCGGCGGGTATGTCCATATGGCAACCGATTGGGAGCCTTATGCGCAGTTTGCAATGGAAGAATTGAATGCCGTCGCCGGGCTTAAAAACACGTACAACGGTTTTGCCGAAACAAATCGGCAGCGTCCGCAGACGAAATTCGAGTTAAAAGGGAAAAACGCCGGCCGGGAGATTTTCGAGCTGGTATACGAAAAAATCGATGAAAACGGAACCGAGAATAGCCGAACTTGAAAGGCTGATTAAACGCTACCAAAAATCCTATTATACGGGTGAAGCCGAAATAACCGATGCCGAATTCGATTCCTTATGGGATGAATTAAAAAGCATAGACCCTGAAAATCCCTTGCTGAAAAAAATAGGTTCCGATTTGGAATTCGACTTTTCCGGATCGGATGAAGAAACGGATACGATTTTTACTAAAACTCAAAACGCCGCAGTTCAAGACGCCGTCGATAAGGGCGGGACTTCTTCTATAAATACTGCGGAAAAAAACGCGCTGTCCGTTTCCGGCGGTATTTTTAAAAAAGTGCGCCATCTTATTCCGATGGGAAGTCAGGAAAAAGCCGCAAATCCCGCCGAATTTGAAGAATGGGCGGCAAAACGCGATTTTAACGAATTTTTAGTCGAATACAAACTCGACGGTGCAAGCCTTGAACTGCAATATGAAAACGGTGTTTTTTTATGCGCGGTAACACGCGGCGACGGTATTATCGGCGATGATATAAGCGCCAATGTTATAAAAATGAAGGGCTTTGTGCCGCGCTTAAAAGAGCCTTTAACGGGCGGGGTACGCGGTGAAGTTATTATGAGCCGCAGTGTACATAAAGCATTTTATGCGGATAAGGCAAACTGCCGGAATGCCGCCAACGGTTTAATGAAGCGGAAAGACGGGGAGGGAAGCGAACATTTGCAAATCATCTGCTATGATGCGCGCTTTTTGAACGGCAGCCCTTTCGCCGATGAAGAAAAAAAAATCGTCTGGCTTTCGGCTCAGGGCTTTGAAACCGTTCCCTTAAAACACTGTGCGGGCAGCGCCGAAGTTATCGCTTACCGTGAAGAAGTTACCGCGCTCAGGCCCGGTCTTCCCTACGATATAGACGGCTTGGTGGTAAAGGGGCGCGATATAGACCTTGCCGATGCCGAACGCGCGCGGCCTGAAAAACAAATCGCTTTTAAATTCGGTTTGGAAGAAGCGGTGAGTATTGTGCGCTCGGTTATATGGAGCGAATCGGGGGCGACCTATACGCCCATAGCCGAATTCGATACGGTGGAACTTGCCGGGACCCGCGTAAAACGGGCTTCTTTGGTAAATCCGAACACAATCCGCTTGCTCGGCGTAAAAATCGGAAGCCGTGTCGTCGTTACCAAACGCGGCGAAATTATTCCCAAAATAGAACGCCTCGCCGATACTGCCGGTCTTGCGCAAAGCGATATTGCGTTTCCTTCGGTTTGTTCGGTATGCGGTTCCGCTTTAACCGATGAGGGAACGCGGCTTTTTTGCCCGAATACCCTGTGTTCCAAACGGATTCACCACCGCATCGAAAAATGGGTCGATGTCCTCGATATACGCGACTTCGGCATAAATCTTATTCGGCGCCTGTACGAAACAAAGCGGCTCAATTCGGTGTCGGATATTTATACCCTTACAGAAGCCGAACTGTCCGTTCTTGATGGCTTGGGCGAAAAAAGTGCGGCAAAAATCATCTCTTCCATAAAGAGCCGGACGACCGTATCTTTGGCGCGCTTTGTTGCCGGTTTCGATATTGAAGGCATCGGCGAAACCTTGGCCGAAAAATTGGTTGAAGCGGGTTTTAATACTCTCGAAAAGCTCTTAAATGCGCGCGAAGAGGAAATCGCTTCGGTATACGGCTTTGCGGAAATTACCGCGCGCACCCTTGTGCAGGGATTGGCCGAATGCCGCGAAGAAATGCTCTTTTTAACCGAGAACGGGATTCTTACAATAGAAAAGCCTTTAAGCACGGATGCGGCTTTTTTAGCGGGCAAAAGCTTTTGTTTTACGGGCGAACTCGTTTCGATGAAGCGAGGCGAAGCGGAAAAACTTGTTAAAGCGGTAGGCGGTGATGTAAAATCCGCAGTTGTAAAGGGGCTTTCGTACTTGGTTACAAACGATCCTTCATCGGGTTCGTCAAAAAACAAAAAGGCCGCCGCACAGGGTACGCCGATTATCGATGAAAAAGCTTTTTTGGCGCTTGTCAATCGTTCCGTAAATCCGTCTTCGGGTGCAGGCGTGTAAAGTACGGGGGCTTGCATGAAAAAATCCGAAGCCTATATAAAAATTACCGCTTTGACCGTATGCGTCCTCCTTCTTTGTGCGGTTTTAGCCGATTTATACCGATTCAGCATCTGTTTTAAAGCAGCAAAAAACCTTCCGCCGCTTTGTGAAACCGTTCCTATCCGCTTTTTGATATACGGAAGCGGAAGCGATACGGTCAGCGCGGTTTTTCACTTATACAACTCAAAAAATGAAGAATTTGCGGCGATTGAACGCTCATGGAAAGGAGAAACGCTGCATATCGATTTTATAGGTGCTTCTTTCGGCGGCAAAACCCTGTATTTTCCCCGCTGTATTCACGGTTATGCCGCAGGTGCTTCCGCGGGTATTCCCGCCGGTTTTTCCGCCTTAACCTCCTGCCGGCGCGGAACGCGTTTAAGCCGCTATTATATGCAAAAAGAGTTGTGCCGTTTATACGATTTTGCAGGTTATGAAAAAGATTTTTTCCGTTTGGCGCGCTATGCCTTACGCCTCGATATGTTCGGTTTAAGTCAGCGGATTTCCGGTACACCCTACAATCCGCATCGCACCTTAAACCTTGCCGCCTGCGAACCGGGAAAAACATACATCATTAAAACCGATTCAAACGGCGGTCTTGAAGTGCTGGCGGAGTAAATGTTATTTAATTATTACTCGTCAATCGGGAAGGATTCGGTAAATAAGTCGGGGTTGACTGCCCTGCCCAAAAGGCGGACTTCCCAGTGCAAGTGGGGGCCGGTTGCCAAGCCTGTCGCTCCCGATAAGCCGATTTTTTGTCCCCGTCCGATGATTTGACCTTCTTCCACATTAAACTCGCTTAAATGATAATACAGACTGTACAAACCCGGAAGGTGTTCGATAACCACCGAATAACCTGTAGATACGCGGTTTTCGGCGAGTACGACTTTTCCCCTGCCGCATGAAAAAACGGGGGTACCTGTCGGCACACCGAAATCAATACCGTAATGAAGTCCTGTGGAAGATTTGCCGTTGGAATATGCATAAACACGGCGGTCGGCAAAAAAAGCGGTGCGCCGTTTTTGTGTTACCGGAAGAGAAAATATTCCCTTATGATATACGGCCGAATAATCGACGCTTTCAAGAATCGTATTTAAGCGTTCTATTTGCTCTTTTCTTTTTGTACTCGTATTCGTTTTAATGCCGGTATTGCGTGCATCAAGATTGACGGTTTCGCTTACGAATTCTTTGGGCTGTATAAGCACGGGAAGGGATAAAACCGCTTCCTCTTTACCGTGCAGTTTGTATGAAAGCGTAACGGTAAAGGTTCCCGGTTCATACCATGAAGAAAGAGGAATAAGAGCAATGTACTGTGTTTTTTCGGAAGCACCCTTGTGTTCCGCACCGGCTTTATACAGGTTTGCTTTGACAAGGGTTTTATCGCCGGAGGGGGAGCGCAATTCCGCTATGGCTTCTTCAAGTATGGTTCCATTCGTAGTAAAACGTATAAAAACGGCATCTCCGGGAAAAGTTTTATCGGTATATTCAACGGAAAACACTTTATCATCGGACGGAAAAAGACGGATGTTTGTACCGAAAACCGAGGGTTGCGGTGTGTTTTGTGCCTGAAGCTGAACGGTTAAAAGCCGTACCGATACAAGAATGGATATAATCAATTTTGTAATAATCGGCTTTGAACGGATATACGTATACACGGTTTTCTCCTTATACTACGGTATTTTTATAACGGGTTTGACCGAAATCGTCAAGTTTTAGCAGCCCCGCTATTCCGACTTTTTACAATCTTTTAATATAATTTGCGGTTTTTCCATGCCGTTAAAAGTATTGCGTTCAACTTGGAATACAAGGTCTATGCGGTCGCCCACATCAAAGTCACGTTTTAACCGTTCCGACTGTTCCCAAAAAAAGGCGGGCCATTTGTTTTTTCCGCAATCGAGGGTGAGTTTTAAATGCGGTTTTTCTTTTTTGCCCACGATAATATCGGCCGCCGCGATTTTTATTTTTTGCGCACCGAATAAGAGTACGGGGTTTTCTTCTCCGTAGGGTTCAAAGCGGTCGACAAGGTCCAAGAGTTCGGGGGTTATATAGGCGGCGGGTAATTCCGCATCGATATTTAAGGTTTCATTTTCGGAAGAAGACTTGTCCAATTCCATAAAGGCTGCAAGTTTTTCCAGACGCTGTAAAATCTCTTCAAATTTTGAGCTTTCAAAGCTGAAGCCGCCTGCAAAAGCGTGCCCGCCGTAGTTTGAAAATAAATCGCCGCAGGAGTTTAAAAGTGAAGTTATATCGTAACCGAGGGCGGAACGTATGGAGCCGACCGCTTTTCCGTCGTCAAAAAAGGTAATCACCATAACGGGCACTTGTAAGCTTGAGGCAAGCCGTCCGGCCGCGATACCGGTAACACCGCGGTGAATCCGCTTGTCGGCGGCTACGGCGAGGTTTCCGCTGAAACGGTTTAAACTTTCACGGGCTGCAGTACCCGCAATCGCAAGGGCTTCTTCGGTAAGTTCCTTTCTTTGTTCATTGAGAGCGAATAATTCATCGGCTAAAGCACTGCGTTTTGCCGGTTCCGGTTCGGTAAAAAGACGGACTGCCAAGTCTGCCTTTCCGAGCCTTCCTGCCGCATTAAGAAGGGGAATTACCTTCCACGATAAATCGACGCTGCTCATTTTTTTACCGTGAAGTCCCATGCGTGTAAAAAGTTCGGAAAGACCCGGACGAAGCCGTCCTTCATTAATGGAAGCAAGCCCCTGCCGTACCAAAATACGGTTTTCGTTTTTAAGGGGAACGATGTCGGCAAGGGCGGCAAGGGCGGTAAGCTGTAATTCCGCCGTTTCCGTGCCGGCTGTAACGGGAGCGCCTTTTTTATTTGACGATTCGTTTGTGCGATTTTCCGCTCCGTTTTCTTCCGAAAAAGAAGCGTGTTTTGCCGCATAGGTTACAAAGAGGTTAAAAAAGGCGTCTAATTCTCCGGTTTCTTTTTCTTTATAGCGGCCGATACGCGAATGAATTTTTAACCGCAGTAAGCTCATCTGCGCCAGTGTTTCGCTTTTACGCGCAATTTCGGCTCTGATATCGAGCATATTGAATTCGACGCCGTTACCGAATGCTTTTGTAAGCATTTTTTGCTGAAGCGGCGCGTCCCAACACAAAATTTGCTGCCCGTGCAGGAATTTGACGAGCCGGGTTTCCTGTATTGACAACATTCCCGGTACTACCGTTTCTTCAATGCGGTCTTTTTCGCATAAATTGACTGTTTTAATCGCTTCTATAAGGTAGGCGTCATTAAGCGGGCGCACATTTAAAAGACAGATTTCCTGCTTGTATAATTCGGATTGTGAAAAACGCAGAGCGCATAACAGTTTGTAAACCGCCGCACAGCCTGAAATTTCCTTAAAGGGATAGGTTGTTCCCGGCATTTTCGGGTTTATAATAATTGCGGGTGCCGGCGGCTCTTCGGGAACCGTATGATGGTCAACGACGATAACATCGATGCCCAGTTCGGCTGCCTTGGTAATTTCGGCGTGATTGGATATTCCGCAGTCTACGGTTATAATCAAACTGCCGTATTCGGCGGCGAATTCTTCGACACAGGCGATACTTAAACCGTAATCGTCGTTCCCCTGAGGAAGCCGCCACGATATATCGATACCGATTTTTGAAAGATATTCATACAAGATGGTGGTGCTGCTTATGCCGTCGACGTCGCGGTCGCCGAAAATCAGCACTTTTTCGCCTTCTTCTTTTGCCTGTAAAATTCTGTCTACGGCATCTTCCATCGCTTCAAATAAAAAGGGGTTGTGCAAAAAACGTTTATCGTCTTCCATATAGAACAGTAAATCTTCGCCGTTTATAAGACCCCGCCGTGTAAGAATGGAAGCGCCCAAAGCATCACAGCCGTAGCGGTCGTGCAGTTCTTTTACCGTTTCTTTTGCAATATCTTTTTTATACCAATTCATTTTTAGTCCTTTATAAAAAGCCTCTTTATAAAATACCCCTGCCTGCTTCCAAAGTTTTAAGTCTTGTGTCGGCACAGCTTTGTGCAATGTAATATAAAAAATCGCGTAATTCGCGTAAGCTTTCCGTATCCGGCTGCAAGGTTCGCGCTTCTTTCGGGCTTTTTGCAAGGACTGCGCTCAAAAAAGCGATACTTTGCGTTCCGAGCGGGAAAAATCCGGCCGTATGTTCCTGCGAGCTTTCAAGGCAATCCGCACAGATAAAGGCGTTTTCCGCTGCCGAAAAGCATATCGGCGTTTTGTCCGCACAGCGGGAACATCGGATTCCGGTATTATACAAGCCGGTAAGATTGATATAACGCCACAAAAAGCGCAATAAACCCGTTTGGGCTTGTTCATCCGTACATATATCCAAGCCGTCCAAAAAGCCGTTTATCAGTACCCATACCGTATGCCAATCGACCGCTCCCTGTGTTTTTAAAATCAACTCGGCGCAAAGGGCGGCGGCACAGGTTTTGTATAAGCTTTCGCGTATACCCGTTCTGCAGCGGTCGGGATAAAAGTCGGTCAATTTAACGGTTTTTTTTACCGTATCCGAATAAAGCCACATTTTGCCGCTGTGATAAGGCGATACCAATGATTTAAACCGTCCCTTTTTGCCGCCGTAAACCGTTACGGTGAAAATTCCCTTTTCGGGGCTCAGTACGATGGCAAAACGGTTGTTTTCGCCGGAAGCTTTTACCGAAAGAACAAGGGCGTCCACGGCGGAGTTGCGGTCCATAGGTTCAGTATAGCATAAAATGCAAGCGATTGACAGCCCTGCCTGCGCGATGTATCATAAGGTCTATGCTCACACACATACCGGCGAAAATAATCGCCCTCGACCTTGACGACACTCTTCTAAAAGACGATTTAACGATTTCCGACTACACCGTATCGGTTTTGCAAAAAGCCGTACAAAAAGGCATATATGTTACCCTGTCTTCGGGCAGAACGGATAACGCCATCTTGACCTATGTCCGCCGTCTTGACATTGCGGGTACACAGGGCGGCCGCTATATTATCGCGCAAAACGGAGCGTCTATCAGCGATTTGCACGAGCGCAGGGCGATTTTCAGCCGTGTGCTTGAAGGGGATATTTTAAGCCGCGTGTACCGCAAGGCACGTGAAATGTCTTTGGTTTCCGAAGTGTACGATGCAAGTACGATTTATATTCCGTATAAAAATGATTGGACGGAAGTCGATGTAAAACTCAGCGGGTTGAAGCAGCAGGTTGTTGCCGATTTTGAAACCTTTTTGATGAAGGGACATCCGAAAACGGTTGTGCCCGGGGAACCGGAAGTGCTGCAAAAACTGCAAGCCGAATTAAAAGAGGAAATAGGAGACCGCTGTGTAATATTTACCAGTAAGCCTTATTTTCTTGAAGTTATGCCGAAAAACACGGGCAAAGGCGAAGCGCTTATGTGGCTTGCGGAACATTTGGGAATTCCCCAATCCCAAACCCTTGCTTTCGGCGACGCGATGAACGATGAATCGATGATACGGCTTGCGGGTACAAGCGTTGCGATGAAAAACGGCACTCAAGAGATAAAAAATATTGCGGATTGTATCAGCGAATATACAAATGACGAAGACGGCGTTGCCCGCTTTATCGAAAAATATGTGCTGAACGATTGTTGATTGCGATGAATCGAAAATGAAACTCGGTGAAATGGCGGAAAAACTGAATTTGCGCGCTCTTTTTGAACCGTACACTGATCAAGAGGTGCGCACCGCTTATGCGGGCGACTTACTTAGCGATGTTTTGGGAAATGCGCCCGACAAGTCCGTACTGATTACGATTCAAGCGCATAAAAATACGGCAGCGGTAGCTTCTGTAAAGAATTCGCCCGCAATCATTATCTGCAACAACCGCTCCGCTCCCGCCGATATGATTGAAGCGGCAAAAAACGAAAATATAGCCCTCTTTGTTTCGGATAAAAATCAATTCGAAATTGCAGGCCGGTTGTATGCACTGCTTAATCCATGATTGTTCACAAAACCTTTTGTAAAAACTGCTGTAAACGTTTGTTTTGCGGATGATTGAATATTTCGTCAGGCGTTCCTTTTTCGGCAACGATACCTTCATCCATAAAAAGGATTTTATCGGCAACTTCACGCGCAAAGTTCATTTCGTGGGTTACAACCGCCATCGTCATTCCTTCTGCGGCAAGTTCTTTCATAAGCGAAAGCACTTCACCGACCATTTCAGGGTCGAGTGCGCTTGTAGGTTCGTCAAAGAGCATAACGTCCGGCTCCATCGCCAAAGAGCGCACAATCGCGATTCTTTGCTTTTGTCCGCCCGAAATTTGCGAAGGGTAGACGTCCGCCTTGTCTTCCAAGCCGATGCGTTTTAAAAGCGATAGAGCTTTTGCGCGTGCCTCTTCTTTTGTTGCAAGTTTCTGCGTTACGGGCGCGAGCATAATATTTTGTAAAACGGTTAAGTGGGGAAACAAGTTAAAGTGCTGAAAAACCATTCCCATTTTGCGCCTGACCTTATCGATGTCGGTTTTGGGGTCGGTCAATTCAATCCCTTCAAAAAGAATGCTGCCGCTTGTGGGCTTTTCGAGCAAATTAAGGCAACGTAAAAAAGTGCTTTTACCGGAACCCGAGGGCCCTATAATGACGATTTTTTCGCCTTTTTGGATTGTTTCGGTAATGCCGTTTAAAACGTTCAGTTTACCGAATTTTTTTTGTAAGTTTTTAACCTCTATCACTTTGCGCCAGCCTTTTTTCAAAAATCGAAAAGAATTTTGTCAGTCCGAGTGTCATAATCAAATACAATAACCCCACCGATAAAAGCGGAATCCACGCATTGTAGGTTGCGTTGCGTATCATATCGCCGGCCTTTGTCAAATCGGTAACGGCAATAAAGCTTGCTACCGCCGTTTCTTTTATAAGAACAATAAACTCGCTTGTATAAGCCGGAAGCGCCGCCTTTGCCGCCTGCGGAAATACGATTTTAAAAAGGGTTTGCCGTTTCGATAAACCCAGCGAACGGCCGGCTTCGGTTTGACCTATATCCACGCCCTGAATACCCGCGCGGAATAATTCGGTACAATAAGCACCGGAGTTTATGCCGTAAGCAAGAACGGCGACCGTCAGTCTGTCCAAGCCGAGCGGTGCAAAGATAACAAAATAAAAAATCATAAGCTGTGTCGCCAGCGGAATGCCACGGATAAGGGTTGTATATAATTCTCCTATACCGCGTAAAAAGCGTTTTTCCGATATTTTACAAAGGGCAAAAATACAACCGAGCACGGTACCGATGATAATGGCGCAAAGGGATATGTACATAGTTATTCCGAGCCCTTGAACCAACAGCTTCCAACGCTCTCCCGCAATTATCGTATCATAGACGGATTGAAACACCGCTTACCTCCAAAAATACATTCAGGGGGTTACCCTAAAAGCCGAGCGGTTTTTTTAACCGCGCTTTTCAGATACCCCCTTTGCGTATAAGCATATTAAATTATTTTTTTATAATGATAACCTGTTCGGATGCAAAATACGGATCGGAAAAATCAACGTTCTTTTTTCGTTCTTCGGTAACGGACATACCTGCGGCGACAAAGTCTACGGCACCGGCCGAAAGAGCCGGAATAAGACTGTCAAACGCCATGTCGATAACTTCAAGTTTTGCCTGACAGTCCTTTGCGATATATTCTCCCATCGTAATGTCAAAACCGACAATCTCGGTTCCTTCAATATATTCAAAGGGCGGGAAAGTTGCATTTGTTCCCAATTTGAGGATTTTACCCTGTGCACCGCTTGAGGGGGCTGCGGGAATATTGATTTTTCCGTCTGCGGGCATAAATGCTGCAATCAGTTTTTCGTAGCCACCGTCTTTTTTCATCATCGCTATGGTTTTATTGATTGAATCCAATAAGGCTTTGTTGCCTTTTTTTACGGCAATCGCATATTCTTCTTTTGCAAATTTATCGGTTACAATCATCAACGAGGGATTTTTTGCAACGATTTCTTTTGCCGGAAGTTCATCCAACACAACCGCATCGATGGCGCCGTTTTTTAAATCCATAGCGGCATCTATACCGGATTTAAAAGAAATAAGCTTTGCATCGGGAATGTTTTCCTGAATATACACTTCAGCTGTTGTTCCCGCCTGTACGCCTATTTTTTTTCCCGGTAAATCGGCTGCCGATGTAATCGACACTTTTTCTTTGCTTCCGCCTGCAAAAAGAAGCGTAGCCATACAAATTAAAAGTCCGGTACTTCCGATTGTTTTTCTCATAACAAACCTCCTAATGCCGCGACTATACTGCATTTTTTGCATAATGTCAATTAAATCCTGTATAAATATACCGAAAAACATATAAATATGCATGTTAAAAGGTTTTTATGCATATTTATGGAAGAGGTATAAGGGAATACGTATTTGTAACGGCGGTGAAAAACGGTGGAACACTCTTTACGTGCGGGCACGAAAATCAATTTCTGCCTTTTTTACGGATTTTAAGTCGAAAACATCGGAAAAGCCCGGAACGGGTTCCGGAGCCGGCGACAGCTTCGCGAAGGCCTTTTTACGTGCGAGGCGCGGACTTGCGGCTCTGACAGTGCTTCGCTGTGTTTGATAAACAGAGGTTGATACTTTACATAAACCGTGCTATACTTGCACCCATGGTAGCGCGAAACTGTCGCAATAATTACAAGCCTTCTCACACAAAAAAGCATAAAAATTTGGCAAAAGTACTTGACAGGTCGAAAAGCGGCTTCATAATTTTTAGCAACAAGCAACAAGCAACAAGCAACAAGCAACAAGCAACAAGCAACTAAGCGTAGTAATTTCCCGAACTACAAAACGCCTCAGGCAGAATGTATACGTATGTTTTGTTCGAAGCGTTTTTTTTATTTTCCGCAACAAGAAAGAAAAAACCGTTATACGGGCAAGTTACCGTCGTTGCGGCGTGGTTGAGCTTCTAGGGTACAATCACCCGGACACGACGTTCAAAACGCCTCGCGGCCGGTACCTCGTCCGTCGCAGTCTTTCCGATATTACAGCGGAACGGAAACAAGAAGATGGAACGGATAAAAAGATTTATTTAGAGAGAGAGGAATGTATGCCGGGCAGAGATAGATACCGTCCGTACCCTGCGAACGGAAGCTCTTATTCCCTAACCAAAGGAGGCTTTTATGGCAAAAAAGAAGTTTGTGTGGGAAGTGCACTTGCGCCCCAACACACTCACCAAGGACAACGACCGCGATTGCATTGCGGACGTGTATGCGCACGCTCAAACGCAGCGTAACGAGGACATCGCCGATGTTATTACCAAGGAGCGCACGGAATTCCGCCGCGAAACCATTTTGAACATTCTTTCAATGCGCGACAAGGCGGTCAAGGACTTTATTCAAGACGGTTTGAGCTTTATGGACGGCCTTGTGCAAATAAGCCCGCGTGTGTCGGGCGTGTGGGAGACGGAAAACAGCGCCTACGACGAAAAAATCCACAAGCGCACCGTTGACCTTATCCCGACGGCAGACCTGCGCACCGCCCTCGATGTTATCGGCGTTAATGTACTCGGCGCAAAAGAGACAACCGCCCGCATTACCGAAATTACCGATACGGCCACCGGCTTAAAAGACGGCACGCTCACCATCGGCGACGACATCATCATCGAAGGCGACAAGCTCAAAATAGATGAAACGGATGCGGCACAAGGCGTTTTCTTCAAAGCCGCCAACGGCACCGAATATAAAACCACACGACGCCTCTCGGTCAACCTGCCGAGCCAAATCATCGCCCGCGTGCCCAAAGAAGTACCGGCGGGAGCGGTAACGGTCATCGTACGGACAAAGTACACAAAAGGTACTGCTACCTTAAAAGAAATACGCGAAATCGTCTACGGTTATCCGTGTACGGCGAAGGCATAAAGAAGCCGCTTCCTTCGCTCGGAAGAGCCTACTTCCTCCGAGTGAAGGAACTCTCTTCCTCCGAACGAAGGAGCTTGCTTCCTTCGGGTGAGGGAGGCTGCTTCTTCCGAGTGGGAGAAGTGCCTAAAAGATTGAAGTGGGGACTCCTCACTCGAACGAGTGGGCACCGGCTACTAAGGCGGGTGGATATATATTTTGTAAGGAGATTTTATGGCAAAGACCACGGTAAGACCCGGTAATAGTCACGCGGGAGAAGGCGGACGCATGCCTTCCACAACAGGTAATCCGAGCGGCGGCAATAGGGGGAATAATCCTCCCAAAAGCGGCGGCAATGGAAGAAGAAGTACCGGTACACCAAAAAAATAAACACGGTTTACAAGGTATTTTGTTTTTTAACGGGAAAGGATTAATCCGTTGCAGTTATTCGTGCAAGAGTTTAATCCTCCCGAGGTTCTGTACCGCGGTATGTTGATTGCCGTGCGGCAAATGGCGCCGTAGGTTACAGGTATAAAATTATAATCCGCAAAAAGTGCGGGAAGGAGTTTTAAATGAAACGCAAAAATGTTTCTCTGTTTGTTGGAGTATTAATCGCATTGATTGGTACGGTATTTTTTATGTCCGGTTGTGAAAATCAACCTGAAAGTGATCCCGTTTATACGCGGACCGATATGAGTTTTGAAATCGAAAATAAAAGCGGTGTTGCATGCAGGGTTGTTGTAGATATAAAGGCCTACAATGTTATTAGCAACGGTTCTAAGTTCGTCAATAGCGAGACCGCTTCATCCGGTTCTGTCGCTTTTGCTGTCGGGGAAAAAAAGACGGTAACGATAAACGGTGTTCTTTTAAGCGGGGCAACAAATAAGTCTACTCGTGAATATGACCTTTTGATTCAGATAGAAGCTTCCAACGGCAATGCACTTTTCCCAAGTGACTATAACAGCGGTTGGTTACGGAATGGAGCGCTAAAATCGTGGAATAATGCGCATTTTGATATAACAAAAGACTCATTTAAATTCATTGTTACTAAACAATAATAAACAATAACAAGCTGTTTGCTTTTATTTTTTCAAACGGCTTGTAACAATCATAAAAAAAGGCCGGAAAATAACGGAAATCCTTAAAATTTCGGGGTTTCTTAAAAGGTTTTCGGTCTTTTTTATGCTTCAATACGGTAAAAGCTTGAAAATTCAGTATAACCGAATAAGGCTCAAAATGCATATTGTAGACTTTGAGCTGTACGATTAAACACCTTGCACAAATGTTGCGTTGTACTACCCGCCATAGACGGCACACATTTTGATAGCTCGATGGCAAGGAATTATTCATACATGAAAGAAGTATTACTAAATATACCGCAGTGTTTGAATGTACATAAAAAAGCTGCACATTCACAGTGCAGCTTTGGCGGCGCTTAAAGGTTTTTTAAAAACGTTTCGAGGTCGCACACGGCGTTTTCCCATTCGGCGCTTAAATCTTCAATTTCGGCGGCGATTGCGCCTATTTGTTTTTGGACATCGGTACTGCGCCGCACATCAGAATATACTTCGGGCTTTGCAAGCTCGGCTTCAAGTGCGGCTTTTTTTTCTTCTTTATCCGTGATTTCATCCATCAAGCGCTTTTCTTCTTTTTCGAGTTTGCGCCGCGCCGCCTGCTGTTTTTTTTGTTCTTCGTAGCTCAGGGGAACCGAAACGAGGCAGCTTTCTTTTCCCGAATCGGTGCAAGGTGCAGGCTTTTCTTCCGATATCGGAATGCCGTGTTTTACGCGCTGTTCCATATAATAATCGTAAGGGCCCGGATACAGGCTGTATCGACCGCCGTCCAATTCCAAAATGCGGGTCGCAAGATTTTGCGTAAAACTTCTGTCGTGCGAAATAAAGACAACCGTTCCGCCGAAATCTTCAAGGGCGTGTAAGAGGGCATCTTTTGAATAAATATCCAAGTGGTTTGTCGGCTCGTCGAGGATAAGTAAATTGACGGGGCGCAGTAAAAGGCGCAGCAAAGCTAAGCGGCTTTTTTCGCCGCCGGAAAGAACGTTTACCGATTTATGAATATCGTCGCCGCGGAATAAAAAAGCCGCAAGCATATCGCGCAGTTTGGGAATAAGGTCGGTCGGAGATTCGCTTTCGAGCATTTCGATAACGGAAAAAGCTCCCTTGAGGGTTTCGGCATTGTCCTGACTGAAATAACCGATACTGACGTTTGCGCCTAAAGCGGCGCTTCCTTCGTAATTTTTGTCTTGTTGGGCAAGAATGCGCAGCAGGGTCGTTTTTCCCGCACCGTTTTTTCCGGTAACGACTATGCGCTCTCCTTTTTCCACGGTTAAATCTATATTGTGCAAAACTCTGTGCGAGTAGGATTCTCCATTTTCCCGTGTTCCCGAATAGGTTTTGCCGACTTGTTCAAGGCTCAACACAATGCGCCCCGAATGAGGTGCGCTCGGAAAAGAAAAGCGGATTTTTTTTAAAGATTCGGGAATTTCTATCGGTTCGGTTTTTTCCAGCTGTTTTATGCGTTCCTGCACTTGGGCTGCCTTTGAGGCGTTATATCTGAAGCGGCGGATAAATTCTTCCGTTTTGCGGATTTTTTCCTGCTGGAGTTCGTAGCGCGCGACAATGCTTTCCATTTCGCTTTGGCGTATGCGCTCATATTTTGTGAAGTTTCCCGCGTAACGGTGCAATTCGGCATTAAAAAGTTCGTAAACTTCGTTTACGCAGGTATCCAAAAAATAGCGGTCGTGGCTTACGAGCAAAAAGCCGCCCGAAAAATTCAATAAAAAATCTTCAAGCCAGGTTCGCGCTTCTATATCCAAATAGTTTGTCGGCTCGTCCAAAAGCAAAATATCGGGATTTTGCAGCAACACCTTTGCAAGTGCGATTCTCATTTGCCAGCCGCCGGAAAATTCTTCGACGGGTTTCGTAAAATCCCCTTGCTCAAAGCCCAAGCCGGTAAGAACCTGTTCAATTTGCGTATTGCGGTAATACCATTTTGAATCGGTTAAAAAATCGCTGATTTCCTGATGCCGTTCCAAAAGCGGTTTTTGCGCTTTTTCATCCGAAACGGTTTTTAGACGCTCGCCGATTTCTTCCATTTCGGCGTGCAGACGGTAGCCTTCGGCAAAGGCTTTATCCGCTTCTTCGCGCAAATTTGTTCCCGTGTGTACGATGCCCGACTGCGGCAAATAGACAATGCGGCAGTTTTTTTGTGCCGTTATCTCTCCCGAATCGGCTTCCGCAAGACCTGCAGCTATTTTCATAAGGGTTGTTTTTCCGCAGCCGTTCCCTCCTGCAAGGGCCGCTCTGCTTTGCCGATCCAAATTCAGCGTAACGTTTTTTAAAATTTCGCGCGCGCCGAATTTTAAACCGATACCCGATAATTGCAAAAAAGACATAGCTTACCGTTTTGCAAAAAAGAGCACCAGAGGATTGCTGCTTCTTGCGGAAATCGTACTTTTCTTTATGCTTCCGGCTGTGATATTTTCAAGCCGCAAACCCGTTTCTTCTATTTTATATAAGAAGTTTACTTCCGTATCCGTTCCCGCAAAAGAAAAGGTCAACACTCCGTCAAACTGATTTTCAAGGTCGCCTGCAATAAAATATTTTACGGCGGCATTTCCGCGTCCGGTATCCGCCGTCCGTAATGAAGACGGAAGAATACCCGAATTGTGTAAAAGGCGGAAGCCCGACCATGTAAAAGTTCCGTCGTCTTTAAGAGTCAAAACTCCGTAATTTGAACTGATAAAAACGGGGCCGTGAGAAGAAAGGTTCCGATATTGTTTTAAGCGCCGCCCGCGTTCATAGGAAATCAATTCTTTTACATATTCGGAGGCGGGTTTTTGTTCCTCTGCTGCATCCGTTTCGACGTCAACCGCCGTTCCCGCATCAGGCTCCGGTATAAAGTTTTCTTTGTCCGACGGCAAGAGGGTTTGCGCCGAAAGTTCAGTCGGAGATGGGCTGTTTAATGCCAAAAATTGCGGAATGCCGCTTTTTTCCAACCCGATAAAGTTGTAAGATGAAGGAAGCCCGTTTTTTCCTACATATTGTACGGTAATCGCATCCGGCGACTGAACGGTTATTGTAAACGATGTATCCTTGAGCGAGTACATATTGAAGCCCGTTTTTTCCGCTCCGCGGAATTCTTCGGTTATGCTTAGATCGGCTAAGGATAAGCTTATAAAGCCGCTTTCACTTCCCTCGTCAAAACCGTAAGCGGGATTTAAACGCGCTATGTCGATTTTTCCGCTGTCGATGATTTCCTTATAAAAGTCGGGAACCCAGCGGGTTGCGGTAATCCGTTCCCACTGTTCGTCCTTTTCTTCGATCGTTTCGGCGGCACCCGCATCGGAGGCGGTTTCGTCAAAAAGACGCAGGTTGTAGGAAAAACACCAGCCGCGTGAGCCGTCGGCGGTCATAACTCTCAGCCATTCACCGTCAAGCGCTTTTTTGCCGACCATAACCGCCTGTCCTTCGCCTTTATACAAAATTTTTATCATTTCATTCAAACGCAGACGGTACACCTGATTTGCCGTATTGACCGGCTCGGCGCGTATCGGAAGACCGTCCACGGCGGCACGAGCATATTGACGGCGGTATTCGGCATAATAAGAGGCGGTTTTATGCGCTTTCCGTTTTGATTCGGGGGCGCTTATCTGCCAAAGCGGGACTTCAAACTTTTGTTTTGAATCGGGAAGACCGATTATATAGACTTTGTTTATATTCGATTTTGCATAAACGGGAACTATGTCGCCGTCGTAAAGATTTTGTTCGGGAATCGACCAGAGGACAACGCCGTAGCCCATTTTTCCCGAACAGCCTGCAAACACAAAAAGCAGTGACATAAGCAATATTGTATATACACGTTTCATGCGTAAAGCATATCACAACGATTGAATAACCTCAAGGGAAAAGAATTTTCCGCTTTGCCCCAGATGGAAGTAATCGTAAAAAATGCTATAGATTTCGGTATTTCCCGAAAAAAAGCGGTTATATTTATTACAATCGGCTGTTTTATATTCGGCGTTCCTTCCGCGGTAAATATCAACTTTTTTAACAATCAGGATTGGGTATGGGGTATCGGCCTGCTTATTTGCGGTCTGTTTTACGCTTTGTCGGTGTACCGTTTCGGCATTAAAAAGTTCAGAACGGAACTTATCAATCCTACAAGCGATGTAAAGCTGGGAAAATGGTACGATATTTGCATTACGGTATATCCCTTCTTTTTGGCCGTAATTATCGTGTGGTGGTTTATACAATCCGTACAATGGTCGAAAAACTGGTTTACCCCCTTTGCTATCGATAATCCGGGAACGGTGATTGCGCAGTGTGCCGTTACGATTATCGTTTGTATTTTATTCAATAAAGCTGTTAATAAAAGAGTACCGTAAGCTCTTTAAGAGCCCGAAGATATTCTTTGCGGCTCTTTACGGTCTTGACAAAAATAGCGGAAAAGTGCACCCTTAAGTATGCCGAACGTTGAGTATATGCAAAAAAAATTATTGACTCAAATGATAGGTGAAAAAGCCGTCTGCGCAATGGAAGATTTATTTTCGCAGCAAGCGGAAAGTGTCGTAAAAGAGAAAGGTCTTCTTATTGCCGAAGTATTTGATTCCGCACATATTTTTGGACTGCTTACCGAAAAGCCTTCCGATGATCGTGACAAAGCGGAAAAAAAACTTATAAAAAGTTTTTATAATAATTTAACACTGCTCGTACAAAAAACCTGGGTGGAAAAATCCGACGAGGCTTTAAAAGAACGGATTTTATTTCAACTTGATGATGTATCTGCCGCTTTGGAAGAAAAGAAATATGCAACTGTTTACGAAAAATTTATGCTTTTGCTTTATGATACGGTATATTTACTTTTCGGACAGCAATCGAAAAAAGACGATTTCGGGGAATATGCTTTGCGCATAGACCCCGATTTTGGTGTATTTTGGCAGTTTTTACAAAAAACTTCTTTCTCCGTGCCTAAGTCCGAGAACATAGGCCGGATATATATTTTGCTCGGAATGTGTTTTTTGGCAAATTATTGATAAAGATCTGCCCGTTTTACGCATTCGGAGCTTTTAAAGCCGCCATCGTGATGTAGTTATACGGCTGATTAAAATGCGGCAAAAAGAAAATATCCAGCAGTTTTAATTTATCGATGGTAACGTGCTCCTGAATTGCAAGTGAGAACATGTGGATCCCCATCGACACGTCAAGGCGCGACACAAGCTGTGCCCCGATAATGCGGCGGCTTTTCTTTTCAAATACGATGCGGATTTTAACCTTTTCGTTTGTGCGCATAAACAGTGCACGCTGAAAATCTTCGTAGTCGGTATAATCGGCATCGATACCCGCAGCCTTTGCCTTGTTCAAAGTCAGTCCGGTGGAAATCATATTCAAGCCGAAAATCGAAATGGCGTTTGACCCCTGTACGCCGACCGATTCCAAAGACGTTCCGCAAGCGTTATGTGCGGCAATAAGTCCCGAACGAACCGCGTTCGTCGCCAGTGCGATGTAGTTGACGGCACCGAGCGCGTTGTCATATACCGTTGCGCAGTCGCCGACGGCATAGACATCTTTAACGCTTGTTTCCTGCTTTAAATTGACAAGATAGGCGCCGTTTTTAAAGCATTCGATTTTGTCCTTGGCAAGCTCCGTATTCGGTCTGAAGCCTACCGCCCAGATAACCATATCGGCGTCAACGCTTCCTTTTGAGGTAAGCACGCGCTGCACTTTTTTATCGCCTTCAAAGCCTTCAACACGGGCGCCGAATTTAAGCTCCACACCGTTTTCTTCGAGATTTTTTTTCATCAATTCCGTGAATTCGCCGTCGTAATAAACGGGAAGGCAGGTTTCGGCAATATCGATAAGGGTTGTTTTTTTATTGTGCCGCTTAAAGGCTTCGGCCAATTCCACGCCGATGTAGCCCGCACCGATAACGGCGACACTGTTTATGTTTTCCATTTTTAACTTATCGATAACGGTTTGCGCATCCTGAAACAGTTTAACTCTTTGTATGTTTTCGAGATTGCTTCCGGGAAGATTCGGAATAATCGGATTTGAACCGGTTGCCAAAATCAATTTGTCGTAGCTTTCGGTGATTGTCTTTCCTTGAGCGTTTTGTGCCGTTACGACTTTTTTATCGAAATCGATGTTTGTAACTTCGGTTTCCATGTAAACGACGGCACCCTTGGCTTCCATTTTTTGTTTATCGGAATAAAAAAGTCCGTCCGATCCGTCGATTTGATTACCTATCCACAGCGCCATACCGCAGCCCAAAAAGCTTACATTTGTATTGCGTTCAAAAACGACAACCTGATTGTTTTTGTAATTATCCAAAATTGTGTTAATTGCGGCGGTTCCGGCATGGTTTCCGCCTACAACGATGATTTTACTCATTGTCAACCCCTTTAGTGTTATATAGTGGGAGCCTCTAAAAAATAATCCTATTTTAGAAGTTCTTTATAATTTTACCCTATTAAAGAGAAAAGTCAAGGTTTAAAAAGGACAGGTTAAAACCGGACTTCTCGGATTTGTAGAACAGTCTGTTCAAATATCGGCGCGTTATGTAAAAAAGCCGTATTGACTTTTTTACAGAGCAAAGTACAATCATCTTATGCCCAAATTTGAACGTAAAACAAAGGAAGAACGCTGCCGCGA
>CAUURR010000010.1:0-23535 GCA_963547555.1 uncultured Treponema sp. | reverse complement strand
GAAACGGGATCGGCGATTTTAAACACTTCGTTAGGAACGGCAAAAATAGAACCGTTTTTTACTTTTTGCAGAGAACCGGTAAAGTACACACCTCTGCCCTTATAAAAGAAAACAATATATATATCGCAAAACGCAGGCATCTTTTGAAAAAACGGCATAACAGGAAAAAATAAAAAACCACCTGAAAGCGCAAGATAGCGGTTCGATGCCAGATTAAGCACCGGCTCGTCTTTGTGCGGGATAAGAGATGTCCGCACGGAAAGCGGCGGTCTTTCATGCAATAAAAATTCGGCAATCACATCACGGACAATTCCCGTTAAACCGCCGCTCATTTTTTTTCCTCAAAAACTATTTGCTCTATTTTAAAAACATCCCCTTGTGTATTTTCTGCACCCCGGCGGGCAAGATAAACGGAAAGATACACAAAACCGTTTTCCGCAGTTAATCGAACGGGAATTTCAAAGGTTCCGTTTGTATCTATACGCGCTTTACCTATAAGACCGTTTTTTACAGCCGGTAAACGTTTTAGTTCATATTCATACACGATTTTAAGAAAAGCGTATCCGGAAACAAAAAAATCGGCATTGAGTTCCCGTTTTTTACAGCCTTCGATTAAATCTTTGCATAATGTATATGCCGCCGGGGGAATCATACGGGTATCGAGCGATGTAAAACCTTCGGCAATCGGATAGACGGGTTGTCCGCCTGAAATATCCGCTATAAATAAAGCGGCTTTGTTATTCGAGTTTCCCGTCGGCAAACGGATAATCCGTTCCTGCGATTCGGAGTTTTCCTGTTCATCATCGCCGGCAGATACCCAGTCAACGGCGTCAACGGCTTGCAATGCGGAAGACCTAAGCGTTTTTGTATTATATAAATCATACGCAGCTTCCGTTTGCGGTTTACAGGCTGTGAACACATACACATAAAGCGCACAAATGCCGAAGATAAAAAAATTGCGTACTGTTTTTTTCCGTTCTATCATCGGATAAAGTATAGCGGTTTTTCACTTTTTATGCTACAATTTTTCAGGCCGTTAAAAGGCTTTACAAACGGCAACTTTTTACTGCGGAGAAAAATTATGGCACTCACTTTGGCGGAAAAAATCATCCAACAACATTTGGTAAAAGAAGCCTGTTCGGAAACCGATTTTACGGAAGGTCTTCCTATAAAACCCGGCTCACATATTGCAATAAAAATCGATCAAACGTTGACTCAGGATGCAACCGGTACAATGGCATATTTGCAATTTGAAGCAATCGGCGTGCCGCGCATAAAAACCGAAATTTCGGTTTCATACATAGACCATAATACATTGCAAACCGATTTTAAAAATATGGACGACCATCGTTATCTGCAAAGTGTTGCCGCAAAATACGGACTTTGGTTTTCGCGGGCGGGAAACGGCATTTGCCACCAAGTGCATTTGGAAAAATTCGGCATTCCGGGCAAAACGCTTTTAGGTTCCGATTCCCATACGCCGACAGCAGGCGGCTTGGGAATGCTTGCCATCGGAGCGGGCGGACTGGATGTAGCCGTTGCAATGGCCGGAGGTGCTTTTCACCTTGCCATGCCGAAAATTATCGGCGTACATCTTACCGGAAAACTCAAGGCCGGAGTAAGCGCAAAGGATATTATTTTGGAAGTTTTGCGCCGTGAAACCGTCAAAGGCGGAGTCGGCTCCATCTACGAATATTTCGGTGACGGTGTTGACTCTTTAACGCTGCCTGAACGCTCTACGATTACGAATATGGGAGCGGAACTTGGTGCAACTTCAAGTATATTTCCCTCCGATGAATCGACCCGGTGCTATTTGGAAGCGATGGGGCGTTCCGAAATATGGAAACCCCTTGCAGCCGACGAAGGAGCGGTCTACCATAAGGTAACGGAAATAGATCTTTCGCAGCTGAAGCCTCTGGCGGCCTGCCCCCACTCTCCCGATGCGGTACAAACAATCGCATCCTTAGCGGGAAAGCCCGTACAGCAGGTTGTTATCGGTTCCTGTACCAACTCTTCCCTTGACGATTTGGCGGCAGTCGCTTCGATAGTACGAGGTAAACACATAGCCGGCGGCGTGGAAGCGGGTATCGCACCCGGAAGCCGCACTACCCTTTTAATGGCGGCAAAGGCGGGAATTCTGGAAGACTTAATCGATGCGGGCTTCCGTATTTTGGAAAGTGCCTGCGGCCCCTGCATAGGACAGGGTTTTGCACCCTCTTCCGCCGGAATCAGCTTACGCACCTTTAACCGCAACTTTCCCGGACGCAGCGGAACCGCCGATGCGGGAGTCTATCTCGTGTCCCCCGAAACGGCCGCAGCTGCCGCCGTTACCGGATGTATTACCGATCCTCAAACATTTGCATCTTCCATTCCCGGTGCATCTCTTTTATACGGAAATGCACACGAAAAAAACAAAACCGCCGTAAAAACGGGCGAAACCGGCTTGCACAAAGCGGACTTTTATACATTGAGTTCCGAAGAAGTCAAACAAACCGCTTTAAACGAAAAAATGTTTATTCCGCCCCTTCCGCCCGAAAAAGCCGCAAAAGTTGAAATTATCCGCGGGCCGAATATTAAAGAATGTCCCCAAGCCCCCGCAAGTGCAAAAAATCTGACCATACCCGTCATATTAAAAGCCGGCGACAACATCTCGACGGACGAAATTTTGCCGGCAGGTGCAAAAATGCTTCCCCTGCGTTCAAATATCCCCGAAATCGCCAAATACACGCTCGAAAGAGTAGACCCCGGCTTTTATGCAAATGCAATGGCGGCCGCAGCCGACGGTAAAGACGGTTCCGCAGTGGTCGGGGGCGATAACTACGGACAGGGTTCTTCGCGCGAACATGCCGCCTTAGCCCCTATGTATTTGGGAGTCCGCGTCGTCCTCGTAAAGTCTTTTGCCCGAATACACCGCGCAAACCTCATAAACTGCGGTATTCTTCCCCTTATTTTTAAAAATCCCGGAGATTACGATAAGATTAAGCAAAATAACATTCTGCACTTAAAAGACATAGACATTTCCTTAAAAACGGGTAAGCCTTTTACAATACTGTGTACCGACAACGAAGGAAAAGAATTGTTTACCTTTGAAGCTCTCAACGATTTTGATGAGCGAACCCGTAGTATTTTGGCTGCGGGAGGATTAAGTGCATATACACGCGGCGGAGGACAATAAAAGAAGCCCATAACTAACAAAATTGCAAAATTGATATTGCAAATAATAAGAAATTGATATATTATATATTTATGGAAAATTATGAAAGGCGGCTTATATGAACATACATAATATTCTTGAAGATGAAGTTATCGCTTCCGTAAACAGAACCTTTGACAATCTTAAAGAAGTAAAACCCGACTGGTTTACCTGTGACTGCAAACAGTGCCGATTGGATACCGCCGCCTATGTGTTAAACAGACTGTCTCCCAAATACATCGTATCGGGCAGAGGCTTAACACATGTACTTTCAGAAAACGAGTCGCAGACATCGATAGACGTGGATGCCCTCGTAATGGAAGGGCTCAAAAAGGTTTTAACTCATGCACGCCCGTTCCACGCAAGCGGAGTTGCGGATAAAGCAAAAGAAAACGGCCCCGTATTTAATTTTCCCCTGTTTATCGGAACGATATGCAACGGTTTAACCTTTGAACCGGTAAACGATGCCGTCCTCACACTGACTAAAGACGGAGTTCCCTGTGAGATGTTTGATCATACATGGGCAAATCCTACAATTTTAACAAGCCACACAAGAGGAAAGTATATATTTTGGCTTAAGCCCGAACCCGTTGAAAATCCCGATGAAACAAAACATTTTCACTTTAAGCTTGAAATCTCTGCCGAGGGATTTGAACGTACCGTATATACCTTTGATTTACCGCTTACCGCCTCGAAAGCCGCGCTCTATGAGCCGAGTACAATCAATTCATTAAAAATAGAAACCTTATATCTATTTGAAGCCGAACTTGAACCCGACAATGAGTAACGAATACTGAATTTATTAAGGAAGTACGGACACAATCTATGAATAAGCAATTCTCAAAACGCGATACTCTTGTTATTGCGCTGATTTTATTTTCGATGTTTTTCGGTGCAGGCAATTTGATTTTTCCGCCCATGGTAGGAAAACTTGCCGGAACGAATATGCCCATTGCCATGCTCTTTTTCGGGGTAACCGCCGTTTTTCTTCCCGTGTTGGGAATGATGGCGGTTGCAAAAACGCGCGGACTTCCGGCACTCGGCGAGCGTGTCGGGAAAAAATTTGCCGTTTTTTTTACCGTTATAATTTACATGTCGATAGGCCCCTTTCTTGCAATTCCGCGGGCAGGAAGCGTTCCCTTTGAAATGGCGATAGCACCGTATCTTCCTGCCGGATTTTCAGGCCCGCTGGCTCTTTTTATCTACACTGTAGTATTTTTTGCCGCTTCCGGCATTATCAGCATTGCCGACGATAAAAGCATGCAAAACATCATGGGCAATATTCTTACCCCCGCCCTGCTTATTATGCTTTTAGCCCTTTTTATCGCATCGCTTTTTCACAACATGCCCGTTTACAATCCCCCTATGGAAGAATATGCCGTTCAGCCGATGATAAAGGGCTTTATAGACGGTTATTTAACAATGGACACCCTTGCGGCCCTCAACTTCGGCTTGGTAGTAACTTTGGCGATTGAAGCCCACGGCGTACGGGATGAAAAAAAGATTTTGGGTATAAACATACAAATCAGTTTGATTGCCGGCGCAATCCTCTTTTTGATTTACCTTATGCTCGCCGATATCGGTGCAAAAAGCGCCGCTCTCTTTCCCGATACAACAAACGGGGCGCAGATTCTTGTGCATGTATCCCGTATGTTTTTCGGCAAATTCGGTGCGGTTATCCTTGCCCTGATTTTTACCCTCGCCTGTCTTACCACCTGCGTCGGCTTGTTGATTTCAATCAGCCGTTATTTTGAAGAACTTATCCCGCGCATAAGCTACCGCAGCTGGGTTATTTTGTGGACACTCATAAGCCTCGTCTTTGCAAACATCGGCCTAGACGGAATCCTTAAATACAATATTCCCGTTTTGACGGCAATTTATCCGGTGTCGATTATGCTGATTGTTCTTGCCCTGTGTGAAAAAATAGCGGGAACGGGCGCTCTTATGTACCGCTCAACTATTTATGTAACCGCCCTTATAAGCCTCGTAAACGCCTTGGATCAGGCGGGCCTCAAGCTGCCCGTTCTTACAGCTCTTGCCGAAAAGCTTCCGCTGTATAAAAGCGGTTTAGGCTGGCTTTTGCCCGGTTTTATAATCTTTGTTATAACCGGAATTGCCGATAAACTGTTGAGTAAAAACCGCACTTAAACGGATGCATAACCGAGCCGTCAACCGCATTGCGGCAGGCGGCTTATTTTTTCCCATAAGTTTCGTTTCAATAAGATTATAAAGATCTCACGATATTTGCAACGCACAAGACGATAATAAAAGCTTCCACTATGTTAAAGAGGATGTTCACCGCCTTGGTACTTGCATGCAGTTTTAGATAAGTGCCCAAAAAGCCGCCCGCTATACCGCAGATAATCATATAGGGTGCCATGCTTAAATCATAGGGAGCCAAACCGGTAGTAAAAAGAACCGAAGCCAGTTTTGCAATTTGCGCAAAGAAAATCGTCGTAAGGCTTGCAAAGGCGGCCGTTTTTATTTCAAATGAAAAAACATAGATAAAAAGTGCCACGTTGATAGGCCCGCCGCCTATCCCTAAAAACGAGGAAATAAAACCCAAAAAAAAGCCTGAAAGTATATAGGCGGGTGCCGAAAAAAAGCGGTATTTTTTGATTTTATCCGCAAAAAGCATATAGACAAAAACAACAACCATGAGAATCAAAAGGCAGATGTTTTGAATAAAGATGACGGCATTGTTATTATTAACGGCTGCACATACCTTATTGTAGATAAATTGTCCCGTTATGCCGCCGGCAACCGAACCTGCACTCAAAATAAGCAGACGCGGAATCGATACCGGAACGCGGCCGGCAGCCCTTTGCGCACGGTAATCTTTGGCCAGAGAAACCGACGACATAAAAAATACGGTAATACTGCTTAAAAGACCGATTGAAGCCGAGGGATAGTGCCCTAAAAAATCCATAGCGGGCTTCATAATAACGCCGCCGCCCATACCGCTTAAAGAGCCGATGGTGGTAGCACCCAAGGCAAGTAATGCATATATAATTATATTCATAGTCGGAACGACAGGATTTGAACCTGCGACATTCTGCTCCCAAAGCAGACGCGCTACCAACTGCGCTACGTTCCGCAGTTTTTACTCTGTACCACCTAGGTGCTACAGAGGTATCCGCTTGGTATCACACATGTTTTTTACATAACGAAAGCCGCCTCGATATAAGAAGCAATCTCCCTTTCGGGTCCGGAGGGACTCGAACCCCCTACCTGCTGCTTAGAAGGCAGCTGCTCTATCCGGATGAGCTACGAACCCTTATCAATTCGCTAAGTATATCAAAAAAATAAAGCGATGTAAAGCACTCGTATAACACTTAGACATCTTGCCGGTACAAGCGGCAGTTTCGGCACACTGCGGAGTTATTCCACATTGCGGCACTGTTCGCGGATATTTTCGAGGGCGTCCTTTGCTTCGATAACGCTTTGGCCGATTTTTAAAATCTGATTTTTTGAGCCGATTGTATTGATTTCGCGGTTCAATTCCTGACAGATAAAATCGATTTTTTTTCCGGGGGCTTCGTTGTGCTCTATTTCGGTTTTTAAAGCTTCGATATGGCTTAAAAGGCGTACAACCTCTTCGTTAATCGTGTATTTTACGAGCATGGCTGCCGTTTCGCTCATAATACGCTGTTCATCGACCTTATCACCTAAAAGCTCGTTAAAGCGTTTTGTAATCGTTTGCTTAAAAAGTGCTTCCATCTCGGGAACGCTTTGCTCGAATATGCGCGCGCAATTTTCAAGTTTTGCAAGCTGAGCGAGAATATCGCGCTTGAGGTTTGCCCCTTCACGTTCCCTGTCCGCACAAAAATCCTTGAGAGCTTGATTAAAAACGGGCTCGATTAAAGTGCGGTATGCCTCCGTGTCATAGGTTTGATTTACACTCAACACCCCTTCGCGCGAAGCGATTAAGCCGACTGAAATATCGGAATCGCTTAGGCCCAAAACGCCCGCAATTTTTTTTAGCGCATCGGCATAGTTTTTTGCAGCCTGTAAATCGGTTTCAACGGACATATCCGGCTGAAAATCCCTTACACGGATATATATATCGACCTTTCCGCGTAGAATGTACCCGGTACAGAGGTTGCGGATTTCCTGCTCCAATGCGCTTAAAAACGGAGGAAGATTGATATTAAAATCGGCATAGCGTGAATTAACCGATTTAATTTCGGCGGACACAAAGGCTTTTTCGCCGGTGTTTTCGGCATAGGCATAACCGGTCATACTTTTCATAACTATTCCTCAATTTTTTTTATCATTTTTATCGGCAGATAATGTATCAACAAGCAGGCGGCCGAGCTTCCAGTTGTCGCCCGCCCCCATCGTAACAAAGAGGATGCCGCGATCCGTTTGTTTACAGCATTGTACAAGATAATCGAGTGCATCGGCAGGTTCTTCAAAATAGGAAACTTTTTTATGATTAAGGCGGGTTTTTTCATAAAGAGTTCTACCGCTTACCGAGCCGTCATATGTTTCGCGGGCGGAAGCGTAAATCTTATGCAAAATAACTTCATCGGCTGCCGAAAAAGAAGAAGCAAAATCATCCAAAAGCGAAGCGGTTCTCGTATAGGTGTGAGACATAAAATCGACTATGATATATCGATCGGGATAAAATGAGCGCAAGCCTTCTATCGTGGTTTTTAAAGCGGTCGGATGGTGAGCGTAATCATCCATAATCAAAATATCTTTAGCTACAGCATCTGCTGCCGCATCGGATTTTTGACCGCCGTCAAGCTTAATCGAAGCGATTATTTCGCTTCGTCTTTTTGCCCCCGAAAAAGCTTTGAAACCCGATGCAAGTTTTTCAGCCAATGCTTTTTTTTCATCATCGGAAAATGCACAAGCCGGATTTTCAATATTTTTTCCGGTATGTTCGGCATAGAGGGCAAGGGCTAAGGCACAGGCGGCTCCCGCATTCAATACCGTGTGTTTCCCCGGAATACGGATATAAAACTCTTCATCGAATAAAGAAATTGAAAAATACTGCCTTCCTTTTTCGGTTTTTCCCAAAGAAAGGCGGAACCTTCCTTCAGCGTTAAAACCGTAGGGCGTGTACACAATATCGCTTCGCCTTTGTTTTACGATAGAAACGGTTTCACAGGCGCCCGGATCGTCTTCGCAGTAAATCAATTCTCCGCCTTCGGGCAATAAAAGACAGTAATCGACAAAGGCATCGCGTATACTTTCGTAGGTGGGATAATAGTCCTGATGGTCGCTTTCGACACCTGTCAAAATAATCTTTTTCGGGCAAAAGGACATAAAATGACGCTGATATTCGCAGGTTTCGGCGACAAAAAAGCGGCTTCCGTGATTGAGGGTACAGCTTCCCGCCGCAGAGGGTAAAATCGATTCGGCAAAACCGGGGATAACGCTTCCTGCAAGTACCTGTACGGGAAGATTCAAACTTTTAAGCAGCATACCCGTAATTCCGGTCGTCGTCGTTTTTCCGTGAACCCCCGCAATACCGCAGCTGAAAGAAGAGCGCGACAAGGCACCGAGGGCTTCGGTGTACAAAAGCATGGGAATACCGGCTTTGGAGGCGGCAATCAATTCGGGATTGACATCGGTTTTATATGCGGACGAATAGACAAGTAAATCGATATCCCGCCCGATATTGTCTGAGGAAAAGAGGGTCGGTTTAATGCCGAGGCGTTCAAGCACTTCATCGGTGTAAAAACGGTCGGCAACATCGCTTCCGCTTATACGGGCGCCGCGGTACCGGCACAGCTCCACAAGGGCAGCCATTCCCGTTCCCTTTATCCCCGTAAAATGGATATGCGTACGGCTTAAATCGCTTTGTAAAAGAATGCGGATGCCGGCTTCCTTATTCGTATCGGCTTTTTGCGCCTGATTATTTTTAACGGACATGAATCATAGTATAACCGAAAAAAAAGGCAAATTCAATAAGGGAAAAAGAGGAAAACCGCGAAGCTCGCAAAGGACGCAAAGAATTTTAAGAACGTCTTTGTAATATGTTTTTGAATTATCCTTTGCGGTCTTTGTGTTCCTTGCGGTTACATTATCTACCGCGAAGCTCGCAAAGCATTCACTTCGACAAAAAAATCACGCCGCTTCCGAAAAAAATAAATAAAACCGCAAAAAGAGCAAACAAAAGATATAAAAACGCAAAGCCGAGAAATTGCAAAGTTTTCAATTTTATGCCGTACCACAGGATTTGCACAAGGCCCGCACAAATAAAAAATAACAGGGCTGCCGATAAAAAAGTAACCGCCGTCAGCAAAAACTTTTGGCTTTGACCGGAAAACTGCTGAAAATTACCCGCCGTATAGAAAAAAAAGAGCACAAAAGAAAGCGAAAATAAAAAGAGTATCATTCGGTTCGTTATCTTAAAAAGAAAGGGTTTACGGTTTTTAGGCGTTTTCACTTGCACATCCTTTTATAAGACTATATACTATCGGGAGAAAGGAATTTAAGCAAGGCGGCGTTATGAAAAAAAAATCGATTTTGTCACTCATTATACTCATCTTATGTGCGGCGGCCGTATTTTTTATCGGTTTTCTTCCCTTCAGAATTTCTGCGGGGAAATACGGTATCATGGAATCGAAAACCGGCGGTGTATACAATAAGGTTATCCGCTCAGGACGTTTCGACTGGAGATGGGAGCTTCTCCTGCCTACAAATACACAAATACATATATTTGAAAGCCGCACCTTAAAAATCGTAAAAAAAATTTCCGGCACCCTTCCCTCCGCCGATCTGTATACAAACCTTTTGGAAGGAAAACCCGATTTTTCCTACCGATTTTCGATAAGCATACAAGCACGTATTAAGCCGGACACCCTGCCCGCTTATTTTAAAAAGGGAGGCTCCGTTTCCGAAGAAGAAACGGATGCGTATCTTACGGGTGAAGCCGAAAACATTGCCCGCGATGCGGCGCGTTTTATCCTCGATAAAGCACTGGAAAATCCCGCATTTGTACTTGAAGCGGCCGTTTCGGATACGGAACTGTTACGCGGCATAGATGCCGAAAACCGTTATCCTGGTATAGAGATTGCTTCTTTGCACATCGATGAACTTTACATTCCCGACACCGGATTGTACAATGCGGCACAAAGCGCCTATACGGTATATCAGAACGCACTGAAAGAAAAGCTTGAAAAAACGGCGGTTTCTCAATCGGCACAGGCTGCCGCCGATTATTTGGAATTGGAACGCTTGTCGCGACTCGGCCGTATTCTATCCGAATATCCTCTTCTAATCGATTATTTATCAGTCAGCAAGGGAAAAAACCTGAATATCGAATTACCGCAAAACCCGAAAATAAGTGCGGAGGCCGCCCGCTGATAAAACCGGAACCCCTATTATCCCTTAAGAGAGGTATGCCCGGAATTCTAAAAGCAGGCCTGCATCTTATTCAAAAAAGGTAATCCCGATAGAGGATGCGGTCCATGCGCTTATATGGAGGGCGTAATCGAGGCTGTCGGGAACAACGATAAAATCATCGCTTGCAGGATATATAAAAATACGGCGTTTTTCTCCGTCTGCAAACTCAAGCTTGATTTCGTACGATTTTTCAAGCGCGTCAAAAAATACGCTGTCCGGTTTTGCGCCGATTCTTGACGTACGGGCCGCCAAAATATCGGAAAGCCGTCGATAAAAATCCGCATCTCCTGCGGCAAAGCTTTTTTGAGCTGAAATTCCGCCTGTTTTGTCATAGCGAATGTAGACGATTTTTTGCACATCATCGGTTGTTTTGCCGCTGAGTGCATATTCGGAAAAAAGCTTTCCGTCCGCCCATGAGGCAGGATATACACTTAAAAAGGCGGCTAAATCGCCGTCCGCACCGTAAACCGAAGGAGCAGAGGCGGATTTTATGTACAGTCTCTGGCCGGCATTTTTGCTCTTTTGTACGTAAAAATGCGAAAAAAGCCGCTCATCGTGTAAAAACTCAAAAACGAAAAATTCATCGTTTGGGGCAAAAAAGGGGCTTTTTGTGTCCTTTTGAGCGTTACTGTCTGAAATTATATACATGCTGCGAAGTTTTCTTGCAGTTTCAATGAGAGAATCGACTTGCCGATTGTCTGCAGGAAAGTGTATTTTTTTGTTGTTTTTACCTTCAAATGTGCCCGTCCACATTGCGTTTTTTTCATTTTTGCGCAAAATAAGCTCATTTTGACCGCTTTTATGTAGAATAATGCGTATGCAATTCACCTCTGTCCCATATTTGGGATTTAACAGGGCTGTGGACGTTTGTTTAATATTTTTGCCGTCTTTTCGGACTATGCTTCCTGCAATCCCCGTACATAAAAGCACCAAACAGATTCCGTATAAAATATAAGTGAGCCGTTTTTTTTTATTCATTTTACCCCTATTTTTGCCCCTTTTTATCGTCAAATGAAGCATTGACTTCCGGCAGTTGTTCCGCAGGGGCTTTAAAACGCCGTTTTTTGCGGTAAAAGCGCAGTAAAAGAATTACGGCGGCAAAAACCGTACAAAACCATGCAAACAGTAAAATAAGCGTTGTACGCGCTTTATGCGCAAATTCGCTCGAATTTGACGCTTTTACGCGGTAATCGCCGAATGCACGATTTTTAATCGACAGTAAATCCTCTTCGCCCGAAAGCCATAAAAGCGCATTTACGGCAAAATCGAAGTTATACATGGCATTCGTATACTCAACCATACGCGACAAAAAATACTGGTCAGGAATGACAATCATACGGCCGCCTGCAAAAGACGCTTCGCCGCCCTCCCCGTAAGAATCGGCATCCGCTGCGCACAGGACGGGAAAGCCCGCTTCAGGCACAGTTTTTGCATCTTTTAGGGATAAAACGGGCGGAGCTTCTTCAGGTATAAAATCGGCAAGAGAAAAAGGATCCGTATTATAAAACCCTTCCTGCGGATACTGCAAGCGGGCGCGTTCACTTGTACGTGCCAATACGTTTTTATCCGTTTCCATATAAGAGGGCCAAAATAAATCAAGTCCGCCGAAAGATGCGGTAAGAGGATGATTTTTTGCCGCGGAAGCCGCCCCTATTTTTATAAAAAACGGATAGGCGATTTTTTCGTAAACTTCGGAATCTCCGTAGTACCCCTGCATCCCGTTTGCCGGCTGCCCGGAAGCGCGGCGCAGCATGGAGATTTGCGCACAATTCGCATCCCCCGCAATCGGCGAAAGAACGGAAATGCCCCGCTTTTTAAGCAGGGACAAAAAAGGATTATAGGCGGGAATTGAAAGCGTCCAGGTAGTAAAATTCGCTTCGTGTGCGCTTACGGCACACAGAGCACAACCGCCAGAGGTAAAAAAATTGTCCAGAACTTCGCATTGCGCTTCATTTAATGCCGAAGAACCGATCAGTAAAAGCGGTTGATTTTGCCTTAAAACGGAATCCCCAAAAGCGGACTTTCCGTCCGCACTTCCGAAGCCGCCCGGTTCTCCAATCATATCAGGCAGGATAAGGTCAACCGTAAAGCCCGCCCCTTCAAGCCAGGGCACAAGATAAGGGTAATCCCTTTCAAGACTTAAACCGTTTGCAATAAGAAGGCTTACGCGCCGTCGCGGTATCCCAAGTTCCCCGAAACCGTTTAAAAGGGGAAGCGCATCGGCCATATTGAATTCGACATTAAAGGGCGTAAGCACGAAGGGAATCGGCACCGACTTATCTTCATACTCAAGCAAAATCCCCGAATACACGACAAGGGCTTGCCTGCTTTCCCCTTCTTCGTATCTTGTGCCGAACAAAAGCGATTTATCCAAAACTTCGGGAAAGATACCGGCAGCCTGTGCTTCTTTTTGAGCCTGTGCATTTTTTACGCGCACCGTGCGGACGGCAATATCCTTGGATAAATCGGCGTAATTGTACAAAAACTCCCGCACTTCTTTAACCGCAGGATATGCGCTTTCAAGCTCGGGAGAAAGATAGTATGTGATTCTCAAGGGACTTTCCAAAGATACAAAGGGGGCTTTGCCGGCTTCACTCAAGCTGAATCGGCGGTCTGCGGTCATATCGGCGCGGAAGTAAAAAATACCGCCGTTCCACACTATAAAAAGGCTTAACAAAAAAAGAGCGGCATATTGTATGCTCAAAGCTTTTTTATGCGGGCTTTCGGAAGCGGCGGAATAGCGTCCGTATTCGACACTGAAAGCGCCTAAACTTAAAAATAAAAGCGTAAGGCCCGCAAAAAACAACAGGTCTCGGCTGTCTATAATCCCCTTGCCCGCCGCATCAAAATGGCGCGAAAAAGATATAAAGCGCAAAAAAGCCTGTACCCCCGCACGGGAACTAAAAGATGCTCCCAAATGTATCAACGAAACAAGGGCACATAAAAGCGCCGATACAAAAAAAGCAAGCGCTTTTGAACGGAACAAAAGGGAAACAAAAAGATCGAGAGCACTCAAGGCGGCAAAGGAAAAGACTATACCTAAAAAGCCCGTCAGTACAACCGAATATTCGACTCTGCCGAAAAAGGATGCGGCAAGGGGTACGGCTACCGACACAAGCAAAAAAAAGGATAAAAAAACAAGTACGGAAAACCATTTCGACAAAACACGCACAAAAATCGATACGGGGAGCACCGTATACCTGTCATAGGAAGTCCATAAGCCCATCGTAACAGAGGGAATACAGACAATCGATAAAAGAGGCATGGGGGCAAAAAACGAGCGCATATCGGTCGAACCCGCCGACGATAAAAAAAATCCCTGAAAGATAAAAAAGTTGACAAAACAAAAGAGGGTAAAAAAAACACCGCTTACACGGGCGGCAGGATTTACCGCAAGAGAAAATAAATCGCGCTTTACAAGAGCTTTGAAAGATTTACAACACATCGCAGCCTTCCCGAACACCATCGCCTTTCACGGCATCCTGTATGGCGATTTTTTCCCCGGAGCTTTGTCCGGTTATACGCAAAAAAGCCGTTTCCAAATCATCGGTGTTTGTCATTCGGCATAAGTCGCGGGCAGTCCCCGATGCGGCAAGACGCCCCTTATGCAAAATAATAATTTCGGTACAGAGGCTTTCCATTTCGTGAATAAGGTGGGTAGAAAATAGAACCGTTTTACTGCGGCTTAAATCGGCGATAAGAGAACGCATACGGGCACTTTGGGCGGGATCCAAACCGGAAGCGGGCTCATCGAGCACCAACACCGCAGGGTCGCCTAAAAGACTGCGTGCCAAAGCGGTTCGTCTTTTTTGTCCGTTGGAAAGGGAAGCGATTTTTCTGTCCGCCAAATCAGCCAAATCGCATAAATCGATAACGCGATCAAGTTCGGTCATAACCGTCTTTTTTTCGGTCATAAGCGTCTTTTTAACGCTGCGGCAGTCAAATCCGCATATAACGTCTTTTTTTTTCAGACCGGCTTGTGCGGATTTTTGCCTGCAAAACCGTGCCGCATAAAGAATATCGGCTTCATGATATAAAAACTCGTATACCGTAAAAAAAGGCGGAAAAACGGCGTGTTCGCTCATATAACCGACAGATGCGGCCGCTTTTTCCGGCTCTTCGGCCGTATCGATACTTCCGATTGTAGCAATATCATTGACCATATCAATACCATCGCCCGTATCGATACCATCGATTAAAATCCGCCCCGAATCAGGTCGATGAATACCGCACACCGCTTTTAAAACAGTGGTTTTTCCCGCACCGTTTAAGCCCGCAAGGGCGGTAACCCGGGAACTTCGGGCGGTAAAAGAAAGCTTTTCAACCGCTTTATAAGAGCCGTAGTTTTTTGAAAAATCCTCCAATACAATCATATGCGTTCATACCGCCCGCCGTTTTTTCAGTACGGCGCGGCCCCTTTCAGCGAAATCCTAATCCTTATAGGGGATTTCGAATATCATCCTGTCTTTTGTAAGAACCGTATCTTTAAAAACCGCTTGAGCTTCCGCCAAAAGCTGTTTTAATTCGCTGTCCGTATAGCGCGGGCTGTAATGAATAAGACCGAGCTTATCGGCTTGAGCATCGCGGGCAATCGTTGCAGCCTGCGTGGAAGTCATGTGCTTTTTTTCGGCCGCCTGATCCTCAAACTCTTTTGTAAACATTCCTTCGCAAATCAATAAGTCCGAACCGCGCACCTCTTTCGCTATCGAGGGAAGATACAGTGTATCGGTTACATAACTGAACTTTCTTCCCCTGCGTGCAGGCCCTAAAACTTCATCGGGGGAAACTTCTTTTCCGCCGGGCGTGATAACGCTTTCTCCGTGCTGGAGTTTCGACCACATCGGGCCGACGGGCACTCCCAATTCTTTAGCTTTTTCGGGTTTAAACTCGCCGGGTCTGTCCAATTCTTCCAAAGTATAGCCGACACAGGTTTTTGTATGTTTGAGCGGAAAGGCGCGCACGTAAAAACCGTCGCCCTCATAACAAACGCAGGGAGCTTCGATTTCCTTTACGATAATCGGATAATTGATGTACATATCGAGAACAGAGCGGCTGGTTTCTATGTATTCGGCGATTTTAGGAGGCCCGTAGATATACAGCGGCTCGTCGCGCTCAACCTGCGATGACAGCATTAAAATTCCGGGAAGACCGGTTACGTGATCGGCATGGGTGTGGCTTACAAAAATCGCGTTTATTTTTTTCCATTTAAGATTAAGACGACGAAGCGATACCTGCGTTCCCTCCCCGCCGTCGAATAAAAAAAGCTGCCCTTCGCGTCTGAGCAGTACGGATGTTAAATGACGGTACGGCAGGGGCATCATTCCGCCGCATCCCAATACAAAAGCTTCAAGATTCATATATTCCAGTATATCTTAAAAACGGAAACATTGACAAGCGGGAATAAAGGGAGTATACTGAGTTTATGAATAATGCGCTCTTACTCGTAGATATGCAAAATGATTTTTGCACGCCCGAGGGCTCGCTTTATATTCCCGGTTCCGTCGAAAATTGCACCAACACGGCACGTTTTATTCAAAAAAACAGTGAATATATACATTCAATATACGCAACATTTGACTGTCATTGTACATATCACATAGCTCATGCCGTGTTTTGGCGGGATGCAAACGGCAATATCCCGCCCGATTATACCGAAATTACTTATGCAGACTATTCCCGGGGAAAATACCGTCCGGTCGATCCGTCTGTCGAAAAACGGGTAGAAAAATACTTACAGGAACTTGAAGCCCGCGGGCGGTACAGTCTCATCCTCTGGCCGCCCCACTGCCTTATGGGCTCATACGGAATGATGCTTGAAAAGCAGGTATGGGAAGCAGGTCATGCATGGGAACTCAGCAGGCCCATGCTTAAAGCTTATTTTATTATGAAGTCGCTGAATGCATATACCGAACATTACAGTGTGCTTCAGTCGGAAGTACCCGATCCGGATGACCCGTCTACCCATATGAATTTTTACCTGATAAACCGATTAAAAAGAGCCGACCGCATTATTGTAGCCGGAGAAGCCTTGTCGCACTGCCTCGGTCAAACAATACGCGATTTAACAGCCTATATCCCGCCGTCTTCTTTTGTACTGCTTACCGACTGCACAGCTCCGGTTGCAGGCTTTGAAAAATACGCCAAACTCTTTGTTGAAGAAATGGGAAAACGCGGAATGCAGTGTATGAAAAGTACCGAATTGAATTTAGCGGACTGCTGAATTTCCAAAAGTTGAAAAAATCTCTTTAAGAACATTGTGATACATAAAAAACGCCGACGGCGGCTTGAAAACCGTAATCGGCGTTTTGAACCTTTTAGAAGAAGCAGGGATTATTCAAAATCGAACTTATAATCCATTTTGTAATGGTTGCGTAAATCAATCATTACCTTTTGTAAAGACGGCGGAACGGGACAGCCGTGTTCTTTGCGGTACAGCCATGCAAGGTGTTCTTTTTCGCCTGCAGTATAGATTCTGTCGTGACCGGGTGCCTTTTTCGATGCACGCAATTCGCGCAAAATACCGCCGGTAACTTTTTTAAACACTTCCAAGCCCATAAAGCGTTCAGGGTCGATGGCGATAAAAAAGTGTCCCAAAGGATAGGGAATTTTATTGCCGTTTGCATCGGTTCCGTTCAAAGCCTTTAAAAAGGGGCCGTTTTGAAGGGCGGCGCAAAGGATTTCCACAACGGTTGCATAACCGAAGCCCTTATAGCCTGCGGTTTCGTCTCCCACACCTCCCAGCGGGGTTAAAGCGGCTTTTCCCTTGGTTAAGTCGATCAAAACCTGTTGGGTGTCGGTTCTCGTATTGCCGTTTTCATCGATTACCCAGCCTTTGGGAAGTTCTTTTCCGGCCCGTCCGTATACTTCGATTTTTCCGCGCTGACTTACGGACGTTGCACAGTCCAATACAAAGGGGAACTTTTCATCGGTGGGCATACCGAAGGTTAAGGGGTTCGTTCCGAGCATATTTTCGACGCCGAAAGTCGGTGCAATCGAAGGGCGGGCGTTTGTTCCCGTAATACCGATCATACCGGCTTGGGTTGCCATCGTTGCATAGTAACCGGCAATACCGTAGTGGGTGGAGTTCGTAACCGCAACCATACCCATACCGTATTCTTTCGCCTTGGCGATTGCCATTTCCATAGCCTTGTGGGAAACCACGTGTCCCATACCGTTGTTACCGTCCAAAACCGCGGCCGTTTTATCGTCTTTTACGACATCTATCTTTGTAACCGGATTTAAAATGCCGGCTTGAATGCGGTCGATATAAATCGGTTTTAACCGCCCGATACCGTGAGAATCGATTCCTCTTTTATCCGATTCAATCAATACGTCGCCGATGATTTTTGCATCTTTTTCGGGAACCCCGGCGGCTTCCAAAGCATCGGTCATGAATTTTTCAAGATAGGCAAAATCCATCCAAATGCAGTCTTTGTAGGCATCTTCATACGCCATTTTCATTACCTCCACTTCAAATCAATTTGAAGTTATTGTTTATCGATATAATAATCGGCATTCCTGCCCGCTTATTATATAAATAAATTCGGAATAAACAAGGCAACAGTTTTTGAATATGTTACCAACAACAATACGCATAAAAGAGCTATAATAAAGGGCCAAACCTCTTTTAAAAACTCCTCAAGCTTTACACCGACGATTGAACATACCGTAAACATCATTGAACCGAACGGGGGCGTCAAACCTCCGATCATAATGTTGACGATAAAAATAACCCCGAAATGCAACGGATCGACACCCAAGGCTTTTACCGCCGGAACCAAAAGCGGCGCCAAAATAACGAGGGCGGCCCCTCCTTCGATAAACATACCTACAAAAAGTAAAAGCAGGTTGATTACCATAAGAAGCACAAAGGGATTTGAAGTAAAGTTCATCAGCATTTCGGTAATCATTTGCGGAATTCGCTCAAGGGTTAAATAATAACCGAAAACCTTTGCACTTGCAATAATAATCATAACCGCACCGGTACTTTGAACCGTTTCCATCAAAATAACGGGTATGTGATGCAGCTTTAATTTTTTGTATATAAAAAATCCTACGATAAAGCAAAAGAGTACGGCAATGCCTCCGGCTTCGGTGGGCGTAAACATACCGATTCTCATTCCGAGAATGATACCGAAGGGGATTGCAAGTGCCCAAATCGATTTTAAAGACTGCATTCCGATTTCTTTAGCAGTGGCACGGCGTTCGCGCGAAGGGGCATAGCCTCTTTTTACCGAAACGATATGAACGGCAATCATTAAGGCGGCAGTCATCAAAATACCGGGCGTATAGCCTGCAAGGAACATATCGCCGACCGGAACGTTTGCAATCAATGCATATAAAATAAGGTTTGTGCCGGGAGGAATAACGGGACTGACGGCCGAAGAAGCCGCGGTAATAGCCGCCGAAAAAGGTTTTGAAAATCCTTTTTTTATCATTTCGGGAACAAGGATTTTGGATTCCATTGCGGCATCGGCATTTGCCGAACCGGAAATACCTCCCATCAGGGCGCTTAAAATACAGTTTACCTGAGCAAGACCGCCTTTCATGTGGCCTGCCAAAACTTCGGCCATATTCATCAGCTGTTCGCTTATGCCCGAATAATTCATAACCGAACCGACCATAATAAAAAGCGGAACGGCTAAATACGGAAAGGACTCTATCGATGTAACGAATTGCTGAATAACCATATTCATCGGCATCGTATTGTTCAAAAAAATAAAATAAAACAGGGATGAACCAATGAGAGCAAATCCGATAGGTATATCCAAAAAAAACAATATAAATAAAATAATAATCGGATAAAACGATTCCATACACTCTCCTACATAAGGACGGATTTTTAATTCGATTTAGTTAAAAAAGCTTTTTTAAAACTTTTTACGACAAAAATAAGGGTATAAAACGTCATCAAAGCAAAAGAGATAATGATTGACGTATTGATATAGGCATAGGATACTTCCAATGCGGCCGTTATTTTTGAAGACGATGCAACATAGGTAAAACTGAAATAGAGCATAACGCTGCATAAAATCAAGAGCAAAAGATAGGTGAAAAAAGCCAACACGTCTCTGGCTTTTTTCGGCAGCAGGACAACGAGGGCTTCAACTCCTATCAGGGCTTTTTCTTTATATGCGGCGGCGGTTCGCAAAAAGATGGTCCATACAAAACAGCCTACGGCAAGCTCTTCCGCCCAAAAAAACGTAAATTTCAATACATACCGCGTAAATACATTCATAATCACAACGATAACCGTTACGGCTATAAAAACGCTGCCGATATATAATTCGAATTTTTTAAAAAAATCTTTCATTTACACTCCATACCGATACAAACGAAGACGATAAAAACGGGCTGCCAAAAAATGCACTTTTCGGCAGCCCGTGATGTTATAAGAGATTATTTTCCGTTTTTAATATCTTCTCTGACTTGTCCGAGATTTTTCATAATTTTATCGTAAATTCCTTCAGACCATTTGGGGAATTTGGAATAGACAGGAGCTGCAGCCTTATTAAAGGCATCGGCATCAACTTCGTGGAAGCTAACGCCGAGTTCTTTTAATTTAAGTTCGTATTCGGCTTCAAGCTTGATTGTTTCACGTAAATTGTCCTCGGCACCCCTATCGACTTCTTCCTGAATAATCGTGCGCTGCTCATCGGTTAAGCTTTTCCAGCACTTATCCGAAATGCAAACGGCCGAAACGCCCAAAAGGTGTCTTGTTAAAGAAACTTCTTTTACGTTTTCGTACTGTTTGGTTCCGTACAGGGTCATGATGGAGCCTTCGATACCGTCGATAACGCCCTGCTGTAAGGCGGCATAGGTATCCGGATAGGGCATCGCAATCGGGTTACCGCCGAGCGCCTCAATCGTAAAAGTATACAGCTGGCTTGTCGGTACGCGGATTTTTAAGCCCTTCATATCCGCCGGAACCTTAATCGGTTTTTTCGTAATCATGCTTCTAAAACCGAAAAGCCAATCCAAAGAGAGTACCTTAATACCCTTTTCTTCGGCGGCCGCATTCAATTTCTGAACAAGCGGAGTACGCATCATTTTTAAATATTCATCAAAGGATTGGTAGAGCATCGGGCCGGTAACCGCATTGTAATCGGGAACATAATCGCCCAAAAAGTTTACGCCGTCAACCAAAATCCAATCCGAGCCGGTTGCAACCTGTTCCATACCGTCCTTACCGATGGGAAGGGTTCCGCTTGTAAAAAGCTGGAGTTCAAGGCTGCCCCCGCTTCTTTCGTTGATGGCTTTTACGACTTTAACCAATGACTTTACGGTTTGTTCGTCATCGACGAATTTAGTGCTGACCTTGATTACCCGCGGTTTTACTTGGCGGCTCGATTCCTTACCCTTGGAACATCCGATAACCAAAATAAGAGCTGCACATACTGAAATTGCAACCGATATTTTTTTCATAATTGTATCCTCCGACCCCTAGCATTATCCCATAGAAATATCAGACTGTCAATTCTCTTTTTATAAATTCTCGGGAGGATTCGTTATCTAAAAAGAAATAGACTTTTCAGCTGACGGCGCTCTTTTGCGGTACGCGCAAAACGATGAGAGTCCCCTCGCCCGCCGTGCTTTCGGCGCGTGCGGAACCGCCGAGTGCTTGCATAATGCTTTTTACGATCGACAAGCCCAAACCCGCGCCGCCTGCGCTGCGCGTATGAGATTCGTCGCCGCGGTAAAAACGTTCGAAAATGTGCGGCAGCTTTTCGGATTCTATGCCGGGGCCGTCATCAACAATCGCAATGTCGCAAAAGCCGCGCAAAACGGATTGTTCGGCGGAAAGCCGTATATGCACTTTTTTACCTGCAAATTTTATGCTGTTTGAAATTACAATCGTGCAAGCCTGATATAAAAGTTCTTCGTCGGCATATACGGTTTTTACTCCGGCTTGAACGGAAAAATCCGCTTCGGGAGCGTAGGCTTTTGTGTCGCCGATAAGGCGGTCGAACAGTGCCTGCACATCGACGGCCGAAGCGTGAAATTCCGCGCGCGCGTTTTCCAGCTGCGAAAGCCGAAGTAAATTGGCGACAATCGATTCCATCGAATGCACTTCGCGGATCAAAGCCGAAAGCGATTTTTCCAACTGCTCCGGATCGTTCTTTCCCCAACGGCGCAAAAGATTTGCGTGCCCGAGCATGACGGCAAGCGGCGTCTTCAATTCGTGCGATACGTCGGCGGTAAAACGCCTTTCACGCTCAAAATCGGCTTGGAGGCGGGAAAGCAAATCGTTAAAGGTTTTTGCAAGTTCGTCAAAGTCGTCGCCTTTTTCCGTAACCGGCAGCCGCTCGCCGAGCTTTGAAACGCTTATACTTTTTGCCGCTTCGGTCATGGAGCGCACATTTTTCATCGTGCGCTTGGCAATAAAAAAGGCGGCAAAATACGTGATAACAAGCAGCGGAAGGCTCAGCAGCGCAAGAATGTACGCCACATCGGAAACAATCGATTCGGCAGTGTCGGAATCCATATTGACTGCCGTTTGAACGACATATTCGTTTCCTTTTCCAAAAACGACCGCATAGTACAAAATATTCAAGTCGCCGTCGATAAAATAGTTTTTCGCCGTATAGCGTTCGGCGCGCTTTGCGGTTACGGGCAGTACCGGCAAAAAAGGATCGTTCGTCGCGATAATTTCCTGCGTACCGCTTTTGTATACGGCAAAAGTAATGTAGTACGGAAGTTCGGCATCGTATTCGCGCCAGTTTTCGCCGGCCGAAGCGATTGTCAATGCAGCCGAAACAAGTTCGCGGTTTTGCCGCTGCCGTATGTTCGCGTGCAAAACCTCAAAACCTTCATGTTCAAGTTCAAGCTGCAAAAAATCCGCAATACCCGAATCGTCTTCCACAATAAGTACGCGCATACTCAGTCATCCTCAAAGCGTATATATTCGTCCAAAAATACAAAACCGTATTCCGCGCCGATTTTCATATCGGTAAATCGGGAACGATAAATCGGAATATTATTAAAACTTTTTGCATCCGGCAAATCGATTTGCAGCGGCATACCGATTTTGTTGTCTTTGTCCGCCCGAATAAATATTTTTATTTTATTTCCCGCTTTGTTAAAAACAATGCGGGAATCCTGCATCAGCGGTTTTTCATTTATAAAGATCGAATGCTTTTGCAAGGTCCGCGGATCGGCGGGAATATTGAATTTGATTTCGATTTCGATATGCGCGTTTTCTTCTTTTTCGCTTTCGATTTTCGTAACGTAAAATAAGGCGTCGGTATTGCCGGTACGCGTACCGCGGTACGGGTGCGCATGATGCATATTTTTTGCATTTTGCGCAAAAAGGGCCAAAGAGAAAAACAAAAAAACAAAAAGCGGCGCGCTGCGGTAAAAAGAGAGCGCCGGTCTGTTTTTTTTCATACGTACATCATACGATATTTTTATTGTTTTGTGTTGAATTTTTACATTAAAAATTTTTAATCTTTCAAAACGGCGACACTCTTACCTTACTTCAAGCGATTTGCCGAAAGAGGTTGCAAACGGCACCGTGTATAATCGGGACTACTGAAAAGCCGCAAGAGTTAATTTTAAACTCGTCGGGGATGGCGAAAAAGTAACAAACTTTTGAGGAATCCCTTTTTTTGCCGTTTTTTGGCGGCGGATTATTCGGATTGCTTGAGGCAGCGCCGAAACAGTTTTTTTATTTTTTTATAATAAAAAAGGCGCACTTTTTCGGCAAAAGAAAACGGAGCGTACAGCTTTGAAAGCGGGAAATCGATGCTGCCGGGGCGGTGTATGATTTTCCCGCCGAAACCCGTTTTAAATCGGTATAAGCCGTGCATCGGATGGCGTTCGTCGTCGGTCGGCGGCATGCCGTAAAAATCGTAGCTTGTACAGAGCGCTTTTTTTGCGTCGCGGATCGCCGTCCACTGCAAAAGGTATGCGCTCATAAAATTGCGCTTGTTGTTCGACGAAGCGCCGTATAAATACACGGCTTCTTTTCCCCAAAACAG